>NZ_JQMO01000003.1:901307-1201743 GCF_000744785.1 Kitasatospora azatica KCTC 9699 | reverse complement strand
CCGACCGACGTTTGCCGCCGAGCCGCGCGGGACATCCCCTAGCGGGGACCACCGCCCCGGCCCCGGCCGAGCCGACCCGTCCGGACGTACGTCCGCACGTATGTCCGGACCGCGCCGGTGACTCACTCCGTACGGGTGACCGTCCTTGACGCGGCGGTCCGGAGGGAGGAGCGTTGGCTGTTATGAGGGGCGAGCCAAGTTGCCCGAGGTGCGCCGGTCGGGTGCGTGCCCCCGGTCTCTTCTCCGACACCTGGCAGTGTGACAAGCACGGAGCCGTGCACCCGGTACAACCCGTACTGCCGCCCAGTGTGGAGGCCCTGGGCGCGGCGGTGACGAGGTCCGAGGTGCCCGTCTGGCTTCCGTGGCCGCTCCCGGTCAGCTGGCTGTACACCGGCATCGCCCACGCGGGTGACGATCTGTCGGGTTCCCGCGCCACCGCCGTGGCCTGCTCGGGCCCGGCCCCGCTCGGCGGTTTCGGCGAGCTGGTGCTGGTCGCCGAGGAGCTCGGGGTCGGCCTCGGCGCCCGCTACGCCGGGCTCCCCGGTCCCGATCCGGGTGAGGCCATCTCGCTGGACAAGCCGGTCGGCGCCAAGCTGATGGCGGCCGGCCGCCCGACGCCGATGTGGCACGTCCAGGGCGCGCCCAGTGACCGTGCGGTCTACGTCGGCGAGGCGCGCGGCATCTGGCTCTGGGCGATCGCCTGGCCCGAGCAGTCCGCTCTGGTGATGTACGACGAGCTGGTGCTGACCGACCTGCGCGACGCCGGCGCCGAGCTGGACCTGCTGCCCTGCGGAGCGCTCTCCCCGCGCCTGCTGGGCTGAGCCGCCAACACCGAACCCACCACCCCGAACCCGCCGCGCCACGCCGAACCCTCCACCCCGAGCCCTCAACACCGCCAAGCCCCAAGCCCCCAAGCCGCGCCGACTATCCTGGGCTGCTCCAGCCACTCCACCGCGTCAGCCAGGAGCCCAGCCCCGTGCGCATCGACCTGCACGCCCACAGCAACGCCTCCGACGGGACCGACAGCCCGGCCGAGCTGGTGGCCGCGGCAGTCGCGGCCGGACTCGACGTGGTGGCGCTGACCGACCACGACACCGTCGCCGGCTACGAGGAGGCGACCGCCGCGGTCCGGGATCTGCCGGCCGGCAGCGCGCTGACCCTGATCCCGGGTGCCGAGCTGTCCTGCCGGGTGGACGGCATCAGCATGCACCTGCTGGCCTATCTCTTCGATCCGGCGGAACCGGCCTTCGCCGCGGAGCGCGAGCTGGTCCGCACCGACCGGTTCCGGCGCGGGCAGGCCGTGGTCGAGCGCTGCCGGGCACTGGGCGCGCCGATCAGCTGGGAGCAGGTGCAGCGGATCGCCGGTTCCGGCTCGGTGGGGCGGCCGCACATCGCCAGCGCGCTGGTCGAGGCGGGCGTGGTGACCACGGTCTCGGAGGCCTTCACCCTCGACTGGCTGGCCAACGGCGGCCGGGCCGACGTGCCCAAGCACGAGACCGACCCGGCCGAGGCGGTCCGACTGGTCCGGGCGGCCGGCGGTGTGCCGGTCTTCGCCCACCCGGGCGCGGAGAAGCGCGGACGCACCGTCTCCGAGCAGGTGATCGCCGATCTGGCGGCGGCCGGCCTCGGCGGTCTCGAGGTGGACCACGTGGACCACGACGAGGCGGCCCGGACGCGGCTGCGCGGACTCGCGGGCGAGCTCGGGCTGTTCTGCACCGGCTCCAGCGACTACCACGGCTCGCGCAAGACGGTCGCGCTCGGCGCGTTCACCACCGCGCCGCAGGCCTACGAGGCGCTGCTGTCCCAGGCGACCGGCGCCAAGCCGATCAGCTGACCCGGGCAGCCACCCAGCCGACCTCAGGCACGCCGCCACCCAGCCACCCTCACGCAGGCCACCCAGCCACCCCAGGCAGGCCACCCAGCTGACGCCGGGTCAGCCCACCCCACATGCGGCCATCAGTCACCAACCCGACAATTCGGGCTATGGGCTTCTTCGACGGGACGACCTTCGGCTCGCTCTTCGTCACCCTCTTCGTGATCATGGACCCGCCGGGCACCATCCCGATCTTCCTGGCCCTCACCTCCGGGCGAGCCGGCCGGGTGCAGCGCAAGATGGCCTGGCAGGCGGCCGCGGTGGCACTCGGGGTGATCACCACCTTCGGCCTGTTCGGTCGGCAGATCCTCGACTACCTGCACGTCTCCATCCCGGCCCTGCAGGTCTCGGGCGGCATCCTGCTGCTGCTGATCGCGCTCGACCTGCTCACCGGCAAGATCGAGGAGCCGACCCAGACCAAGGACGTCAATGTCGCCCTGGTCCCGCTCGGCACCCCGCTGCTGGCCGGCCCGGGCGCGATCGTCGCGGTGATCCTCGCCGTGCAGAAGGCCCACGGCAGCGGCCAGGAACTGGCGGTGTGGACCGCGATCGTGGCCATGCACGGGGTGCTCTGGCTGACCATGCGGTTCTCGCTGGTGATCATCCGGATCATCAAGGAGGGCGGCGTGGTGCTGATCACCCGGCTCTCCGGTCTCCTGCTCTCGGCGATCGCGGTGCAGCTGGTGGCGAGCGGCGTCTACGGCTTCATCCACACCTACAAGTAGCAGCCGACCGGTCGCGGTCCACTCTCAGTCCAGCGCCACCCCGCGCCGCTGCGGATCGCGCAGGTCGGTGCCCTTGGCCAGCCACCGCTCCTGCAGCGCCGCCGCACCGTGCACCCGCTTGTGCGCGGCCTCGTTGGGCGTCATCGGCAGCAGCGGCAGGAAGCGCACCGGCTCGGCCGGCTCGGCCAGCTCCAGGTCCTCGACGAGGCCGCCGCTCTCGGCCGCCAGCACCGAGGTGAACGGCGCGTCCGGCCAGAGCGGCCCGCCCAGGTCGAGCGAGCTGCCGGGGGCCACCACCAGGCCTTCGACCTGCGGTGTCGCCGCGAAGGTGGCCAGCGCGCGGAGCACCTCGTCGCGTCCGGCGCGCAGCGTCAGCAGCAGTTCGGCGCGCGGCCCGCGCACCGGGTCGGCCACCGCCGAGGTGGGGTCGGCCATCGGGGCGGCGGCCATGCCCAGGGTCGCGTACCGGACCAGCCCCTCGGCGCCGGGGCCGAAGCGCAGCACCTCGATCCGCTCGGCGCCCAGGAAGGTGACCGCCGCGCGCCCGCTCGGCTCGCCGAAGGTGGTCAGCAGTCGGGCCTCGACGGCGGCCAGCACCTCGGCGCGGGTCGGGCCCTGCGGGCCGTGCGGCTGGCTTGGGTCGCCGAAGAGCGGGAAGTCGTGGGCCATACGGCGAGCGTACCCGGCCGGGTGCACGCCCCTGAGGCCCGTCCTGACCTGCTGTTAGGGTGAACGTTCGAGCAGAGGATCCCGGATGTCGATGATGAACAATCTTCGGGCCGCCGTACGGCCGACCCGCCGTCAGCCCGAGACGCCCGGTCGGACCGGCCGCCCCGGCGGGCCGCACACGGCCGTGGTGGACTGCGCCGTCTACCAGGAGGGCCGCCGACTCGGCGAGAGCTGCTCCCCGCGCGAGGCCGTCCGCAAGGTACGGGACGGCGGGCCGGGCGCGTTCAGCTGGATCGGCCTGCACGAGCCGACCGAGGAGGAGTTCGAGGGCATCGCCCAACGCTTCGGCCTCCACCCGCTCGCCGTGGAGGACGCGGTGCACGCGCACCAGCGCCCCAAGATCGAGCGGTACGGCGATGTGCTGTTCGCCGTCTTCAAGACCGTCTGCTACGTGGACCACGACCGCCTCACCCCGACCAGCGAGGTGGTGGACACCGGCGAGCTGATGGTCTTCGCCGGGGCCGACTTCGTGATCACGGTCCGGCACGGCGGCCACGGCTCGCTGACCGAGCTGCGCCACCAGCTGGAGAACGCCACCGACGGCACGGACGGCACCGGACTGCTCGCCAAGGGCCCGGCCGCCGTCCTGCACGCGATCGCCGACCAGGTGGTGGACGACTACCTGCTGGTCGCCGACCGGCTGCAGACCGACGTGGACGACATCGAGTTCGACGTCTTCTCCCCCGCGGGCGGCCCCGGCACCGACGCCGGGCGGGTCTACCAGCTCAAGCGCGAGGTGCTGGAGTTCAAGCGCGCGGTGGTCCCGCTGCTGCGGCCGATGCAGCAGCTCACCGAACCGGCCGCGGCCCAGCTGATCGACCGCGAGGTGCAGACCTACTTCCGCGACGTGGCCGACCACCTGGCCCGGGTGATCGAGCAGGTGCAGGGCTTCGACGAACTGCTCAACTCGCTGCTGCAGGCCAACCTGGCCCAGGTCTCGGTGGCGCAGAACGAGGACATGCGCAAGATCACCGCGTGGGCGGCGATCTTCGCCGTGCCCACGATGATCACCGGCATCTACGGCATGAACTTCGACAACATGCCCGAACTGCACTACAAGTACGGCTACTTCCTGGTGCTGGTCGGCGTCCTGGTGATCTGCGTCGGCATGCACCGCGGCTTCAAGCGCAACGGCTGGCTCTGAGCGTACGGCCGGCTCTGAGCGGACGGCCGGCTCTGACCGGACGGGTGGCCCTGGCGGGCGGCGGTCACTGCCGCCCGCCCCGCACCACCAGGCCGAGCCCGAGCAGGATCACCGCCACCGCCGGGTAGGCGGCGTACGGCGGCCACTGGCCCAGCCAGACGGCGGCGATCAGCGCCGCGCCCGGGGTCTCCAGCAGGATCGCGGTGGAGGTCACCGAGGGACCGAGGGTGCGCACCACCCGGTTGCTCAGCGAGTGCCCGAGCAGCTGGGCGGCCACCATCAGCAGCGCGATCTGTCCCCAGACGCCGGCCGGCCAGCCGACCATCCGGGTGCCGGTGACCAGGCAGAGCGCCAGCAGCACCACGGCCGTGGTGGCGTAGCAGACCAGGGTGTAGGCGGTGGTGCTGACGGTCCGTCGGACCTCGGCCCCGAGCAGCATGTAGCCGGCGGCGGCCAGGCCCGCGCCCAGCGCCAGCGCGTCGCCCAGCAGCGCCCGGGAGGAGAGCGCCAGGTCGACGCCGGTGAGCACCAGCACGCCCGTGAAGGCCACGCACATGCCCAGCCAGACCAGTCGGGGCGGGCGCACCCCGGTGATCCGCATGATCAGGATGGTCCACAGCGGGGTGGTGGTGACCAGCGCGGTGGCCGAGGCCACCGAGGTCATCCGCAGGCTGGGCATCCAGAGCGCGAAGTGCACCGCGAGCAGCACCCCGGCGGCGATCGCCAGCAGCAGCGCGCGCCGGCCGATCCCGCGCAGCTCGGCCCGGTGGCGCAGCAGCGCGTACGGGCCGAGCACGCCCACCGACATGATGTTGCGCCAGCAGGCGATGGCCAGGGCTGGTGCGGCGGTGGCGCTGATCAGCGGCGCGGAGAGCGAGATGCCCGCGATCGAGACGGCGAGCAGCAGCAGATCCGTCCTGGGCAGCGCCGGTGCGGGCGTGGCGACCGACGGGGCGTGGGCGGCGGCGGTGGCGGTCTCGGGCCGAGCGACGGGCACGGCTCTCCTCAAAGGTGCAGGGCGGAGCAAAGGGGGGGCGGGCCGTACTACGGTAAGGCCCGTGCCGCTATGACGCCGCTGTCGCCCACATCTCAAGACTTCCGGCGTGACCGCCTCAAGACTTCCGGCGCAACCGCCCCAGCACCAGCTTCGGCAGCCCGGCCGGGATCGGCTGCCGGGTGGTCGCCGAACTGACCATCGGCACGGCGGCGTGCGAGCCCTCCGGCATCGCGCCCGGCTGCTGGGTCGGCGCCCCCACCGGCGCCAGCCGCAACACCCGGCACTCGGCCGCCCAGCGGTCCGTGATGGTGTCGGTGTCCGGCGCGTTCAGCCGCTTCCCCTTGAGCTCCTCGACCGCCCCGGTCCAGGCGTCACTGCCGGGCTCGAGGACCGAGACGGCGGCGGTGAAGGCGACCAGCCGCCCCCACTTGTCCTTGCTGCGCACGGTCACCTCGGCCGAGCCCTGGGCACGCAGCCCGTGCAGCGGCTGCTCGCCGCCGTCGCCGACCACCACCACCGCGCCGTCGTGCCAGGCGTGCCAGAGCGGTCGGCTCTCGCCGGCGCCGTCGGCCCGCACCCAGAGCAGCCCGGACTTCTTCACCGCCTCCTCCAGCAGAGCACGGCCCAGGAAGTCGTCAGCAGTGGTGTTGATCCCGTCCATGCGCCACAGCGTACGGGGCGGCGCAACGGCCGCTGTGCCGCATGGACCGTAACGGCGGCTCCGCGACGCCCGAAACGGGACAGTTAGATAGCCTTTCCCCAGGACGAGCGGAAGGAAGTCCATGGCAGGGCCAGGCAGCCGGGTCTTCATCTCCCATCTCGCCGGAGTCGCCGTCTTCGACCCCAACGGCGACCAGGTCGGCCGGGTCCGCGACGTGGTCGTCTCACTGCGGCTCGCCGGACGCCCGCCGCGGGTGCTCGGCCTGGTGGCCGAGGTGGTCGGCCGGCGCCGGATCTTCCTGCCGATGACCCGGGTGACCAGTCTCGAGTCCGGCCAGGTGCTGACCACCGGGGTGATCAACATGCGCCGCTTCGAGCAGCGGCCGACCGAGACCCTGGTGCTGGCCGAACTGCTGGACCGCCGGGTCACCGAGACCGCCACCAGCGCCGAGGTGACCGTGCTCGACGTGGCCATGGTGCAGACCCGGGCGCGTGAGTGGGAGATCAGCAAGGTCTTCGTGCAGCGCGGCAAGGTCGCCCGGCTGCGCAAGAGCAAGGGCGAGGCGGTCACCCTGGACTGGACCGCGGTGACCGGCTTCACGCTGACCGAGGAGGGCCAGGGCGCGGCCAACCTGCTGGCCACCTTCGAGCAGCTGCGCCCGGCCGACCTGGCCAACGTGATGCACCACCTGTCCGCCAAGCGCCGGGCCGAGGTGGCCGCCGCGCTGGACGACGAGCGCCTCGCCGACGTGCTGGAGGAGCTGCCCGAGGACGACCAGGTGGAGATCCTCGGCAAGCTGCAGGACGAGCGGGCGGCCGACGTGCTGGAGGCGATGGACCCGGACGACGCCGCCGACCTGCTCTCCGAACTGCCCGGCGAGGAGGCCGAGCGGCTGCTCCAGCTGATGGAGCCGGAGGAGGCCGCACCGGTGCGCCGGCTGCTCTCCTACGAGGAGGACACCGCCGGCGGTCTGATGACCACCGAGCCGATCGTGCTCGAGCCGGACGCCACGGTGGCCGAGGCGCTGGCCCGGGTCCGGGTCTCCGACCACAAGCCCGCGCTGGCCGCCCAGGTGTACGTCTGCCGCCCGCCGAACGAGACCCCCACCGGCACCTACCTGGGCACCGTGCACTTCCAGCGGCTGCTGCGCGAGCCGCCGTACACCCTTGTCGGCTCGATCGTGGACGGTGATCTCGACCCGCTCCCGCCGGACACCCCGCTCCCGCTGATCACCAGTTACCTGGCGACCTACAACATGGTCGCCGCCCCGGTGGTGGACGAGGCCGACCACCTGCTCGGCGCCGTCACCGTCGACGACGTACTGGACCACCTGCTGCCCGAGGACTGGCGCGAGGCCGCGCTGCACGGCCACAACGGGGACCTGGAGCAGGACCCGGCGGACCACAAGCACGAGACGGAGACGAGCAGTGGACGCTGACCGCAAGCGGATCCTGAGCGAGCTGAGCCGGCTGCGTGAGCTGCGCACCCGCGAGGGCGGCCGGGTTCAGCGGGTGGACACCGCACACGGCACGGCCATCCGGACCCGGCTCGACCAACCGCGCACCGGACGCCCGTCGGTCTTCACCCTGCCCTCCTACGACCCGGAGGCCTTCGGCAAGCTCTCCGAGCGGATCGCCCGCTTCCTGGGCACCGGGCGCTTCATCGTCTGGATGACGGTGGTGGTGCTGGTCTGGATCGGCTGGAACACCCTGCTGCCGGTCAGTGTCCGGTTCGACGAGTACCCGTTCATCTTCCTCACCCTGGCGCTCTCGCTGCAGGCCTCCTACGCGGCCCCGCTGATCCTGCTGGCGCAGAACCGTCAGGACGACCGCGACCGGGTCAACATGGAGCAGGACCGGGCCCGCAGCGACCGCAACATCGCCGACACCGAGTACCTGACCCGTGAGGTGGCGGCGCTGCGCCAGGGCCTGGGCGAGGTGGCCACCCGCGACTTCATCCGCTCCGAGCTGCAGAGCCTGCTCAAGGAGATGGACGAGCGACTGGGCGCCAGCGAGGCCGCCTGAGGTCGGGCGGCCCGCTCGAACCGGCGGCGACTCGGGCCGGTTGTGACCCTCGGCACGCTACCGGCCAGTCAACCGCCCTGACGGCGAGCCGTACCATCAAGACATGGCCAATGAGACAGAGGTGGCGACCGGCGTGACGGAGGAGTCCGTCCGCAAGGCGCTGTCCACCGTGCAGGATCCGGAGATCAACCGCCCGATCACCGAGCTCGGCATGGTGAAATCGGTGGAGTTCTCCGCGGGCGGCGCGGTGCGCGTCGCCGTCTACCTGACCGTCTCCGGCTGTCCGATGCGCGAGACGATCACCGACCGGGTGAAGACCGCGGTCGGCCGCGTGCCGGGGGTGACCTCGGTCGAGGTCGAGCTCGACGTGATGAGCGAGGAGCAGCGCAAGGAGCTCTCCCAGCTGCTGCGCGGCGGTGCGCCCGAGCGCGAGATCCCGTTCGCCAAGCCGGGCACGCTGACCCGGGTGTACGCGGTCGCCTCCGGCAAGGGCGGGGTCGGCAAGTCCTCGGTCACCGTCAACCTGGCCGCGGCGATGGCCGCCGACGGGCTGAAGGTCGCCGTGGTGGACGCCGACATCTACGGGCACAGCGTGCCGCGGATGCTGGGCGTCGAGGGCCGCCCGACCCAGGTGCAGGACATGATCATGCCGCCGTCCTCGCACGGCGTGAAGGTGATCTCGATCGGCATGTTCACCCCGGGCAACGCCCCGGTGGTCTGGCGCGGCCCGATGCTGCACCGCGCGCTGCAGCAGTTCCTGGCCGACGTCTACTGGGGCGACCTGGACGTGCTGCTGCTCGACCTTCCGCCCGGCACCGGCGACATCGCGATCTCGGTGGCCCAGCTGGTGCCGAACGCCGAGATCCTGATCGTCACCACCCCGCAGCAGGCCGCCGCCGAGGTGGCCGAGCGAGCCGGCACCATCGCGCTGCAGACCCACCAGAAGATCGTCGGCGTGATCGAGAACATGTCCGGCATGCCCTGCCCGCACTGCGACGAGATGGTCGACGTCTTCGGCACCGGCGGCGGCCAGACCGTGGCCGACGCCCTCACCCGGGCCACCGGCGCCACCGTCCCGGTGCTCGGCAACATCCCGATCGACGTCCGCCTGCGCGAGGGCGGCGACGACGGCCGCCCGGTCGTCCTGGCCGCCCCCGACTCCCCGGCCGGCGCCGCCCTGCGCACCGTGGCCGGCAAGCTCGGCGGCCGCCAGCGCGGCCTCTCCGGCCTCTCGCTCGGGCTGACCCCGAAGAACAAGTTCTGATCGGGCGCTCTGCCGACCCGATCAGGCCCGCTGCCGACCCGCAGCTGACGTGCCTTCAGGACCTGGTGTACGACGCCAGGTCCTGAATCGCGCTGAAGCCCATGCCGTAGGCACTGATGCCGCGGCCGTAGGCGCCGAGCAGCACGCCGGGCGCCTCGCCGGCCAGCACCCAGCCGTACTCGGACTCGCGGTAGCGGAAGGGCTCGGGGAGGCCGTTGACCGGGAGGGTGAGGGGGGACCAGCCGGGGCCGCCGAGGTCGTCGGCGAGGTCCCAGGCGAGGCCGGTCTGCTGGTCCAGCCACTCCTGGCGGCGGCTGCGGTCCAGCTGGCCGGGCCAGGTGGAGGCGAGCAGGCCGGAGCCGGCCAGCCAGGCCGCGGAGGAGGCGGAGGTGGCCTCCAGTACGCCGGTGCCGTCCGCGCTGCGCCGGCCGGGGCGGCGGGCCACCGTGACCACCACGGCGAACCGGCGGCCGCCGTGCGCCTCCTGCTGCTTGGGCGGCTCCTCGCCGTGGCCGACCGAGCCGTAGTCGATGCTGCGCTGCTGGGCGGGGCGCTGCTGACCGCCGGCGCCGGCCTGCAGCAGCCAGCGGCGCCCGGTCCAGCCCTCGTCCAGGCCGTACCAGGGGAAGTCGGCGGCCAGGTAGGGCGCCAGCGGGTCGGTGGGCTCGGCCGCGCGTCGGGCCGGCACCTCCGCCGCCTCGGCGGTGGCCGTACCGCGCCGAGCCGTCTCGGTCGGTTCCACCGCACGGCTGTTCGTCGCGTCCATCCGGGACCTCCTCAGCTACCTGTCGAGCACTCAGCACAATAGCGGCGCACCACGCCGACACCCCGCCGGGCGGCTGCCCTGGCGGGGTGTCGTGGTCGTGACGGGCTTCGAGGAGCCCCGGTTCAGGGCCGGCCGGACAGGCCCGAGGGCCCTAGGTGGCGTCCGGGTCGAACGGAGCCCGCTCGCCGGCGGCCAGCGGCGCGCTGACCGGCTGCGCGGCAGGCGCCGCGGCCGACGTGGTGGTGCTGATCGTGCCGTTGGCCGGCTTGTCGTCCAGCACCGACTTGATGTCCATGCCCTCGCGCAGCTCCTTGAAGCCGAGCGGGTCGTCGCCGTCGCCGAGCAGGCTCTTGCGCACGAAGGTCTTCGGGTTGAGGTCCTCGAACTCGAAGTCCTTGAACTCGGGGCCGAGCTCACTGCGGATGTCGGCCTTGGCGCTGTCCGCGAAGGAGCGCACCTTGCGGATGAAGCCGACCGTGTCCTGGATCAGCTTCGGCAGCTTGTCGGGCCCGAAGATCACGATCGCCATGACGGCCAGAGTGATCATTTCGAGTGGGCCTATGTCGAAGAACACGGAAGCTCCCAGCTGCTGGAGGACGAACCCGGTTCGGCCCGCGACACCGGTCCCTACAGCGTAATGGCCACCAGCAGGTCTGTGGTCCACGGGCGGATGAAACCGTGGTAAAGACCAACTGGTGGCCGAACACTGTCGGGACTACTGGTCGGACTACGGCAGAAACGGGCGACCGTTGACGACCGGATTGACCACCTGGCCGGTGTCCGCCTGACCGTTGCCCCCCTGCCCCGGGTGACCGAGCGGACCGGGGGTCAGCAGGTCGTACGGGTGACCGCCGCTCGGGCGCAGCGGGAAGTTCACCGTCAGCGGGGCGGTCAGCGGACCGCCCGGGACGTTGCCCGGCACCTGCGGGTTGACCGCGTTGCCGTGCTGGTCGTCCAGCGGGGTGTCGCCCGCCACCGAGGCCAGGCCCAGGCTGCCGAAGCCGCCCAGGGTCACCGCGGCCACCGAGAAGGCGCCGGCCGCCGCGACCACCAGCCGCCGCCCGCGCGGCACCCCGGGTCGCGAGATCGGCAGTACCGCCGCCGGCCGCTGCCGTTCGGGGCTGCTGGCGGCGGCACGCGCCGCGCCACCGCGCCGACCGCTCCACAGCCGCACGTCCGGGCCGCGCCCGGCCCGCGGGTCGACCCCGGGCAGTGGCGCGTCGGAACCGAGCGCCCCGCTGCCGAAGGAGGCGCCGGCACCCCGGCCGAAGGAGCCGCCGGTCAGCCGGCTGCCGCCCAGCGAGGGGCTACCGAGTGACGGGTTGCCCAGCAGACTGGCGCTGGGCAGCTCCGCACTGGACAGTCCGCCGGAGCCGTCCCGCGGACCGTCGTCCGCACCGTCGTCCTCGGGCAGCGCGGCCACCGCGAGCAGCCGGGCCATCAGCATCCCGGACGGGCCGGGGGCCTCGGTCCGGGTGAGCAACTGCTTGACCGCGCGGGCCGCCTCGGCCTCGGCCAGGCAGCTCGGACAGGTCGCCAGATGGGACTGGACCCGCTCCCGGGCGTCATGACCCAGCTCGCCGTCCAGGTAGGCGGTCAGCGCCTCGCCGAGGTGGTGTTCCTCGGTGCTCGCCGCGGGTTCTGCCGGGCGTACGGCGATCGGCCGCAGCACCGGGAACTCCTGCCCCACGAGATCCTGCCGGGCGGGCGCCGGGCGCTTGGCGCCGGACCGGCCTGCGCCGCTCACGATCGCCTCCGCCCGCTCCCGCCCGGATCGGCCGCGAGCGCGCCGACGATCACCGGCTCGAGCGGCTCGGAGCCGCCACGCCGGGCACGGCCGGGCTCGGCGCCCGGGGCCCGGTGCTTGAGGGCGGCACGCAGGTGCGAGCGACCGCGGTGGATCCGGCTGCGCACGGTGCCGAGCTTGACGCCCAGGGTGGCCGCGATCTCCTCGTAGGACAGGCCCTCGATGTCGCAGAGCACCACGGCCGCGCGGAACTCGGGGGCCAGGGTGTCGAGTGCGTGCTGCACGTCGGCGTCGAAGTGGGTGTCGCTGAAGGCCTGGGCCGGGTTCGGCTCGCGGCTGGGCAGCCTCTCGGCGGCGTCCTCGGCCAGCGCGTCGAAACGGATCCGCTGACGGCGGCGGACCATGTCCAGGAAGAGGTTGGTGGTGATCCGGTGCAGCCAGCCCTCGAAGGTGCCGGGGGTGTAGGTGGACAGCGAGCGGAAGACCCGGACGAAGACCTCCTGGGTGAGGTCCTCGGCATCGTGCTGGTTGCCCGTCAGGCGGTAGGCCAGGCGGTAGACCCGGGCGCTGTGCGCCTCGACGATCTCCTCCCAACTGGGCGGAGTCCAGCTCTGCGCGTCGGCCCCGTCGGCGAAGGTCGCGATAGCGGCGGGGGCCGAGGACTCGGCGGCGGTGCCGTCGGACGACTGGTCCAGGGGAGAGTGCGCAGACTGGTTCATCACGGGCTTCGGCGTACGGGCCGACGAGGTGCCGCGGAGTTGCCGCCGCACAGGGACGTCGCCCTCGGCCACACCTCCTCGGTTGGCTCTTCTGCCCAGCAGGGCCACCACCATATCCACCTCACCCGTCAGTTCTGGATAAAAGTGTGCTCATCCACCGACCGTGCGCACCAACCGCGCATTGACTTCAACGGCCCGCCGCCGGACGCGGTTCCCACCCGGCCAGTAATCTGTGGCAAGAAATATCGACATCCGGCAGCGCCCCTACTCTCCAGGACGAAAATCATCGACTTCGGGCCCGCGGCTGCGACCCTCGCCGACACCTATGTCAGCGAGGACGCCGTGCTGACCTACGCCCGGTCGCAGGCGGCCAGGACCGGCGTGCGGGCGATCAGTCCGAGCGGCGGGGCCGCGCTGCGGCTGCTGGCCGCGGCGGTCGGCGCCAAGGCGGTGGCCGAGATCGGCACCGGCACCGGCGTGTCCGGCCTCTACCTGCTGCGCGGCATGCGCCCGGACGGCATTCTGACCACCGTCGACCCGGAGCCGATCCGCCAGGAGTTCGCCCGCGAGGCCTATCTGGCGGCGGGATTCGCGGCCAATCGGGCCCGGTTCATACCCGGACGGGCGCTGGACGTGCTGCCGCGACTCGCCGACGGGCAGTACGACCTGGTGCTGTGCGACGGGGACGCCGCGGAGTCGCAGGCGTACCTTGCAGAATCGTTGCGGCTGCTGCGGCCGGGCGGGGTGGTCTGCTTCGAGGGCGTGTTCCAGCAGGGCCGGCTGACCGACCCGGCGCTGGACGACCCGCGCACCGCGGCGGTGCGCGAGCTGGTCCAGGAGGTCCGGGAGAGCAAGCGGCTGCTGCCCGCGCTGCTGCCGGTCAGCGACGGGCTGCTCTGCGCCATCAAGCGCTGACCCCGGGCGGACCCCGGAAAGAGCGAAGGGCCCGGTGCCGACCGTGGTTCGGTCGGTACCGGGCCCTGCGGGCACGTCAGGCTGGAGTCAGCCGCAGGCCTGCTTCAGGGCCTCGCCCAGGGCGCTCGCCTCGTCCGGAGTGAGCTCCACCACCAGGCGACCGCCGCCTTCGAGCGGAACTCGCATGATGATGCCCCGCCCCTCCTTGGTGACCTCCAGCGGGCCGTCACCCGTCCGCGGCTTCATGGCCGCCATGCTCGTTCCCCTTCCTGCAGCCGCTCAGCTAGGTACCAGCAGTCCGTCCACCGCTGGTATCGAACGCTTTGATCGGAAGCCATTATCCCGCATACGGCGCCCCGATGACCAACGTCACTCTCTCCGCACCAGTGACCACACCGGCACAGACCGCCTGATTACGTCTCAGACACACCGTCACCCGGGCGAGCGAAGACCCCTCAGTTGCCGCCTGCGGGCTGCCCCGGCGCGCTATCCTCCCGCCGCCGGGGCAGCACCGGGTGGCGGCGCGCCCGGGTAGGCACAAGAGTCGGCAAAGGTGCGCTACCTCACACTCCCGCCACCCGTCCGGCTCCGGCATGCTGACTCGGGTCCAGGTGTTACCGACCGGTTGGGAGCCCTCCCCCATGTCCGACTCCGTGCTCTACGAGCGCGACGGCGCGCTCGCCGTCATCACCATCAACCGACCCGAGGCGATGAACGCGCTGGACGTGCCGACCAAGGTGGCCCTGCGCGACAGCGTGATCGAGGCGGCGGCCGACCCGGCGGTGCGGGCGGTGCTGCTGACCGGGGCCGGGGAGAAGGCCTTCTGCGTCGGCCAGGACCTCAAGGAGCACCTGGGCCTGCTGCAGCGCGCCGAGGAGACCGGTGAGCCGCCGCTGAAGACCGTCGCCGAGCACTACAACCCGCTGGTCCGGGCCCTGACCGGGATGCGCAAGCCGACCGTGGCCGCGGTCGGCGGGGTGGCCGCCGGGGCCGGGGCCTCGCTGGCCTTCGCCTGCGACTTCCGGATCGTGGCCGAGACGGCCGGGTTCAACACCTCTTTCGCCGGCGTGGCACTGACCGCGGACTCGGGCGCGTCGTGGACCCTGCCGCGGCTGGTCGGGCACGCCCGGGCCACCGAGCTGCTGATGTTCCCGCGCACCGTCAAGGCCGCCGAGGCGCTCACCCTCGGGCTCGCCACCCAGGTCGTCCCCACTGCCGAACTCGCGGCCACAGCACGGGAGTTCGCCCAGAAGCTGGCGCACGGCCCGACCGTCGCCTACGGCGCGATCAAGGCGGCGCTCGACTTCGGCGCCTCGCACTCGCTGAGCGAGACGCTGGACAAGGAGGACGAGCTGCAGACCCTGGCCGGGGCCAGCGAGGACCACCGGATCGCGGTGCGGGCCTTCGTGGCCAAGGAACAGCCGAACTACGTCGGGCGCTGACGGACGATCAGTTGGTGGACTGCCGGACGTGGCAGTCCACCAGGTGGTCGTTGACCAGCCCGCAGGCCTGCATCAGGGCGTAGGCGGTGGTCGGGCCGACGAACCGGAAGCCGTGCTTCTTCAGCTCCTTGGCCAGCGCGGTGGACTCCGGGGTGATCGCCGGGACCTCGGCCAGGGTGGCGGGTGCCGGACGGTCCGGATCGCCGGCGAACCGCCAGACCAGCTCGTCCAGGCCGCCGTCCAGCGCCTGGGCGGCGCGCGCGTTGGCGATCGAGGCCTCGATCTTCGCCCGGTTGCGGATGATCCCCGGGTCGGCGAGCAGCCGGGTCACCTCGGCCTCGCCGAAGGCAGCGACCTTGGCGATCTCGAAGCCCGCGAAGGCGGCCCGGAAGCCCTCCCGGCGGCGCAGGATGGTGATCCAGGACAGGCCGGACTGGAAGGCCTCCAGGCAGATCCGTTCGAACAGCGGGTCCTCGCCGTGCACCGGACGGCCCCACTCGGTGTCGTGGTAGCTCCGGTAGTCCTCGGCGGACTCGCCCCAGGGGCAGCGCAGCAGGCCGTCCGGACCCGCGACCGCCTCGCTCACTGCTGTGCCGCGTCGTCGCGGAAGCGGTCGTCGCGGGGGCGGTCGGCGGGCTGCTCGGCCGCCGGGGCGTGGGCGCCCTGGTCGACCGCCTTGGCGAAGTCCTCCAGGCCCGGCAGCGGCTCGGAACCGGCCTGGGCGGCGCCGGCCCCGGCTCCCACCTGGACGCCCTCGCGCACCGCCACCGCGGCCTCCAGCTCGGCGATCCGCGAGTCGCGGTAGGCGAGCTCGGCGCCGAGCCGGTCCAGGACGTCGTCCACCTCGTCCATCCGGTAGCCGCGCACCGCCATCGGCAGTCGGATCTCGTCCACGTCGGCCCGGCTCAGCGGCCGTTCCTGCGGCAGTCGGGCCGCGATCCGGTCGTGCACGGCCTCCGGCAGCGAGCCGCCGCCGCCCAGCGCCACCAGCGCGGCACCGCCGACGACCACGGCCATCGCCACCACGATCACCCAGAACACGAGCTGTCCTCCCGACACGTGAGTATGCGGCCGCGTGAGGGATCATGGAGTCCCTGGGAAGGCCGGGGCCCCATCATCGCACCAGGGCACCCGTGGATCGATAGTCGACTGCTGTGAGACCTGTGAGGAGCAAGGGTGGCACTGCGCCTGGGACCGCGTGAGTTCGGCGCGGAGGAACTGGTCATCATGGCCATCGTCAACCGGACCCCGGACTCCTTCTTCGACCAGGGCTCGACCTTCGCCGACGAGGCCGCCTTCGCCGCCGCCGACCGGGCGATGGCCGAGGGCGCGGCGATCCTGGACATCGGCGGGGTCAAGGCCGGCCCGGGCGAGGAGGTGACGGTCGAGGAGGAGCTGCGCCGCACCGTGCCGTTCGTGGCGGAACTGCGCAAGCGCCACCCGGAGGCCGTGATCAGCGTGGACACCTGGCGGCACGAGGTGGGCGAGGCGGTCTGCGCGGTCGGTGCCGACCTGCTGAACGACGCCTGGGGCGGGGTGGACCCGAAGCTGGCCGAGGTGGCCGCCCGCTACGACGTGGGCCTGGTCTGCACGCACGCGGGGGGCGCCGAGCCGCGCACCCGGCCGCACCGGGTGGGCTACCCGGACGTGATGGCCGACATCCTGGCGGTGACGGTCGGGCTGGCCGAGCGGGCCGCCGCGCTCGGGGTGCGCCGGGACGCGCTGGTCATCGACCCCGGGCACGACTTCGGCAAGAACACCCGGCACTCGCTGGAGGCCACCCGGCGGCTGCCGGAGATGACCGCGACCGGGTTCCCGGTGCTGGTCTCGCTCTCCAACAAGGACTTCGTCGGGGAGACGCTGGACAAGCCGGTGAACGAGCGCCTGCTCGGCACCCTGGCCACCACGGCCGTCTCGGCCTGGCTCGGCGCCCGGATCTACCGGGTGCACCAGGTGGCCGAGACCCGCCAGGTGCTGGACATGGTCGCCTCGATCCGGGGCACCCGTCCCCCGGCGGTGGCCCGCCGGGGGCTGGCCTGAGCGCTGTCCGCCCGCTCGGCCCGGAGCCGAAGGGGCGAGGTCAGATCTCCTGGCCGTTGGGCCGGCGACTCTCGGCCATGATCTTCAGCACCTCGTCCACGTCGTCAGTGATGTGGAAGAGCTCCAGGTCGGCCTCGGAGGCCTTGCCCTGCGCCACCAGGGTGTCCTTGAGCCAGGCCACCAGACCGCTCCAGTAGGCGCTGCCGAACAGGATCACCGGGAAGCGGGTGACCTTCTTCGTCTGCACCAGGGTGAGCGCCTCGAACAGCTCGTCCAGCGTGCCGAGCCCACCGGGCAGCACCACGAAACCCTGCGCGTACTTGACGAACATGGTCTTGCGGACGAAGAAGTAACGGAAGTTCAGCCCGAGGTCGACGTACTCGTTGAGCCCCTGCTCGAACGGCAGCTCGATGCCGAGCCCGACGCTCAGCCCGCCGCCCTCCGAGGCGCCGCGGTTGGCGGCCTCCATCGCGCCGGGGCCGCCGCCGGTGATCACCGCGTAGCCGGCCTCGGCCAGGGCTCGGCCGATCGCCACGCCCGCCTTGTACTCGGCCGAGTCCACCGGGGTCCGGGCCGAGCCGAAGACGCTGACCGCGACCGGGAGTTCGGCGAGCGCGCCGAAGCCCTCGACGAACTCCGAGGTGATCCGCCAGACCCGCCACGGGTCGGTGTGCAGCCAGTCGGTCGGCCCGGTGGTGTCCAGCAGGCGCTGGTCGGTGGTGCTGGTGCCGACCTGCTCCCGGCGCAGCAGCACCGGGCCCTTCTGCTTCTCCGGCCAGGCCTTCTTGTGCGGCTCGGCCAGTGGTGCGGCCTCGTCCACCAGCTCCGGCCCGTGGCCGAAGCGCCGTCCGTCTGCGCCGTCCTGCGCTGATGTCCCTGTCATGACGAAACTGTACGCCTGACGAGGGCGGATAACGGGGAACATCGGAATGACCGACCGGCGAAGCGCTCGCTACTCGGCGGGGGCGTCCAGCTCCGGGGCGATGAGGTCGGGGCCGCTGAGCCAGTCGCGCAGCCGCTGCTCGCACTCGGCGATCGCGCTCAGCGAGCAGTGCTCCTCGCGCTTGTGCGCCAGGTTCGGGTCACCGGGGCCGTAGTTGACGGCGGGGACGCCGAGCGCGCTGAACCGGGCCACGTCCGTCCAACCGAACTTGGCCCGGGCCTGGCCACCGGTGGCGGCCAGGAAGGCCTGGGCGGCCGGCTGGGCCAGGCCGGGCAGCGCGCCGGGGGCGGAGTCGGTCACCTCGACCGGGAAGCCGGCGAAGACCTCGCGGACGTGCGCCTCGGCCTGGGCCGGGCTGCGGTCCGGCGCGTAGCGGAAGTTGACGGTCACCACGCACTCGTCGGGGATCACGTTGCCGGCCACCCCGCCGCGGATGTCCACCGCGTTGAGGCCCTCGCGGTACTCCAGACCGTCGATCTCCACCCGGCGCGGCTGGTAGGCGGCGAGCCGGCCGAGCAGCTCGGCGGCGTGGTGGATCGCGTTGTCGCCGAGCCAGCTGCGGGCCGCGTGCGCCCGGGTGCCGGTCAGCGTGACCTTGACCCGCAGGGTGCCCTGGCAGCCGCCCTCGACCATCGCGCCGCTCGGCTCCATCAGCACCGCGAAGTCGGCCTTCAGCCAGTCGGGGTGCTGGGCGGCCAGGTGGCCCAGGCCGTTGCGGCTGGCCTCGATCTCCTCGCAGTCGTAGAAGACGAAGGTGAGGTCGCGGTTGGGCGCCGGCAGGGTGGCGGCCAGCCGCAG
This sequence comes from Kitasatospora azatica KCTC 9699, assembly GCF_000744785.1. Lineage (NCBI taxonomy): Bacteria > Bacillati > Actinomycetota > Actinomycetes > Kitasatosporales > Streptomycetaceae > Kitasatospora > Kitasatospora azatica. The sequence continues at coordinate 1,182,956 of NZ_JQMO01000003.1, read as the reverse complement.
CTGGACCGCGACGCCGGACTTCATGTCGGAGGTGCCGCAGCCGTAGAGCAGGTCCCCCTCGACGTGCGAGGGCAGGTTGTCGGCGATCGGGACGGTGTCCAGGTGCCCGGCCAGCAGCACCCGCTCGGCCCGGCCCAGGTCGGTGCGGGCCACCACGTTGTTGCCGTACCGGTCCACGGTCAGGTGCCCGAACGCCCGCAGCGCCTGCTCGACGGCGTCGGCGAGCGCCTGCTCGTTCCCGCTGACCGAGGGGAAGTCGACCAGCTGCGCGGTCAGCGCACCGCCGTCCAGGGCGAGGTCGAGGGCGGTCGGGGCGCTGGTGGAGGGCAGGCTGCTCATGGTCGCCAAGCCTATCGGGGGCCGCTTGCCGACGTTGGTTGCGCCGTGACGCAACCAGCGGGGACCGTACTGTCGTCCGAGTCGGTGGTGGGTGAGTACGGTGTGCGGAAACAACCCGAGGTGAGAGGGGCCACGGTGGCCATGGAGGAGCAGACGGGCCAGTCGAGCCCCGACCGCGGCCGTCGGCGCCGGCCGCTGCGCTGGGTCCTGACCTCGCTGCTGCTGGTCGCGGCCGTGGTCGCGGGCCTGGTGCTGTGGAAGCGGACCCACCACACCGAGGCCGACGAGGGCTGCACGGTCACCCCGGCCGGTGGCAAGCCGGTCACCATGGACCTCGACCAGGGCTCCAACGCGGCGACCATCGCCGCCGTCACGCTCTCCCGCGGCATGCCCGAGCGGGCCCTGACCATCGCGCTGGCCACCGCGCTGCAGGAGTCCAAGCTGCGCAACCTGGAGGGTGGCGACCGCGATTCGATCGGCCTCTTCCAGCAGCGGCCCTCCATGGGCTGGGGCACCCCGCAGCAGATCCAGGACCCGGTCTACGCGTCCCAGAAGTTCCTCGACGCCCTGAAGAAGGAAGCGCCCAACTACGCCCGGATGCCGCTCACCGAGGCGGCGCAGACGGTGCAGAAGAGCGGCTACCCCGGCGCCTACGCCAAGCACGAGGCCAAGGCCTCGCTGCTCGCCTCGGCGCTGACCGGCCGGGCACCGGCCACCTTCAGCTGCGTGGTGCACTCCTTCGCCGAGCCGGACCCGACGGACCCGGCGGCCGCCGGCACCACCGCCGGCACCACCGCCGCCGCGCCCGCCGCCGCCACCGCCGGCTCGGGCTCGGCCTCGGCCTCGCCGTCGGGCGCACCCGCCACCGGCCCCGGCTCGCCGAAGCAGCTGACCGACCGGCTCAAGCGGGAGTTCGGGCGTGCCGTCACCGCGGCAGCCGGCCCGACCTCCTCGGACGCCAGGACGAGCACCCTCGCCCTCACCCCCGACCCGGCCGCCAACACCGACACCGGCCCCGACGCGCAGCGGCAGAGCGGCTGGGCGGTGGCCGAGTGGTCGGTGGCGCACGCGCAGGAGCTGGGCATCGGGACGATCCACTTCGACGGCAAGGCCTGGCGGATGGACCGCTCGGACGCCGGGTGGACGGCTCAGCCGGACCCGGCGGCCACCGACCGGGTGCTGGTGACCCTCGGGATGCCTGCCGCCAAGCATTGACGCCGCGTCAGCCGGGATTGACGAACGTTCACCCGGTCGCCTCCCTCCAGGGTGAACCGGGAGGGGGCGACGGGACACCGCCGGCCGGCTCGCCGAACGCAGGCCGACAGCCCGAAGAAACGTCACTTCCAGCGGAAATGCCTCCGCTGGCGGAAAGAGGATCATGCGATCTTTAGTGACTCTTTACCTTCGGCGACCGAAACCTTCTCGCTCCTCAAGCGGTAATCACGGCGTCCGCCCGGCGGACCTGTCGTGTCGTCACTTCTTAGGAGCACCATGTCCCTCCCCCTCTCACGCCGGATCGCCCAGGCCGCACTGCTCGTCGCGGCCGGTGCGACCCCGCTGGTCGCCGCCGGGTCGGCGTCCGCCGACCAGCTGATGCCCAAGGGCACCGACGTCGGCGCCGGGATCAGCAAGCTGGACGGCGTCACCTCGGCCTCGACGCTGAAGGGGGAGACCCACCAGGTCGGCCAGGCCCTGGGCACCACCGGCGCGCTGCTGGCCGGAACGGCGCTGCCCGCCGCGGCCGACGCCACCGGCTCCGCGGCGGCCACCGCGCTGCCGCAGACCGACAAGGCGGTCGGCGGCCTCGGCGACCACGCCGGCGCCACCACGGCCGGCGGCGGCCCGCTGGCCGACACGGTCGGCAAGGTCGCCACCCTGACGCCGCTGGGCGGGCTGCCCCACCTGGGCGGCGCCGCCGCACCGCGCTCGATGCCGCTCGACATGGAGCACGGCGGCCCCGCCGCGACGCCGACGGTGATGCAGAAGGTCAACGGCCTGGGCAAGGTGCTGAACGGCGACGCCCTGAGCAACCCGGTCGGCGCGACCGGCCAGCTGGCCGAGCAGTTCCCGGCGACCAGCAGCCTGGCCCGCCAGCTGCCCAGCCAGGACCGGCTGACCGGCGCCGTTCCCGGCGTCGACTCGCTGGGCGCGCTGCCCGCCACCCAGCAGCTGGCCGACACGCTGCCCGCCACCCACGGCCTGGCCGGCAACCTGGCCGGTCTCGACCAGCTCACCCACGTGCTGCCCGCCGCCGACCTGACCCACCCGGCGCAGGCCGCCGACGCCGCGCACCTGGACGAGCTCAGCGGGCAGGCCACCGGCGCCACCCACCGGCTCGGCGGACTGCCCGACCTGGGCAGCGCCACCAACCTGCTCAGCGGGGTCACCGGGCCGCTGCAGCAGCTGCCGACGGTCGGCTGACACCGGGCACACCGAAGGGCCGGGCCGTTCGCGAGAACGGCCCGGCCCTTCCGGCTGTCCGACTACCGCTTGTGCGACCGGCTCTCGAGCCGCGCGACCGCAGATGCCACCCGCTCGTCGGTCGCCGTGAACGCGACCCGGACGAACCGCTCGCCGGCCGGCCCGTAGAAGTCGCCCGGCGCCACCAGGATGCCCAGCCGCGCCAGGTCGGCCACGGTGTCCCAGCAGGGCTCGTCCCGGGTCGCCCACAGGTACAGGCTCGCCTCGGAGTGCTCGATCCGGAACCCGTTGCCCTCCAGCGCCGCCCGCAGCGCCGAGCGCCGGGCCGCGTACCGGGCCCGCTGCTCCGCCACGTGCGCGTCGTCGCCGAGCGCCGCCATGGTGGCCGCCTGCACCGGCGCCGGCACTATCATGCCGCCGTGCTTGCGGATCTCCAGCAGCTCACGCACCACCACCGGGTCGCCGGCCACGAAGGAGGCGCGGTAGCCGGCCAGGTTGGAGCGCTTGGAGAGCGAGTGGACCGCGAGCAGGCCCTCGTGCGAGCCGCCACAGACGTCGGGGCGCAGGACCGAGACGGGCTCGGCCTCCCAGCCAAGCTCCAGGTAGCACTCGTCGCTGACCACCAGTGCCCCGTGCTGCCGGGCCCAGACCACCGCGCGGCGCAGCTGGTCGGCCGTCAGGACCCGTCCGGTGGGGTTGGACGGCGAGTTCAGCCAGAGCAGCCGCACCCGGGAGCCGTCCAGCTCCGCCACGTCCTCGTACTCGACCGGCTCGGCCCCGCAGAGCCGGGCGCCGACCTCGTAGGTCGGGTAGGCCAGGCGGGGGTAGGCCACCTGGTCTCCGGGGCCGAGCCCGAGCTGTCCGGGCAACCATGCGACCAGCTCCTTGGAGCCGATGGTCGGCAGCACGGCGTCCGGCTCGATCTCGGCGCCGCAGCGGCGGTGCAACCAGCCGGCGATCGCCTGGCGCAGCTCCACCGGGCCCCAGACGGTCGGGTAGCCGGGCGAGTCGGCGGCGCCGGCCAGCGCCTTCTGGATCAGCTCGGGGACCGGGTCCACCGGGGTGCCGACCGAGAAGTCGCACAGCCCGTCCGGGTGGGCCAGCGCGGTCGCCTTGTAGGGCTCCAGCTTGTCCCACGGGAAGACCGGAAGAAGGTCGGATACGCGGCGCGCCGCCCCCGGGTGACCCGGGAACGGCGCGCGCGGCTGTTCGGTACTCACGGTCTCAGTGCTCGCCCTGGTTCTGCGGGGGCAGCGCCGCGATGAACTCGTGGTCGCGCTCGATCAGACCGAGCTTGGAGGCACCACCGGGCGAACCGAGGTCGTCGAAGAACTCGACGTTCGCCTTGTAGTAGTCCTTCCACTCCTCCGGAGTGTCGTCCTCGTAGAAGATCGCCTCGACCGGGCAGACCGGCTCGCACGCGCCACAGTCGACACACTCATCCGGGTGGATGTAAAGGGAGCGCTGGCCCTCGTAGATGCAGTCGACCGGGCACTCTTCGATGCACGCCTTGTCCTTGACGTCGACACAAGGCTGCGCGATGACGTAGGTCACGCTGTCGTTCCTCCTCGGTTGGGCTGCTGCCCAAACTATGTACTTGCGTGCGCGGGTGAGCGCGGCGTCGTCGATGCCCGCCCCTAGTATCGCGGGTCAGACACTACACATGCACCGGAGATCACTATGAACACCAACCGGATTCCGGGCAGCGCGCGTCCCGAAGTTCGGATAGACCCCTCTGACGTGGGACGACGTGTGTCGGTGCGCTGTCTGGAGACTGCCCTGGACCCGGCCACCGGACGCCCGCGTTTTCGTGATGTGATCGGCGTGCTCACATCGTGGGACGCTCACGAAGTAACCGTGGAGCCCCGCGCGGCCGCCCGGTCCAGGATCGGCCTGGACCGGCTGGTCGCCGGCAAGGTGGTCCCGCTCTTCCCTGCCCGCAGCGTGCCGGTACCGCCTGTGGATCCGGTGGAGTTGCAGCGGATCGCCGCCCGCGGCTGGCCGGCTGTGGAGCAGCAGCCGCTCGGCGAGTGGACGCTGCGCGCCTCGGCCGGCTTCACCCGGCGGGCCAACTCGGTGCAGGCGCTCGGCGACCCGGGCCTGCCGCTGCCCGCCGCGCTGGACCGGGTCGCGCAGTGGTACGCGCAGCGCGGGCTGCCCGCCTGGGTCGAGGTGACCACCCCCGGCTCCCCCACCGGGCTGACCGCCGAGCTGGACCGGCTGGGCGCCGTCTACGCCCCGACCCTGGTGCGCACCGCGCCGCTCGCCCCGCTGGTCAAGGCGGCGGCCTCCGGGACCGAGCTGGTCCGGCTCTCCCGCACGGCGGGCCCGGACTGGATGTCCGTCTACCGGCGGGTCAGCGGCGACCCGGCGGCCGACGCGGCGGCCCGCCAGGTGCTGCACGGCGGGCCCTCGGTCTGGTTCGCCACCGTGCCCGACCCGCACTCCGCCGTCCCGCTGGCGATCGGACGGTGCGTCATCGACGGCCCCTGGGCCTGTTTCGGCGCCGTCGAGGTGCAGCCGGCCGCCCGCCGCCAGGGCCTGGCCACCGCGCTGATGGCGGTGCTCGCGGCGCGCGCGGCCGAGGAGGGCGCCCGGGGCGGCTACCTGCAGGTCGAGGCCGACAACGACAGTGCGATCACGCTCTATGACGGGCTGGGCTTCACGACCAGCCACACTTACCACTACGCCTGTCTTCCCCGGGCGTAGCACCGCGCGTAGGTTCCCATCCAGTCAGCCCCACCCAGTCAGTCCCACCCGGTCAGTCCCACCCAGTCAGACCGTCACGACCGAAAGCCACCGCAGCCACCGTGACCGAGCAGAGCAGAGCCCGCTTCCGCGCCGAGGCCAGGTCCGAGCAGCCCGATCCGGTGCTGCTCTGCCTGCTGGCCGCCGCCGAGCACACCCTCGCCGAGGACGTGCGCACCGAGGACGGGGAGTACGAGCCGCCGCCCACCCTCGAGGCGCTGCTGGCCGCCTGCCAGGCGGCGCTCGACCGGCACGCCGCGGCCGTGCGGCGGGCCGTGGCCGAGCGTGCGCCCGGCAGCCCCGAGGAGACCGCCGCGCTGCTGGCCGCGGTGCTCGGTGGGCGCGAGCGGTTCCACGGACAGCAGTCGGACTACCGGCGGCTGGAGTCCTCGTTGCTGCCCGAGGTGCTGCGGCGGCGGCGTGGGCTGCCGATCCTGCTCTCGCTGGTCTGGTCGGCGGTGGCCGAGCGGGCCGGGCTCACCGTGCACGGGATCGCGCTGCCCGGCCACTTCATCGTGGCGGTGGGCGGTCCCGATCCGGGCGAGGAGTACGTGCTGGCCGACCCGTACCACGGCGGCCGGCTGCTCTCGGCCGAGGACGCGGCCGCGATCGTGGTCGCGTCCGGGCACCGGTTCACGCCCGAACTGCTCACCCCCGCACAGCCGTTGGACATCATGCTGCGGGTGCTCGGGAACATCAGAAACTGGGCGAGCGAGCGGCCCGAGCACGCCCGCACCCAGCTGTGGGCCACCGAGCTGTCCCTGCTGCTCCCCCGGCACCCGGCCCAACTGCGCCTGGAACGGGCCGAACTCCTGGTCCGCACCGGGGACTTCCTGGGCGGGGCGGGCGAGATGGAGGCGTACGCGCAGATCCTGGACGCCTTCGACCCGGAGTCCGCCGCCCGGGTCCGGCAGGACGCCCGGGCGGCCCGCCACCGGCTCAACTGACCCGCTACATCCAACCCTTCTCCTTGGCCACCCGCACCGCCTCGGCACGGTTGCGCGCGCCGGTCTTCTGGATCGCCATCGAGAGGTAGTTGCGCACGGTGCCCTCGGACAGGTGCAGCCGGCGGGCGATCTCGGCGTTCACCGCGCCCTCGGCGGCCACCGCGAGCACGTCCAGCTCGCGCCCGGTCAGCGGGTTGGCCCCATCGGCCAGCGCGGCGGCCGCCAGCGTGGGGTCGATCACCCGCTCGCCGCGCAGCACCCGGCGCACCGCCTCCGCGAGTTCGGCGGCCGGCGCGTCCTTGACCAGGAAGGCGTCCGCGCCGGACTCCATCGCCCGCCGCAGGTAGCCGGGCCGGCCGAAGGTGGTCGCGATCACCACCTTGGTCCCCGGGCTCTGCCGCTTGACCAGCGCCGCCGCCTCGATCCCGGTCAGCCCGGGCATCTCGATGTCCAGCACCGCCACCTGCACCCGGTGCTCCAGCACCGCCGCCACCACCTGGTCCCCGCGCGAGACCTGCGCGACCACGTCGATGTCGCCCTCCAGTCCGAGCAGCGCGGCCAGTGCCTCCCGGACCATCGACTGGTCCTCGGCGAGCAGCACCCGGATGTGATCGTCAGTCATGCCGCGACCCTACGGCTTCAGGCGGCCCTGGCACCCAGCGGGACCAGGGCCCGGATCGTGAAGCCCTTGCCGTGCGGGCCGGTGGCGGTCTCCAGTCGGCCGCTGACCAGCGCGAGGCGCTCGTCGAGACCGGTCAGGCCGTTGCCCGGGGCGGACTTGCCGGGGCCGCGCCCGTTGTCGGCGACCTCGAGCACCACGTAGCGCGAGCCGTCCTCGTCCCAGGTCTCGTCCAGCCCCACCGTGCAGACGCTGGCCCCGGCGGCGTGCCGGACCACGTTGGTGACCGCCTCGCGCAGCGCCCAGGCCAGCGCCTCGCCCTCCGGCGCGCCCAGCCCCGGGTGCTCCTCCAGCAGCGTGGACGGCGCCTCCAGGGTGACCCCGGTGGTGGCCAGGGCGGTGCGGGCGGCGGCGAGTTCGACCGAGAGGGTGGGCTTGCGGTAGCCGGTGATCGCGGCCCGGACGTCGGTCAGCGACTGCCGCGCCACCTGTTCGATCTCGCTCACCTGGGCCCGCGCCTGCTCCTGGTTGCCGGCGTCCATGAAGCGCCCGGCCAGCTCGCTCTTCAAGGTGATCAGCGAGAGCGAGTGCCCCAGCAGGTCGTGCATGTCGCGGGCCAGCCGCAGCCGCTCCTCGGAGGCGGCCAGGTGGGCCGCCATCAGCCGGGCCTCGCGCAGTTCGCGCATGGTGGCGACCAGCCGCTGCACGCCCGTCATCGCGGCGCCGCTCAGGAAGGTGGGCAGCGCCAGTGCGACCAGCGCGCCGCTCTGGGCGTGCACGGCCAGCGCGGTTCCCGCGAGCAGCAGCGTGACGGCGCCCACACCCCAGAGCGCGATCCGCGGCGGCAGGATCGCCCCGGTGGCCACCGACAGGTAGGTGAACAGGCCGAGCCAGGCCTCGCCGTAGTAGAACGAGGTGCTCAGCGCGATCGCCAGCATCCCGGCCAGCAGCGGGTAGCTGCCGCGCCACCAGATCCCGTTCGCCGAACGGAAGATCACCAGGCTGAGGTAGCAGCCGAGGAACGCTGTCAGGGCCAGCCAGCCGAACACCACGGCCGTCGTGGAGTAGTGACCGCTGCCCAGGTCCTTGATCGGGTAGACCAGGTAGACCATCCACAGCAGCATCCAGCAGATCTTGACCAGCAACTGCCGCCGGTTCTCCACCGGTGAGCCCGGGATGTTGCTCAGCGCCGGCGGGTCCGCGTCCGGGTCGCACGCACCGCGCCCCCGGACCTTCCGCTCCGACTCGGTGGGGCGGGGGTCCAGGGGCGTGTACTGCATGGCCGTCATCATGCCTGCTTGGTGTCCCTGCGGTACAGGAACGCCGCCCCGGCCACGAAGACCGCCAGGAAGCCGGCCAGCGAGGCGGCCGCCGCCGTGTCGAAGGCGGTGCCGGGGCGGACGAAGGCGGCGAGCTGGTTGTACAGGTAGACCGGGTTGAACCGGGCGATCGTCTTCAGGGTGCCGCTCACCGGGAACCAGGTCCCGCCGAAGGCCGCCATCAGCATGTAGACGATCATCACGATCGGCTGCACCGCGTTCGGCTCGGCCGCGTACCCCAGCGCCACCCCGAGCGCCGCGAAGACGAAGCTGCCCGCCCAGAGCACCGCCACCAGGCCCAGCCACTGCCCGGCGTCCAGCCGCACCCCCTCGACCGCGCCGAGCCCGAAGACCACCAGGATGGCCGGCAGCGTGGTCACCGCGCAGGCGCAGATCTTGGCCGTCGCGTACGCCCGCCCGGGCAGCGCGGTCAGCCGCAGCTGCCTGGTCCACCCGCTCTTGCGCTCCAGCGAGATCCGCTGCGCGCTACCGGTGAGCACCGCGCCCACCGCGCCGAAGGTGGCCATCGAGACCATGAAGTAGCTCTTGGCGCTGACCCCGCCGGCCGTGCCGTGGTCGCCGTAGGCGTTGATGAAGAAGAAGTACATCAGCGCCGGGTACAGGACGGTGAAGAAGACGTACCGCTTGTTGCGCAGGGTGCGCAGGATCTCGAGCTTGATCAGCGTCTTCATCGCGCACTCTCCAGCGAGGGGTCGGTCGCCTCGGCGGCCTCGGTGATGGTCAGGAAGGCCTGTTCCAGGCCGAGGCTGGTGACCTCCAGCCCGCGCGGGTAGCAGCCGGCCTTGTACAGGCCCGCGACCACCGCGTCGGCATCGGTGGACCGGATCCGCACCGTGCGCACCCCGTCCGCGGCCCCGCTCAGCTCCAGCGCCACCAGTCCGGGCAGCGCCCGCAGCACCGCCTCCTCGACCTGACCGTCCGAGGCGTGCAGCTCGAAGCCGACCCGTCGGGCACCGGCCTTGGCCTTGATCTCGGTCGAGGAGCCGTCGGCGATCAGCCGGCCGCGGTGCAGCACCAGCACCCGGTCGGCGATCGAGTCGGCCTCCTCCAGGTAGTGGGTGGCGAAGAGCACCGTGCGGCCCTGCTCGGCCTGCCGGCGCATCGAGGCCCAGAACTGCTGACGGACCGACACGTCCATACCGGTGGTCGGCTCGTCCAGCACGATCAGGTCGTTGGCCCCGGCGATCGCCAGCGCGAACCGGACCCGCTGCTCCTGACCGCCGGAGAGCTTGTCCACCCGGCGCCCGGCGATCTCCTCGATGCCGGCGTCACGCAGCACCTCGTCGAGCCGGTGGCCGCGCGGGTGCACGTCGCAGGCCAGCTGGACCAGCTCACGGACCGTCACATCGGTCATCAGCCCGCCGCTCTGCAGCATCGCGCCGACCCGGCCGGCCTCGATCGCGGCCCGCGGGGTGCCGCCGAAGAGGGTGACCTGGCCCTGGTCCGGCTCGCGCAGGCCGAGCAGCAGGTCCAGGCTGCTGGACTTGCCGGCCCCGTTCGGGCCGAGCAGGGCGACGGTCTGGCCCGGGTACAGGGTCAGGTCGAGGCCGTTCACCGCCTTGACCCGGCCGTAGCTCTTGCTGACCTGCCTGAAGGCGGCCACTTCCTGGCTCATGTCCCCGTCCTCTCCGGTGGTTCTCCCGACCTGTCCAGAGTGCCGCGCGACGGGGTGCGCGGGTCAGTGTGCGCCGTCGCGTCCTCGGCATGACGGATGTCATGCCGAGGACCGTGACAGCGCCGGTCAGAGCCCCGGCGTCGGCTTCAGGCCCAGGCTCTCCTTCAGGAAGTCGACCTGGAGCAGCAGCAGGTTCTCCGCCACCTGCTCCTGCGGGGTCATGTGGGTGACCCCGGAGAGCGGCAGCACCGTGTGCGGACGCCCGGCGGCCAGCAGCGCGGAGGAGAGCCGCAGGGTGTGCGCGGCCACCACGTTGTCGTCGGCCAGCCCGTGAATGAGCATCAGCGGCCGCTCCAGCTTGGCCGCGTCCTCGATCAGCGACTGCGCCCGGTACACCTCGGGACGCTCGCCGGGGTGGCCGAGGTAGCGCTCGGTGTAGTGGGTGTCGTAGAGCGCGAAGTCGGTGACCGGGGCACCGGCCACGGCCGCGTGGAAGACGTCGGGACGGCGCAGCACCGCCAGGGCGGACAGGTAGCCGCCGTAGGACCAGCCGCGGATCGCCACCTTGCCGAGGTCCAACGGGAACTCGGCGGCGAGCGCCTGCACCGCCTCCACCTGGTCCTCGAGGGTGGGTCCGGCGAAGTCGAAGGCGATCGACTTCTCCCAGGCGGGGCTGCGGCCCGGGGTGCCGCGCCCGTCCGCCACCACCACGGCGAAGCCCTGGTCGGCGAACCACTGCGAGGAGAGGAAGGCGTTGTGCGCCTGCACCACCATCTGCCCGTGCGGACCGCCGTAGACACCAGGACAAGCCGTTCGTCCTATAACCGACTCGGTCCGTCTATGCCATTTCGGGCATCGCGGGCCAAGGTGCAGAATTTGAAGGATAGAACCGCCCTGGTTCGGTTCTCCGAGGAGGCCGCTCATGACCGCTCGTACCCCTGACGCTGAGCCCCTGCTGACGCCGGCAGAGGTTGCCACCATGTTCCGTGTCGACCCCAAGACGGTCACGCGCTGGGCCAAGGCAGGCAAGCTCACGTCCATCCGCACGCTTGGCGGCCACCGCCGGTACCGGGAGGCGGAGGTGCGAGCGCTGCTGGCCGGTATCCCCGCCCAGCGCACCGAGGCCTGAGCCGCCCACGGCGGGCCGCTCAGCCCGCCGCGCTGAACGCACGACAGTAGGGGCCATCCCCTCGGACTCCGCCGGGTCCGGGAGGGTGGCCTTTCTGCATGCCCGCAGGCCGTCCCGGAAATGGTGGGATGTTTATCCGAGGGGGGTTCGGCGACATGAGCGTCAACTGGTTCATGACTGTCCTTTGACCATTTAATGGTCGGGAAATCAGTGATTGTTGGGGCGCCTGATGCGGGATTAAATGCGGATGGCGAGGGGTGGGAATGCAGCGGAAGTCAGTACAATTTTATATATTAAATGAGGGCCCATTGAGGGGGGGTCCCACCTGGCCAAGTTCAAGAAAAGATAAGTGACGACCGTCACAGGCTGCCCTCTTGTGGTCTGGACCAGGATGGCGATAATGACCTGACGGTCCGTCGGGAGCCGATCGCACGGGAACGACAAGAGGCCCGGAACCTTACGGTTCCGGGCCTCTTGCTTGTGGCGACCCTGACGGGACTTGAACCCGCGACCTCCACCTTGACAGGGTGGCGAGCTAACCAACTGCTCCACAGGGCCAGGGATTTCACTGCTGACCTCAGTGTTTCGCCGCTGTTCTTCGCAGCGACAAGACAGATCGTACTGCATGCCGGGCCCCCAGGTCGAACCGGCCGAACGGGACCGCCCGGCCCGACCTGGGGGGGTTCGCTCAGAGGGTGGCCGCGGCGGCGTCCATGGCCTTGAGGATCCGCTTCTCCGACACCGGGGTCGGGGTGCCCAGCGACTGGGCGAAGAAGCTCACCCGCAGCTCCTCGATCATCCAGCGGATCTGCCGCAGCTCCGCGCTGGGCTGCTGCCCGGCCGGTACGGCGGCCAGCAGCTCGCCGTAGGCCCGCTGCACCTCCTGCACCTTCAGCAGCTGCTGCAGGTCGCGCTGCGGGTGGTTGGGCAGCGCCTCCAGCCGGCGGTCCACCGCGACCAGGTACCGCTTGACGTCCGGCAGCCGCTGCCAGCCGCTGTCGGTCACGAAGCCGGGGTGGACCAGCGAGGTCAGGTGCAGCTTGATGTCGTTGACCGCGGAGAGCAGCACCGGGCTGCTGACCGTCTTCAAGCGGTTGGCCGCCCGGTGGAAGGCGATCAGGGCACTCGCGGTCTTCAGCGTGGTGTCGGCCGACAGCTCGTAGAGGTCGGCCCGGACCTTGTCGTACAGCTTGCCGAAGGCCTCGGCCTCCCAGACCGGGCCGCCGTTCAGGGCCATCAGCCGGTCCGCCGCGCAGGCCGTGATGTCCTCGAAGAGCGCCGGGACCGAGCCGTGCGGGTTGTAGGAGAGCGCCAGTTTGGCCTGGTTGCCCAGCCGCGCCTGGATCTGCTTGGCAGGGGAGTTGGTGGTGAGCAGCAGCAGCCGGCGGGTGCCCTGCCACATCGCCTGCTGCTGGGCCTGCGGGGTGTCGAAGAGCTTGATCGCCACGCTCTCGCCCTCGTCGGTCAGCGCCGGGTAGGCGCGCAGCGAGTGGCCGCGGGAGCGCTGCTCGAAGGTGCGCTGGAGCAGCGGCAGGTCCTCCGGCCAGCCGGTCAGGCCGGTGCGCTCGATGCCCTGGCCGCTGGCGGCCGAGGAGAGGGTCTCCTTGAGCTTGGGCGTCAGCTTGAGCCGCAGCTCCTCCAAGTCCTTGGACTCGGCCAGCTTGCGCTTGCCGTCGACCACCCGGAAGGTCACCTTGAGGTGGTCGGGGACCCGCTCGTCCTCCCAGGCCTCGGGCGGGATCGGGATCCCGGACATCCGGTGCAGGATCCGCTCCAGCGTTGGCAGCAACGGCTCCTGACGGTTCGTCATCTCGCGCAGTGCGGCCTTGGCGAAGTCCGGGGCGGGGACGAAGTTGCGGCGGATCGCCTTGGGCAGGGCGCGGATGTAGGCGGTGACCAACTCGCCGCGCAGGCCCGGGATCTGCCAGTCGAAGCCCTCCGAGCTGACCTGGTTGAGCACCGGGAGCGGGATGTGCACGGTGACGCCGTCCGCGTCGCTGCCCGGCTCGAACTGGTAGGTCAGCTTGAACCGGAGCTTGCCCTGCTGCCAGTAGTCCGGGTAGTCGGCCTCGGTGACGCCGTCGGCGGCGTCGTTGATCAGCATCGACTTCTCGAAGTTGAGCAGGTCGGGCTGCTCGTGCCGGGTCTTCTTCCACCAGGAGTCGAAGTGCCGGGTGGAGACGATCTCCTCGGGCAGCCGCGCGTCGTAGAAGTCGAAGAGGGTCTGGTCGTCCACCAGGATGTCGCGCCGGCGGGCGCGGTTCTCCAACTCCTCGACCTCGCCGAGCATCTTGAGGTTGGCGGCGAAGAAGTGGTGGTGGGTCTCCCAGTCGCCCTCGACCAGGGCGTTGCGGATGAACAGCTCGCGGCAGAGCTCCGGGTCGATCCGGCCGTAGTTGACCCGGCGCTGGGCGACGATCGGCATGCCGTAGAGAGTGACCCGTTCGAAGGCCATCACCGCGCCGGCCTTCTTCTCCCAGTGCGGCTCGCTGTAGGTCTTCTTGATCAGGTGGGCGGCCAGCGGCTCCACCCACTCGGGCTCGATCTTGGCGTTGATCCGGGCCCAGAGCCGGGAGGTCTCCACCAGCTCGGCGGACATCACCCAGCGCGGCGGCTTCTTGAACAGGCCGGAACCCGGGAAGATCGCGAACCGGGCACCGCGGGCGCCGCCGTACTCGCGCTTCTCCACGTCGAACAGGCCCAGGTGGGAGAGGAGTCCGGCGAGCAGCGACTGGTGGATCCGGTCGGCGTCGGGCTCCACGTCGTCGTGGGGCTCCTCGATGGTGACGCCCAACTGCTTGGCCACCGTGCGCAGCTGGACGTAGATGTCCTGCCACTCCCGTATCCGCAGGTAGTTCAGGAACTCGCTCTTGCACATCCGGCGGAAGGCCGAGGAGGAGAGCTCGCGCTGCTGCTCCCGTACGTAGCGCCACATGGCCAGGTAGGAGAGGAAGTCGGAGGTCTCCGAGCTGAACCGGCGGTGCCGTTCGTCGGCGGCCTGGCGCTTCTCGGTGGGGCGCTCGCGCGGGTCCTGGATGGACAGCGCGGCGGCGATCACCATGACGTCGCGCACGCAGCCGTTCTTGTCGGCCTCCAGTACCATCCGGGCCAGCCGCGGGTCGACCGGGAGCTGGGCGAGCTTGCGGCCGAGCTGGGTCAGGCGCTTGCGCGGGTCCTTCTCCTCCGGGTCGAGCGCGCCCAGCTCGTGGAGCAGGTTGACGCCGTCCTTGATGTTGCGCGAGTCCGGCGGGTCCAGGAACGGGAAGGCGGCGATGTCGCCGAGGCCGGCCGCCGTCATCTGCAGGATGACCGAGGCCAGGTTGGTGCGCAGGATCTCGGCGTCGGTGAACTCGGGGCGGGCGAGGAAGTCCTCCTCCGAGTAGAGCCGGATGCAGATGCCGTCGCTGGTGCGGCCGCAGCGGCCCTTGCGCTGGTTGGCGCTGGCCTGGCTGATCGCCTCGATCGGCAGCCGCTGGACCTTGGTGCGGTGGCTGTAGCGGGAGATCCGGGCGGTGCCCGGGTCGATCACGTACTTGATGCCCGGGACGGTCAGCGAGGTCTCGGCGACATTGGTGGCCAGCACGATCCGGCGGGAGTTGGAGCGCTGGAAGACCTTGTGCTGCTCGGCCGAGGAGAGCCGGGCGTAGAGCGGCAGGACCTCGGTGAACTTCAGTTTCAGCTTGTTGAGCGCGTCCGCGGTGTCGCGGATCTCACGCTCGCCGGAGAGGAAGACCAGGATGTCGCCCGGTCCCTCGGCCTGGAGCTCCTCGGCCGCCTCGCAGATCGCCTGGATCTGGTCGCGGTCGCGGTCGATGTTCTCGTCGCCCTCCTCGCCGTCGCCCTCCTCGACCATCGGCCGGTAGCGGACCTCCACCGGGTAGGTGCGGCCGGACACCTCGACGATCGGGGCGTCGCCGAAGTGGCGGGCGAAGCGCTCCGGGTCGATGGTCGCCGAGGTGATGACCACCTTGAGGTCGGGGCGGCGCGGGAGCAGCTGCTTGACGTACCCGAGGATGAAGTCGATGTTGAGGCTGCGCTCGTGCGCCTCGTCGATGATCAGGGTGTCGTACTGGCGCAGCTCGCGGTCGGTCTGGATCTCGGCCAGCAGGATGCCGTCGGTCATCAGCTTGACCAGGGTGTCCTGGCCGACCTGGTCGGTGAACCGCACCTTCCAGCCGACCGCCTCGCCGAGCGGGGTCCGCAGCTCCTCGGCCACCCGCTCGGCCACCGTGCGGGCGGCGATCCGGCGCGGCTGGGTGTGGCCGACCAGGCCCTTGATGCCGCGGCCGAGCTCCAGGCAGATCTTCGGGATCTGGGTGGTCTTGCCGGAGCCGGTCTCGCCCGCGACGATCACCACCTGGTGGTCGCGGATCGCGGCCAGGATCTCGTCCTTCTTCTGGCTGACCGGCAGCTCGGCCGGATAGCTGATCTGCGGGACGGCCTGGCGGCGCTGCTCGATCCGCTGCTCGGCCTTGGCCACCTCGGCGGCCAGCTCCGCGGCGATCGCCTCCCGGGCCTCGGCCTTGCGGACCCGCCGCGCCCCGTCCAGCCGGCGGCCGATCCGCTGCTGGTCGCGCAGCGTCAGCTCGGGCAGTCGGGCCGCCAGCTCACCGATGGTGGGCGCGTCGGCGGGCTGGACTGCGGGGGAACTCATCGCGGGCATCCCTCAAGGGTCGCAAGGAGGGGCGGCGGTCCGCACCTCAGTTTCTCGGCTTCTCGGCTTGTCGGCGCCTCAAGTGTCACATCTGGCTGTACCGGCCGGTCGAGCTTGGCAGGATAGTCGTCGGGCAGATAATCTCCGTGGTCATGGCGCTCGAACCCGATGACAGTCCCGGCTTCCTGCTCTGGCACGCCACCCTGCGCTGGCAGCGTGGGATCGCCGCCGCGCTGGCCCCGCTGGACCTGACCCATCCGCAGTTCGTGCTGCTGGCCGGCCTGTGGTGGCTGGGCCGCGAGGGCGGCCGGCCCAACCAGCTGGAGCTGGCCCAGTACACCGGCACCGACGTGAAGACCGCCTCCCAGGTGCTGCGCCGGCTGGAGGCCAAGGAGTTCCTCACCCGCCAGGTGGACGAGGCGGACACCCGGATGAAGCGGCTGGCGATCACCGAGCGCGGTGTCGAGGTGGCGGTCCGGGCGGTCGAGGTGGTGGAGCGGGCGGACGCCGAGTTCTTCGCCGCCGCGCCGGACCTGGCAGCGGTCCTGGCCGTGCTCCGCCCGCTCGCCAAGCGCTACTCGGCGCAGCCGAACTGACGTACCATCAGGGATCCAGCAGACCGGCTCCCGGGAGGCTCCCATGCGTCGGATCGCCATTGTCGGAGCCGGCCAGGCCGGGCTGCAGCTCGCCCTGGGCCTGCTCGCCGCCGGGTACCGGGTGACCGTGGTCGCCGCGCGCACCCCGGAGCAACTGCGCACCGGTCCGGTGCTGTCCACCCAGGCGATGTTCGGGCCCGCACTGCGGATCGAGCGGGCGGCCGGCCTCAACCTCTGGGAGGCCGAGACCCCGGCGGTCCACTCGGTCCGCGGCACCCTGGCCGCACCGCCCGACGGCCCGCAGGAGGTCGCGGTGCAGGCGCTGGCCTTCACCGCCGTGATGGACGAGCCGGGCCAGTCGGTGGACCAGCGGATCAAGATGGCCGGCTGGCTGGAACTCCTCGCCGAGCGCGGCGGCCGGATCGAGTACCGCACCCTGGACGGCGCGGGCCTGCGGGCGCTGGCCGAACGCCACGAGCTGACGATCGTCGCCGCCGGCCGCGGCGAACTCGCCGAGCTCTTCGAACGGGACGCCGGGCGCTCCCCCTTCGACCGCCCGCAACGCACCCTGACCTGCCTCTACCTGCACGGCGTCGGGGTGCCCGACCCGGCGGCCGAACCGCGGGCCCGGATGCACGCGATCCCCGGCGCCGGCGAGCTCTACCTGCAGCCCGCCCTGACCGGCTCCGGCCCGTGCACCATCCTGCTCTGGGAGGCGCTCCCCGGCGGACCGCTGGACTGCTTCGCCGACCGCCCGGCCCCCGACGAGCAGCTCGACCGGATCCTCGGCCTGCTGCGCACCCGGCTGCCCTGGGAGTACGAGCTGTGCGCCGAGGCCGAACCCACCGACGGGCTGGCCAACCTGTACGGCGCCGTCACCCCGACGGTGCGTCACCCCGTCGCCCGACTGGGTGAGGGTTGTCACGTCCTCGGCATCGCGGACACGCTGGTGCTCAACGATCCGATCACCGGCCAGGGCGCCAACAACGCGGCCCGCGCGGCGGCGCTCTACCAGCGGGCGATCATCGAGCGCGGCGGCGCGCCGTTCACCCCGGACTGGATGCGGGAGACCTTCGAACTCTGCTGGCAGCACGCCCGGCACTCGGTGGAGTTCACCACGGCCATGCTGACCATGCCCGAGCACCTGCAGGGCGTCTTCGCCGCGGCGGCCCAGCACGAAGCCGTGGCCCGCCGCTTCGCCAACACCTACGCCGACCCGGCCGACTACGCGGCCTGGCTGGCGACACCGGAGCTGACGGCGGGGTACCTGGAAGCGTTCCGCTGACCGTCGGTCAGCGGAATCGGCCCGAGCCTGCTCTGAGGCTCAGCGCCTCAGAGCAGGAAAAGCTTGGCGAAGGGCTTCGAGATCCGCTCCTGCCGCGAGCCGAAGTCGACGAGCACGGCGATCTCGCCGTCGCCCTCGGCACTGATGATCCGACCGAGGCCGTACTCGTCGTGCGACACGCGGTCCCCTACGGCGAACTGCTTGGGCGCCGGCACGGCCGCGGCGCGGAAGGGACTGGTGGGAAGGTGGCGCCGCGGCGCTGAATTCGTCATCCGTGCCAGTATGCGCCCCATCCGGTGCGGTTGGGTCATGCACAGGGGCATCGAATTTTTCTGGCTCGCCGCCGCCCCGGCCCCGTGGACGTCCCAGCGGTACCCTGCCCGGGCCTCGCCGATCCCCGCCGCGCGGCACCGGTCCTCGCCGCGCCGAAAGAACGGCGCGGCGGATCCGCCCGTTTGACGTCGGACCCTGCTACAGTCGTCGGTAGTTGCAGTTGTGGTTCCCATGAACTTTGTGTGCGCCTGCTGGTTGCAGGCGCATTTTTGTTTTTCCGGCTCTTCCCCGGACGGGGCATCATCGCGGCGACGCGGGACTCACGAGGTGTGAGTTTCGAATTGCCCCATCAAAAGGAGATTTCCCATGGCTAACGGCACCGTGAAGTGGTTCAACGCGGAAAAGGGCTTCGGCTTCATCGAGCAGGAGGGTGGCGGCCCGGACGTGTTCGCCCACTACTCGAACATCAACGCCAGTGGCTTCCGCGAGCTGCTCGAGGGCCAGAAGGTCGAGTTCGACGTCACGCAGGGCCAGAAGGGCCCGCAGGCCGAGAACATTCGCCCGCTCTAATCAGCGCCGCGTAGTTCCGCAGTAGTTCCGCAAGGGGCCCCGCACCGCGTTCGTCGCGGTGCGGGGCCCCTTTGCATGCGGTCTGGCTGCATGCCGTCCGGCCGACTCGAACAGGACACGAAGAAGCCCCCGCAGTGATGTTCACTACGGGGGCTCGAGGCTGTGGCCAGGGCCGGGGTCGAACCGGCGACCTTCCGCTTTTCAGGCGGACGCTCGTACCAACTGAGCTACCTGGCCGTACTGCACCGTCCCTCGCGGGACGAGCGATCCTGACGGGACTTGAACCCGCGACCTCCACCTTGACAGGGTGGCGAGCTAACCAACTGCTCCACAGGACCTCGACAGAGCCTTGCGGCCCCGACTTTACTACGTGCACTGCATACTGCTGTTACTGCGTGCCCCCAACGGGATTCGAACCCGTGCTACCGCCTTGAAAGGGCGACGTCCTGGGCCACTAGACGATGAGGGCTTGCGGCCCGCCCGGCTGATCTCCAGCGGTCGGGGACGTGAGAAGCATATGGGATGCGGGCGGGAACGCCAAAACGGTTAACGCCGGGCGAGGTCAGGACCAGCCGAGTTCGTGCAGCTCGTGGTCGTCGAAGCCGAAGTGGTGGGCGACCTCGTGGATCACCGTGGTGCGCACCTCGGCCACCACCAGCTCCGCGGTCTCGCACAGCCGCAGGGTCGGGCCGCGGTAGACGATGATCCGGTCGGGCAGCACACCGGCGTACCACTCGCCGCGCTCGGTCAGCGGGGTGCCCTCGTAGAGACCGAGCAGGTCCGGGGTGGCCGGGTCGGGCTCGTCCTCGACGAAGACGGCCACGTTGTCCATCATCGCCGCCAGCTGCGGGGGGATCTGGTCGAGGGCATCGCTGACCAGCGTCTCGAAGTCGTCCCGGCTCATGTCCACGGCCTCATTGTCGTGGCCTCGGTGAGGGTGTGCCAGGTATTGCACCGGGTATTGCGCGAGGTGGCCGTGTCCCCGGGGGCGGGGTGGGCGTTGGGCAGCGGAAGGGCCGCCGGTTGGGGCGGCCAGGGTGGGGTGTGCGGGAGAGGCGGCGGCGATGGTTCCGACGGGTGCGAGCAGGCGTTCGGGTGGACGGGTGGCGCTGGGGACGGCGCCGGTGGCGCGGAGGCTGCCGTCCGGAGGCCCGTCGGTGGCGGCGCGGGTGCGGGACGCCCGGGTGACCCGGAGCACGCGGGGCGTGGAGCGGGCGGCGGTGTTCCGCTCGGTGGCGGTGCGGACCGCCGTGCTGGCGCTGGCCGGGCTGAGCGCGGCCGGGTGCATGGAGGTCGGCGCCGGTTCGGAGAAGCAGCCGGCCGGCCATGTCACCGGCACCGCCAGCCCGAGCGGGCACGCCTCCACGGGGACGACGGGCGGGGTCGGCCGGGCCCACCCGGCCCCGGTCGGCGCCGCCAGGGGTGAGGGACCGTCAGGTGCGACGGGTGGCGGGTCGCCGGCCGTCGTGGGCGAGGTGGCGCCGGTGAACGACCCCAGCCCGGGGGCCTCGCCGGCCGCTCCGGTGCCGGGCGGCGTGGTGGCCGTCCCGCCCCGGCCGAGCGAGCCGGCGGGCGGGCCCAGCGCCCCCGGGGCCGGTGCCTCGGGCGGGCACGGCGCGACCGGCGGCGCGCCGTCGGCGGGGGAGGGCGGGGCGGGCAGCGCGAGCCCCTCGGCCGCGCCGAGTGCCGGGAGCTCCGGCGGTGCGGGTGGCGGCTCTGGCGCCCCCTCGGCGGGCGCCAGCGGCTCGGCCGCCCCGTCGGCGGGATCCGGCCACCCCTCGCCGTCCTCGTCCGCCCCCACCTCCCCGGCGCCCTCGGCCAGCGGCTCCGGATCTGCTGTCGGCGGACTGGGTTCCACCTCACATTAGAGAGTTGGCCAGCGCGTTTGCCTTCGGAGTGATGGGTCGTCTATGGTGGTAGATCGTTCGTTTGATCCATTTGACTGGCGCCCTAATCCCATCTGGCGCCCTTGGCGCGTTCCGGCGATCCGTGGCTGACCGCATAGAGGCGGTTGTAAGTCAGAACCCCGGACTTTGGCGCGTGCCACTTCCGGAAGGTTTTGCATTGTCTCTCGTTGACGACGCCCGCTTCGTCATGCCCACTGACGCCGACGACGCGGTTGACACCGCCGACGCGGTGGCCGACTCCCTCGAGGCCACCGAACTCGAGTCCCCCGAGACCCTCGACTCCACCGAGACCGAGCCCGCTGAGCCCACCGTCACCTTCGGTGACCTGGGCCTGCACGACGACGTGGTGCGCGCCCTCGCCAAGCGCGGCGTGACCACCCCGTTCCCGATCCAGGCCGCGACCATCCCGGACGCGCTGGCCGGCAAGGACGTGCTCGGCCGCGGCCGCACCGGCTCCGGCAAGACGCTCAGCTTCGGCCTGCCGCTGCTGACCCGCCTCGCCGACGGCGAGCGCACCAAGCCCAAGCACCCGCGCGGCCTGATCCTGGTCCCGACCCGCGAGCTGGCCATGCAGGTGGCCGACGCGCTGGAGCCGTTCGGCTCGGTGCTCGGTCTCAAGCTCAAGGTGGTCTGCGGCGGCACCTCGATGTCGAACCAGATCTACGCGCTGGAGCGTGGCGTCGACATCCTGGTCGCCACTCCCGGCCGACTGCGTGACCTGCTGAACCGTGGCAGCGCCAAGCTCGCCGACGTCCGGACCGTGGTGCTCGACGAGGCCGACCAGATGGCCGACATGGGCTTCCTGCCCGAGGTCACCGAGATCCTCGACCAGGTGCCGGTGGGCGGCCAGCGGCTGCTCTTCTCCGCCACCCTGGAGAACGAGATCGACAGCCTGGTCAAGCGCTACCTGAAGAACCCGGTCACCCACGAGGTCGACCCGTCGGCCGGTGCGGTCACCACCATGACCCACCACATCCTCGTGGTGAAGCCCAAGGACAAGGCGCCGATCACCAACGCGATCGCCGCCCGCAAGGGCCGCACGATCATCTTCGTCCGCACCCAGATGGGCGCGGACCGGGTCGCCGAGCAGCTGATCGAGGCCGGCGTGAAGGCCGACGCGCTGCACGGCGGGATGACCCAGGGCGCCCGTACCCGGGTGCTGGGCGACTTCAAGGACGGCTACGTCAACGTGGTCGTCGCCACCGACGTGGCGGCCCGCGGCATCCACGTGGACGGCATCGACCTGGTGCTGAACGTGGACCCGGCCGGCGACCACAAGGACTACCTGCACCGCTCCGGTCGTACGGCGCGGGCCGGCCGCTCCGGCGCGGTCGTCACCCTGGTGCTGCCGCACCAGCGCCGTGGCGTCTTCCGCCTGATGGAGGACGCGGGCGTGGACGCCTCGCGCCACATCCTGGACCACGCCTTCGACGCCGAGGTCGCCAAGATCACCGGCGCCCGTTCGCTGATCGAGGTCCAGGCGGAGAGCGCCTCGGGCATCGCCGGTGCGGCGGAGCGCGAGGTCGAGGAGATGACCCGTCAGCTGGAGCGCGCGCAGCGCCGGGCGACCGAGCTGCGCGAGGAGGCCGACCGGCTCTCCGCGCGGGCCGCTCGGGAGCGGGCGGAGCTGGGCATCGAGGACGAGGCGCCGGTCGAGGGCGCCGAGACCGAGACCGCCGCGGTGGCCGAGGTCACCGAGGTGCGCGAGCCGCGCGAGGAGCGGGTGCCGGCCTACCGGGAGGCGCGCAACGAGCGGCCGGCCCGCGAGGAGCGGGGCGAGCGGCGTTCGTACGGCGACCGTCCGGCGCGTTCGTTCGGTGACCGGGACCGGGACCGCGACAGCCGTGGTGGCGAGCGTGGTGGTGAGCGCGGTGGCGAGCGGCGCTCGTTCGGTGACCGTCCGGCCCGTTCCTTCGGTGACCGTGACAACCGTGGTGGCGGCTTCAACCGTGACCGCGACGACCGTGGCGGCCGTTCCTTCGGCGACCGTGACAACCGTGGCGGCGGCTTCAACCGTGACCGCGACGACCGCGGCGGCCGTTCCTTCGGTGACCGTCCGGCCCGTCCGTTCGGTGACCGTGACCGGGACAACCGTGGTGGCGGCTTCAACCGTGACCGCGACGACCGCGGCGGCCGTTCCTTCGGTGACCGTCCGGCCCGTCCGTTCGGTGAGCGTTCCTTCGGCGGCGACCGCGACAGCCGTGGCGGCGGCAGCAGCCGTCCGTTCGCCCGTCGCGACGACCACCGCTCGGGTGGGCGTCCGCAGGGCGGCTCCTCCTACGGTGACCGTGGCGGCCGTTCGTTCGGTGAGCGTTCCTTCGGCGGCGACCGCGACAACCGTGGTGGCAGCTTCAACGGCGGCGACCGCAAGCCGCGTTGGAAGAACTGACACCGACTCCTGGTGACTGCTGAGTCGTAGTCACCGCGGACAGTTCGCTGAACCCGGTTCGCTGAACCCGGTTCGCTGAACCCGGTTCGCTGAGGGCCCGTTCCACTCCGGTGGGGCGGGCCCTCAGCGGTTGGCGAGGGTGGCGCCGAGCGTGATCAGCGCACCGCAGCAGGCGAGGGCGCCGAACAGGCCGACGGCGGCCCGGGCCGGGTTGCGCGGACGGCGTGGCGTGAGGGGGCGGTGTCGCTTGGCCGTCCAGTCCAGCCCGAAGGACATCGGGTCCTCCGGCAGGTGGCGGATCGGGATCGGGGCGCCGTCCGGCGGGTAGCCGTGGCGGCTGTGGGTGGTCAGGTCGACGCCGGTGACCTGTTGGCCGCCCGCCGCCGTGAAGCTGACCACCGGGTGGTGCTTGTGCGCGCGGTCGCCGCCGCCGTCCACCACGAAGCTGCCGACGACCTGTCCGAGGCTGACAACTCCCTTGACGCACAGGCGGCTGCGCCGATCGACCCGGGAGGCGTGACGGGTCAGCGCGGTCGCGGTGCCGAGCGCCAGGCCGGAGGCCGCCAGCACGGTGCTGGTCGCGATCGCGTCCGGATCGGTCCACCGGGTCAGCACCAGCGCGACCGAGCCGAGGGTCATCACCAGCAGGCTGGTCAGCGCGGCGTCGAGGACGCTGGTCTGCGGCCCGATCTGGAACCGTTCCGGGTCCCCCGGCAGGTAGCGGACGGCGATCGGCTGCCCCGGCCAGCCCGCCAGCGGCACCCGCCCGCAGGCCGGCCGGCCGACCACCTCCCGCTCGGTGGCCGGATCGGTGAACCGCACCACCGGGCGCACCGCGTCCGTCCCGTGCCACCGCTCCACCCGTACTTCGGCCACCGTGCCCTGCACCTCGGTGCCGCGCCGGGCGAACCGGGTGAGCCGCAGGGCGGCCGCCGGCACCCCGGCCACCAGCAGCACCAGACCCGTCCACCAGCAGAACAGCATGACCCCATGGCTGAGTTGGCCCATCGCCGTGCCCCCCGACCTCTCCGCAGATCCCCTCTGGTAACTCCCCGCTGTCGCATACGGCCACCTCGGTAGCCGACTCTGATCCTGCCCCGTTCCCGGGCCGCTGTCACCACCCCTGGTCAGGAGCCTGTCAGGAACGCCGGTTTGCGCTGTCGGCCCTACCGGCCGTGCTGCCGGCGCTCCGCCAGGGTCGAGGCGGCCGCCACCACGCCGGTCACCGCCAGGACCGACGGCCAGGCGCCGATCTTCTTCGCCAGCGGGTGCGAGCCCCCGAAGGCGGCCACGTACAGGCCGGTCAGCGCGGCCGCCGTGGTACCGCCCGCCTGCCGCCGCCAGCGGTACGCGGCCCCCGCGCCGGCGGCCGCGAGCACGGCGCCGCCGAGTTCGCGCTTTCCGGTCCAGCGCGCGGTGCCGTAGCCGCCGATCAGGCCGGCGGCGGCGATGGCGGAGGTGGGGACGGCGGGCATGGTGGGCATCGTGGGCTCCTTCTCGGTCGGTCTGACTCGACCCTAGACCGACTGCCGCTAAACCGGATGCGCCGGCGGTGCGGCCCGGGAGAGACTGCGTGCTCTTGGACGGAAGGGGGGTGGCCGGGGTGCGGGTGGTGCTGTCGGGCGTGGTCGGTTCGACCGCGTACGGGCTGGCGCGGCCGGGTTCGGACGTGGACCGGCTCGGCGTCTTCGCGGTGCCCACACAGGAGTTGCACGGACTGGACCGGCCGCGCGAGTCGGTGGTCACGACCGAACCGGACCGGACCTTCCACGAGGTGGCGAAGTGGTGCCGGCTGGCTCTGGCCGGGAATCCGACGGTGACCGAACTCGTCTGGCTGCCCGATGAGTTGTACGAGGTCAGGACCCCGCTCGGGGAGGAGCTGATCGGCCTTCGGCGCAGCTTCCTGAGCGCCGGCGCGGTGCGCTCGGCCTACCTCGGTTACGCCGACCAGCAGTTGCGCAAACTGCGGGCCCGCGAGCCCGAGCGGCGGGCCAAGCCGGCCCGGCACCTGCTGCGGCTGGTCGAGCAGGCGCTGCTGCTGCACGAGACCGGCGAGCTGCAGGTCCGACTCGCCGACCCCGAGCGGGTGCGCGAGTTGGGCGAGCGGATCGCCGCCGACCCGTCCCTGGCCGAGCCGCTGCTCGCCGCCGCCGCCGAACGCCTGGCCCGCCCCGGCGCCCTCCCGCCCACCCCCGACCCCGCCCCCGTCGAAGCCTGGCTGCGCCGCGTCCGCCTCGCCCACCTGGACCCGGCGCCCGGACAGCCGCAATGTGCTGGCCAACCGTCGGGGATCACCGGGTAGGATCGTCCCGGCAGGTGCCGTACTGCAATGACGACACCCTCGCCACCGGGCCGCTAGCTCAATCGGCAGAGCTGCGGACTTTTAATCCGTAGGTTCAGGGTTCGAGCCCCTGGCGGCCCACTCGGAATGAGGCGGGGAAACCCCCGCTGACCTGCAGCACGGCACCCCGGCTGGTTCTTCGGCGCGGGGTGCCGCCGCATTTTGGAGCCCGGCTGCGACTGGTGACCGCTGCTCGACGCGAGCGGTCACGGCGCCGGCGCGTCGCCGGGGTCGGGTCCGCCGGCGGTGTGGGCGGGAATTGACTGTTCGGCCCAGATGATCTTGCCGGTGGCGGTGTACCGGGTGCCCCAGCGTTCGGAGAGTTGGGCGACGAGGAGAAGGCCCCGGCCGCCCTCGTCGGTGGTGGCGGCGTAGCGAAGGTGCGGGGAGGTACCGCTCGTGTCGGAAACCTCGCAGATCAGGGAGCGGTCGCGGAGCAGGCGGGTGTGGATCGGCTCGGCGCCGTAGCGGATGGCGTTGGTGATCAGCTCACTGAGGATCAGCTCCGTGGCGAACTCGGCTTCTTCCAGGCCCCACTTGGCCAGTTGACGGGTGGCTGCGGCGCGGACGTGCGCAACGGCGGCGGGATCGGACGGCACGTCCCACTGGGCGATCTGATCGTCCGGCAGGGTGCGGGTGGAGGCTACCAGCAGGGCGACGTCGTCCCTGGGGACCGTCGGCACCATGACGTCCAGGACGGTGTCGCAGGTCTGCTGCGGGGACCGGTCGCGGCCGGCCAGTGTGCCCAGCAGGAGCTCCAGGCCGAAGTCGATGTCCCGATGGTGGTTCCGGACCAACCCGTCGGTGTACAGCACGAGTTGGCTGCCCTCCGGCATGTCGAGCCGCAGTGTCTCGAAGGGCAGTCCGCCGACGCCGAGCGGCGGCCCGGACGGCAGGTCGAGGTACTCCACCGTGCCGTCGGGCCTCACCAGCGCGGGCGGGAGGTGGCCGGCCCGGGCCAGCTCGCAGATCCGGGACACCGGGTCGTAGATCGCGTAGAGGCAGGTCGCTCCGGTGATCGGGTCATTGCTGCCGCCGCTGCCGTCCCGGTCGATTTGTCCGACCAACTCGTCGAGGCGGGCGAGGAGTTCGTCGGGTGGAAGGTCGAGCATGGAGTAGTTGTGCACCGCCGTCCGCAGGCGTCCCATGGTGGCGGCGGCGTGCAGGCCGTGTCCGACGATGTCACCGACGACCAGGGCGACCCGGCTTCCCGGCAGCGGGATGACGTCGAACCAGTCGCCGCCCACGCCGGCTTGGGCCGGAAGGTAGCGGAAGGCCACGTCGAGGGCGTTGGTTTCGGGGAGTCCCCGCGGCAGCAGGCTCTGCTGCAGGGCGACGGCGACGGTCTGGTCACCGGTGACGGCCGAGACGATCTGCTCCTGGGTGGCGTACTTGGTGTCGAAGGTGCCGCCGTTTCGGCCGAGGCGCAGCACGGCGATCCGGTCGGCGACGGAGCGCACGTTCTCCAGGTCGTGGCTGACCACGAGGACCCCGAGGTGCCGGTCGCGCAGCCGCTCGATCAGTTCGAGGACCTGGGCGGTCTGTCCGACGCCGAGGGCGGCGGTGGGCTCGTCGAGGATCACGACCCGGGGCTTGCCGATGAGCGCGCGGGCGATGGCGACGCTCTGCCGCTGGCCGCCGGAGAGCGAGCCGACCGGGACGCGCAGGCTGGGGAGGCGGATGGACAGCAGGCTGAGCAGTCGGTGGGAGCTCCGCTCCATCCTGACCTCGTCGAGGATGCCGAACCGTTGGATCTCGCGGCCGAGGAAGAGGTTGGCGACGGTATCGAGGTTGTCGCAGAGCGCGAGGTCCTGGTGGACGGTGGCGATGCCGAGGCCCTGGGCGTCCGAGGGCTGACGGAGGTCGACCGGACGCCCCTCCCACTCGATCACGCCGCTGTCCGGTGGGGAGACCCCGGACACCGCCTTGACCAGGGTGGACTTGCCCGCACCGTTGTCTCCGACGAGCGCGACCACCTCGCCCTCGGCGATCTCGAGGTCGACCTCGAACAGCGCCTGCACGGCGCCGAACCGCTTGGAGATCCCGTGTACGGCGAGCAACGGGGTGCGTGCCACGGTAACCACCTCCTTCCCGGGGCGCGGTTCATCGGGGGACGGAACGGACCAGCAGGAGTGCGATGTCGTCGGTACGGTGCTCGGCCTTCCTGGCCTGGCCGATCAGCGCGTCGGCGAGGTCGTCGAGCGGCTCGCCGCCGTGGCGGGCGAGGACGGCTTCGAGGTGTTCCAGGGCCTTGTCCAGGTCGGCTCCGGGCGTCTCGATCAGTCCGTCGGTGTACAGGACCAGGGTGGTCCCGACGGGCAGCGCCAGGTGGGTCACGGGGTACTCGGCGCTGCGGTCCACGTTCAGCACCATGCCGTTGCGCGGTTCCAGGCGGCGGGCCCGGCCGTCGGGACTGCGCAGCAGCGGCACGGGGTGGCCGGCGTCGGCCAGCCAGGCATCGTGCCGCGCCAGGTCGACGCAGAGGTAGACGCAGCTGGCGAGCAGGGTGGTGTCGAGGTCGGCCAGCAGGCGGTTGGTGCGGGCGAGCACGGTGCTGGGGTCGGCGTCGGCCGTGGCGAAGGCGCGGACGGCGGTGCGGATCTGGCCCATCAGGGCGGCGGCGTGGACGTTGTGGCCCTGGACGTCTCCGATGACGATGGCCGCGGTGTCCGGGGCGACGCGGATCAGGTCGTAGAAGTCGCCGCCGATGTCCATCCCCTCGGTGGCGGGCAGGTAGCGGGCGGCGGTCTCGAGACCGGGGACGCTCGGCAGGGCCTGCGGCAGCAGTCTGTCCTGCAGGCCCTGGGCGAGGTTCAGTTTGGTGTCGTAGAGCCGGGCGCGGTCGAGCGCCTGGGCGATCAGGCCGCCGAGCGCGGTCAGGACGGCGCGTTCCTCGATGCTGAAGCGGTGCGGTTCGGCGAAGGCCAGGACGCAGGTGCCGATCAACCGTCCCGAGGTGACCAGCGGCAGGTAGGCCCAGGCGGCCATGTCGTCCTGGGTCTCGTGGCGTCCGGGGTAGGCCCGTTCCAGCTCGGCCCGGGTCTGGAAGAAGGCCGGCACCGGGTTGGTCGCGGCCCGCACCCCGGGGGTCTGCTCGGTCAGCGGAGTGCCGTCGAACTGGTCGACGAGGCCGGGCGGGTACCCGCGGTGGCCGATGATGCGCAGCCGTCCGCTCTCCGCCAGCAGCACCGCGACGGCCTGGCCGCCGAAGGCGGGGACGATCTGGTCGGACACCATGCTGACCACGTCCTGCACGGTGGCGGCCTCGGTCAGCGCGCTGGCCAGGTGGAGGATGTGGTAGATCGCTCCGGGCCGCGTGTGCGGAAGCTGCTCGGTGGTCGATTCGGAGACGGGCAGCCCGCGCCGGGTGACGTGGGCGACGGAGATCCGGGCGGTGAGCCCGTCATGGTCCGGGAACAGATGGAAGGACAACCACTGGTCCGGCGGCCGCATCGCCACGAAGGAGTTGGGCTGGCCGCTGATCACCGACGCCCGGTAGTGGTGCTCGTACACCGGGTCGCGCAGCCAGGGCAGCACGACCCAGGGCCGCTGGCCCAGCAGCCGCTCGGGGGGCTTGCCGAGCAGCTCGGCCGCGCCCGGGGTGACGACGGCGATCCGGCCGTCCAGGCCGATGCCGCACACTCCCTCGGGCAGCCGCGCGACCGTCTCGGCGAGGGTCTGCGGCCTCCCGTTGCCGACGGCGATCGCCAGCGGGCGCGCCCGGGGCAGGAAGGAGTGGCCGGACCGGGCCGCCCTGGCCAGTACTTCGGCGAGCTCCGCGGCGAGGATCCGGACGGCCTGGCGCTCCTCGGGCGTCAGGACGGGCGGATGCGCGGCGGGCCAGAGGAAGAAGACGACCCCGTAGGTGGTGTCCTGCGCTACCAGGGGCGCGGCCAGCAGCGAGAAGGCGTACGGCATGGCGACCGCGACCTGCGGGTACCGGCGCGCCATCTCCTCCGCGCCGCCGACCCAGACCAAGCGGTCCTCGCGTGCGGCCTCGGCGACCGGGATCGGCGCGGCCAGCGAGACCCGTTGCCAGGGCCGGGTGAACTGCCGGGCCGCACCGAGGGTGATCAGCAGATGGAGCAGGTCCTGGTCCCCCGAGAGCAGGTAGAGCCCACCGATGTGGGCGTCGAGTCGATCGGGCAGCGACAGGAGGAGCTCCGCCAGCGGTTCGAGGTCGGCCTCGACCGCCGGCTGGGCGCCCTCGCTCCCCAGCCGCACGGATGCGGGCCGTGGCGTGACCACCGCAACCACCTCGATCGGGCCGACGGGGTGAACCAGACACCGGGCTGTTCCCATCATGTCCCGTCCGGACACCGGCTGTCCCCCCGGTGGCGGCGCATCGACCCGGCCGGGTGTTCGCGGCCGTCCGGGCGTCGCCTCGCCCGGTCGGCGCACCTGGAGGTGCCGAGGCGGTCGCTGTCCGTGCCAATGGACGTGAGTGGCGCTTCGGCCACCCCGCGTCGGTTGGAGCCCTCGTGAACAGCCAGCCCGAGCCCGAGCCCGAGTCCTCCGGGGGGAGTGCGGGCCCGCGATCGAGGCGTCCGTCCCGGGCCGGGCGGATCGTGATGAGCACCGCCTCGGCCGTGCTCATCACGCTCTGCTGCATCCTCGTCCCGGTCTCGCTGCTCACCGTCTGGGTGCACGACATCGCGCTGGACACCGACCGGTACGTGGCGACGGTCGGTCCGCTCGCGTCCAACCCGGCCATCGAGGCGGCCGCTGCCGACCGCATCACCCAGGCGGTCGCCGTCCGGGTCGACGGCAAGGACGTCACCGCGGACATCGCCGCCTGGCTGCAGTCGCAGGGGTTGCCGCCCCGGGTCGGCAGCGCGATCAAGGCCCTGGGGCCGCAGCTGGACTCGGCCGTGGACCAGGCCGTCGCCAAGGTGGCGACGCGCTTCGTGCAGAGCGACCGGTTCGAGACCGTCTGGATCCAGACCAACCGCGTCGCCCACAGCACCGTGGTGCACGCGCTCACCGGCAAGGGCCGGGGCGCGATCGGCGTCAGCGAGGGAACCGTCGTCCTCGACGTCGGTGCGGCCGTCGACCGGGTCAAGCAGGAACTGATCGACGCCGGCGTCTCCCCGGCCGACAAGATCCCCGACGTCGACAAGCAGATGGTGCTCTTCGAGTCCGACAAGCTGGCGAAGCTGCAGGCGGGTGCCCGGCTGCTCGACACGGTCGGCAACTGGATGCCGGTCATCACCGTGCTGCTCGGCGCGATCGGGGTGGTGCTGGCCAGGCGGCGGCGCCGGGCCCTGGTCACCACGGCCTTCGGTGCGGCCTTCGCCAGCCTGGTGCTGGCGATCGGCCTGGTGATCGCCCGTCACTACTATCTCGACCACCTGCCGGCCCAGGTGCAGTCCGAGGCGGCGGCCGCCGCGGTCTTCGACACGCTGCTGCACTTCCTGCGGGTCAGCCTGCGCACCGCGATCGTGCTGGGCGTGGTGGTCGGGCTCGGCGCCTACCTGTCCGGTGCCGGGCGGCTGCCGCGGGCCACCCGTGGGGCGGCCGACCGTGCGGCGCTGTCCGCCGCACGCTGGGGCGACGCGCACGGTGTGCACACCGGGCAGGCCGGCAAGTGGACCGACGCCCACCGCCGCTGGATCGCCCTCGCCGTGCTGCTGGTCCTCGCCCTGGTGTTCGCGCTGTGGGACCACCCGACGGTCCTGACCGTCCTGCTGCTGGTCGCCGTCCTGCTGGTCGCGCTCGCCATCCTCGCGCTGCTCTCCGCGACCGGTCGGGTCGGCGAGCCGGACCAACCCGCCGAACAGGAGTAGCCGGTCGGCCGTCCGGCAGCCGAGCTCGCGCAGCCCACGCCGGCCGGGGCCGTTGCGCAGCGGTGAGGCGGGGGCCGACGGCCGACCGGCGGGGCCCGTGGATGTCCACGGGCCCCGTTGGCGTCAGGAGTCCAGGTTGGGGACGGACCAGCCGCCGGGCTTGTCGAAGCCGGTGGTGACGTTGGTGATGACGAACTCGGGGCCGATGATGCCGGCCCGCGACACCAGGTCGAGGTAGGCCTGGGCGGGGGCGCCGTTCTTGTGGGCGACGAAGGCGGCCTGGTCTGTGAAGGTCTCCAGGAAGACGAAGCGGGTCGGGTCGTCGGGGTCGGGGACGAAGTGGAAGCCGAGGGTTCCGGGCTCGCCGGTCAGCGAGCCGTAGCCGTCGGCCTGGGCGATCTTGAGGAACTCGGCGCGGTACTGGGCCTGCACGTTGGTGAAGACGGCCACCACGGTGAAGACGGTGCCGCCGTCGCCGTGCGGGGAGGCGAGCTTGCCGTCGCCGGTGGTGGCCGTCAGCGAGTAGTTGCGCACCACCTTGGCCGGGCCCGCGATACCGGCTCTCGCGGCGTGGGCGCGCAGGTCCCGCTCGTAACGGCCGTGCTGGTGGCGCTGGTAGGCGGCCTCGCTGGTGAAGGTCGAGGCGATCACCACGCGGGACGGGTCGTCGGGGTCGGGCACCACGTGGACGCTGTAGGTGCCGGGCTCGTGCCGGAGCGAGTCGTAGCCGTCGTCCTGCGCGGCCGCGATGAAGCCGGCTCTGGCGGTCGCCGGGATGTGCTCCCAGGTGGTGATGGAGACGTAGGCGACGGTGCCCTCGTCGCGGTTGCGCTCGACGTGCCCCTTGGCGTCGTCGGTGGCGCTGACGGTCTGAGCGTTGCCGGTGGTGGCAGCACCGGCGGTCTGAGTGTTGACGGTCTGGGCGTTGACGGTCTGGGCGCTGACGGTCTGGGCGCCGGCGAGCACCGTGGCCGCGATGGCCAGCGGGAGCAGGGCGGTGCGGAGTTTCATGACAGTTCCCCGGTTCTCTGTTCGCGGATGGGATTCTCCGGCCGCGCGGGCATGGCGCACGGACCTGCCGGCTGGGCAGGGTGCGTGGACATGCGGTGCGGGTGGCCGGCCCCCGGGACGTTCGCTTGGCGGCGTACCTGAAGGGGCTCACCGTGCTCGGGTGGGAGGCTGAGCACGGCGAGCCGCCGCAGGGCAGCGCGGATTCCGTACGCCGCGCCGTAAGGGCGGCGCGGGCGGAGCTGAAGCGGTGCTGGCGGGGGGAGCGCCGGCGAGAGAGGCTGCGGACCGGGCGGCCTGCGCAGTGGGCGGGCCGGGCGGTGGGAGAGTTTCGCAGCGTGAGTGTGCGGCGCGGGGGAGGCGCCGTTGAGCCGGGTCGACGCCGGCTCGGTGCGGTGCGGTGCGGCGTGGTGCGGCGTGGTGCGGTGCGGTGCGGTGCGTGGAGCAGGGTGGTGCTCGGGTCAGGGCGGCGCCAAACCTTCAGACATGTGGCGGTCCAATTCTGCTGCTGATCTGACGCCCCGTCAGATCTGCATAGACCGTATGAGCTGAGATGTATGGGGTCAAGGCACGATCGTCGGTGGACGTCACGCAGTCCGAGGCAACGAATCGCCGCCCTCGGCCGGGCACCATCTGCCGCAGGAGCGGCCGGAGTTGGGCGCCAGCGCGGCGCTCCGACCGTTCGCCTACTGCTGACCCCGTGCCAGATCGACCGCCGTCGCCCGCGCCGTGCTCACCCTGGTGGCCGGGCGGTCCTGGCCTCAGCGTCCGGCGGGGATGGTGAGGAAGGAGAGCACCGAGCCGGCCGCCGTCAGCGGGGCCAGCACGCACAGCGCGGCGCCCCAACCCGGCTTGGCCAAACGGCTGGTGAGCCAGGCGCCGACGGCCAGTGGCACGGTGGCGAGCAGCGCCGCCAGCGCCGTCAGCACATGGCGGTCGGTGCCGGGGCAGCCGCCGGGGTCGCAGGAGTCGTAGGCGAACCCGACGAACATGAGGATCAGGCAGGCCAGGGCCAGGAGCGGCAGGGCGAGCACGGTGCTGACGGTTGGGGCGATCCACCAGAGACGCCGCGGAGCTGAGGTCATGGCTTGAGCATCGGCCACGGCGGCGGGCCCGGACACCGCTGCTGTACTCGCCTTCCCTGAGTACCCGTACCTAGGAGTAGCCAGGCCCTACGCCGGGCCCTACGCCAGGCCCTACGCCGGGCCCTACGCCGGGCCCTATGCCAGGCCCAGCTCCGGGACGCCCACCGGAGGTTCGAAGCAGCGGGCCACGTCGAGCTCCGAGACCTCGGCGAGGCCGGCGGGCGACCAGCGCGGGTTGCGGTCCTTGTCCACCACCTGGGCCCTGATGCCCTCGACGAAGTCGGGCGCCCCGAGGCTGGCGCTGGAGACCCGGTACTCCTGGTCCAACGCGGCTTCCAGGGACGGCAGTCGGCGGGCCCGGCGGAGTGCCGCCAGGGTGACCTTGAGCGCGGTCGGCGACTTGTCCAGGATCTGCTCGGCGGCCTCCTTGGCCTCCGGCAGGCCGGCGGTGAGCAGCCGGTCGAGGATCTCCTCGACGGTGTCGGCCGCGTAGCAGTGGTCGATCCAGCCGCGCTGGGCGGCCAGCGGTGCGGGCTCCGCCGGTGCGGCGAACTCCCGTACTGCCTCGACCGGTTCGAGCTCGGCCAGGGCCGCGGTGAACTCGGCGATCCGCTCGCTCGGCAGGTAGTGGTCGGCGAAACCGCAGTGCAGGGCGTCCATCGCGGTCATCCGCCCGGCGGTGAGCGCCAGGTGGGTGCCGAGCTCGCCGGGGGCGCGGGCGAGCAGCCAGCTGCCGCCGACGTCGGGGACGAAACCGATCGCGGTCTCCGGCATGCCGACCGCGGCGCGCTCGGTGACCACCCGCAGCGAGCCGTGCGCCGAGACGCCGACCCCGCCGCCCAGCACCAGCCCGTCCATCACCGCCACGTACGGCTTGGGATAGCGGGCGATCCGGTGGTTGAGCAGGTACTCGTCGCGGAAGAAGGCCCGCGCGGCGGCGCCGCCGATCTTGGCGTCGTCGTGGAAGAAGCGGATGTCCCCGCCGGCGCAGAGCCCGCGCTCGCCCGCGCCGGTGATCACCACGGCGGCCACCTCGGGATCGTGCTCCCAGGCGTCCAGGGCGGCCCGCACGGCGAGGATCATCGCGTGGTTGAGCGCGTTGATGGCGCGCGGGCGGTTGAGGGTGATCCGGCCTACCCGGCCGTCCCTGCGGGCGAGAACCAGGTCCTGGTCGGGCTGCGAGGTCATCGAGGGTGCTCCTTGCCTGGATGCGGCGACCGTGCCGTTGCCACCGTACGCGCTCGGGCCGGTTGTCCCGAATGGGGGGTGGGCTGCCTCGAAAGGCGTATGCCGGACCGGCGGAATCCGGGAATCCCGTTGCCGCGCAAGGTCGTTGAGATGAGCGAATAGCCGCCGACAGGCCGCCGCGGTATCGCAGATCAGGCGTGCTGTCCGAGGGTGTTCGACGGCCCGCCCCCATGACTCGCCTATGAACTCGCCAATGCCTCGCGAATGATTCGGAAGGAATCGAAAAATGATCACCGGTGGCGCTGAGTCGGTATTCGGGATCGGCTCGGGAATTCCGACGCCCTGCGCGCCCGTGCGGGGGCTCGAATGAATCCCGTCGACCGGCTCCCGCTCGATGCCGTGCAGCTCGGGGAGTCGCCCCGCTTCACGCCGGTGGAGGAGGAGCACGCCGCCGAGCTGGCCGCCCTCGCCACCGAACTGCCGCCGATCCTGGTGCACCGCAGCACGATGCGGGTGATCGACGGCGCCCACCGGCTGCGCGCCGCCGAACTGCGCGGTGAGCGGACCATCGCCGTCGAGTACTTCGAGGGCTCCCCGGAGGCCGCCTTCGTGCGGGCCGTGGAGAGCAAGGCCGGCGACACCCTCGGGCTGCCGCTGTCCATCGCCGAGCGCAAGGCCGCGGCCGAGCGGATCGTCCGGCTGCGGCCCGAACTGTCCGACCGGTCGATCGCGCAGAGCTCGGGCCTGTCGGCCAAGACCATCGGCGAGATCCGCCGCCGCTCCAGCGGCGCCGGCACCATCGCCCGGGTCGGTCGGGACGGCCGGCTGCGCCCGGTCAACCCGGACGAGGGCCGCCAGCGGGTGCTGAAGGTGCTCAGCGAGCGCCCGGACGCCTCGCTGCGGGAGATCGCCCAGGCTGCCGGTGTGTCGCTGGGTACGGCGCACGGGGTGCGGGCCCGGATCGGGCGGGGCGAGGAGCCCGCGCTGGTGCGCACCGCGCGCCCGGCCCGCCAGACCCGGGCGGCGGAGGTGACGGCGACCGTCCCCGCGCCGCGCGAGGGCGCCGAGGGCCGGCCGCTGCAGCTGCCCCAGTCGCGGCCGCAGTCACTGTCCGCGTCCCAGGCGGGCGGGCCGGTGCCGGCCCGTCCGGCGCAGCGCCAGGACCACCCGCAGGCGCACCGCCAGGCCCAGCCCGAGCCCCAGGCGCAGGACCTGGCCGCCGCCGCGCACCAGCCGCCGCCCGCGCTGCGGCCGTTCGGCGCCCGTCGGCTGGCCGCGGCTCGGCCGGCCGGCGCCCGCACCGCCGAGGCCTTCGCCGGCCTCGCCGTGCTGCGCCGCGACCCCTCGCTGCGGTTCACCGACCACGGCCGCGCGCTGCTGGTCTGGCTGCACCGCCGGCTGGTCGCGGTCAGTATCGCGGAAAGTGAACTCCAGCAGATCCCACCGCACTTGCTCCCGGTGGTGGCGGATCTGGCGCTGGAGTGCGCGGCCGGCTGGCGGGATCTGGCCGAGCAGCTGCACCGACGGGCCCGGCAGACCGGCTGACGCCTCGTCAGGCAACGCCGAGCGCGATTGAACGCTGTACGACGCGCCGCCCGGAATCGACCCCAGGGGGCGTTTTCTGAGCCAGACTGCAACCATGCTGGGGCTACCCGACCACATCCGCGCCTATCTCTTCGACCTCGACGGTGTGCTGACGCAGACCGCCAAGGTGCACGCCGCCGCCTGGAAGTCGATGTTCGACGACTTCCTGCGTGAGGAGGCCCGCCGCACCGGCGACGAGTTCGTGCCGTTCGACCCGGTCGAGGACTACGACCGCTTCGTCGACGGCCGGCCGCGCCTGGACGGCACCCGGACCTTCCTCGCGTCGCGCTCGATCGAACTGCCGGAGGGCAGTCCGGCCGACCCTCCCCCAGACTTCGTCCGGGGGGACCCCCATGGCACCCGCACCGTCAACGGCCTGGCAAACGCCAAGAACGAGCTGGTGCTGCGGCTGATCCGGGAACAGGGCGTACAGCCCTACCCGGGCTCGGTGGAGTACCTGCACCGGCTGCGGGTGCTCGGCCTGCCCAGGGCGGTGGTCTCGTCCAGCGCCAACTGCCGCGACGTGCTCAAGGCGGCCGGCATCGACGGCCTCTTCGACGTGGTGATCGACGGCGAGGTGGCCAAGCGCCAGGGCCTGCCCGGCAAGCCGGCCCCCGACACCTACCTGGCCGCCGCCAAGGCGCTGGGCGTCGAGCCGAAGCACGCCGCGGTCTTCGAGGACGCGCTGGCCGGGGTCGCCTCCGGCCACGCCGGCGGCTTCGGCACGGTGGTCGGGGTGAACCGGACCGGCCAGGCCGAGGCCCTGCGGGAGAACGGCGCGGACCTGGTGGTGGACGACCTGTCCGAACTGATCGAGGGGGCGGCGCAATGACCGCACAGGAGGGCTTCGCGGTCGACCCGTGGAGCATCACCGAACACCGACTGGACCTGGCGGGCCTGGCCCGCAGCGAATCCGTCTTCGCACTCTCCAACGGGCATATCGGCCTGCGGGCCAATCTCGACGAGGGTGAGCCGCACGGCCTGCCCGGCACCTACCTGAACGGCGTCTTCGAACTGCGCCCGCTGCCCTACCCGGAGGGCGGCTACGGCTATCCGGAGTCCGGGCAGAGCGTCATCAACGTCACCAACGGCAAGCTGATCCGACTGCTGGTCGACGACGAGCCGTTCGACCTGCGGTACGGCGAACTGCGCGGCCACCGCCGCTCGTTGGACTTCCGCGAGGGCGTGCTGCGGCGCGAGGCGGAGTGGACCTCGCCGGCCGGCCGGACCATCAAGATCCGTTCCGCCCGGCTGGTCTCGCTCACCCAGCGGGCGATCGCCGCGGTGGACTACGAGGTCGAGGCGGTGGACGGGCCGGTCCGGATCGTGGTCCAGTCCGAGCTGGTCGCCAACGAGCAGCTCCCGGAGGGCGGCGAGGGCGACCCGCGGGCGGCCGCCGTGCTGGAGGCGCCGCTGGTCGCCGAGGCGAACCACGCGCACGGGACCAAGGCCACCCTGGTGCACCGCACCCGGTACAGCAACCTGCGGGTGGCGGCCGGGATGGACCATGTGATCGAGGGCCCGGACGGGGTCAGTGTGACCTCCGAGGCCCG
The DNA here is from genome assembly GCF_000744785.1 of Kitasatospora azatica KCTC 9699. NCBI lineage: Bacteria > Bacillati > Actinomycetota > Actinomycetes > Kitasatosporales > Streptomycetaceae > Kitasatospora > Kitasatospora azatica. Next base: position 1,145,579 of record NZ_JQMO01000003.1, on the reverse strand, counting down.
GCACGACCAGGCCCGGATCAGCACCACCACGGTGCTGCGGCCCGGCGAGCGGCTGCGGATCACCAAGTTCCTCGGCTACGGCTGGTCGGCCACCCGCTCGCTGCCGGCCGTCCGGGACCAGGTGGAGGCGGCGATCACGGCCGCCCGCTACTCCGGCTGGGACGGCCTGGTCAGCGAGCAGAAGGAGTACCTGGAGGAGTTCTGGGCCGCCAGCGACATCGAGATCGACGGTGACGTCGAACTCCAGCAGGCGGTCCGGTTCGCGCTCTTCCACGTCCTGCAGGCCTCCGCCCGCAGCGAGGAACGGGCCATCCCCGCCAAGGGGTTGACCGGCCCCGGCTACGACGGGCACAGCTTCTGGGACACCGAGACCTTCGTGCTGCCGGTGCTCACCTACTGCCTGCCCGGCGCCGTCGCACAGGCGCTGCGCTGGCGCCACTCCACGCTGCCGCTGGCCCGCGAGCGGGCCGCCCAACTCGGCCTGGCCGGTGCGGTCTTCCCGTGGCGGACGATCCGCGGCGAGGAGTGCTCGGGCTACTGGCCGGCCGGCACCGCGGCCTTCCACATAGGCGCGGACATCGCGGTGGCCGCCGCCCGCTACGTGCGGGCCACCGGCGATGTGGAGTTCGAGCGCGCCTACGGGCTGGAGCTGCTGGTGGAGACGGCGCGGATGTGGCGCTCGCTCGGTCACCACGACTCCGCGGGGCAGTTCCGGATCGAGGGCGTCACCGGCCCGGACGAGTACAGCGCGATCGCCGACAACAACGTCTTCACCAACCTGATGGCCCAGACCAACCTGCGGGCCGCCGCCGAGGCGGTGGCCCGGCACCAGCTGGAGGCGGCCGCGCTCGGGGTGGACACCGAGGAGACCGCCGCCTGGCGCGACGCGGCCACCGCGATGTACATCCCGTACGACGAGAAGCTCGGCGTGCACCCGCAGGCCGACGGCTTCACCGACCACCAGCTGTGGGACTTCGAGGGCACCCCGCGCGAGAAGTACCCGCTGCTGCTGCACTTCCCGTACTTCGACCTGTACCGCAAGCAGGTGGTCAAGCAGGCCGACCTGGTGCTCGCCATGCAGCTGCGCGGCGACGCCTTCACGCCCGAGCAGAAGGCGCGCAACTTCGCCTACTACGAGCGGCTGACGGTGCGTGACTCCTCGCTCTCGGCCTGCACCCAGGCGGTGATGGCGGCCGAGGTGGGCCAGCTGGACCTGGCCTACGACTACACCGCCGAGGCCGCCCTGATGGACCTGCACGACCTGGGCGGCAACACCCGCGACGGCCTGCACATGGCCTCGCTGGCGGGCGCCTGCATCGCGCTGGTGGCCGGCTTCGGCGGGATGCGCGACCACGGCGAGGCGATCGGCTTCCGGCCGCGGCTGCCCGCCGGGCTGGTCCGGTTGTCCTTCTCGATGCGGATCCGCCAGCACCTGCTGCGGGTGGAGATCACCCACGAGGAGACCACCTACACGCTGCGCGAGGGCGACAAGATCCTGGTGGAGCACGAGACCGAGAAGCTCTGGGTGGAGGTCGGCGCGCCGGTCTCCCGGCCGACCGTCACACCGCCGGCCGGGGAGCGGCCGGTCCAGCCGCCCGGTCGCGAGCCGGCCCGGCGCAAGGCCACGGCGGCCACCATCGGCGGATCGCCGATAAGCGCCGCGGAGCACCTGGCGGCCGAGTAGCGGCAGCAGGCGAAAGGCCGTGGCCCGGGAAACCGGGGCACGGCCATTCTGCCGATGGCACTGTGCCGATGCCTTTTGTGCGGATGCCATTGTGCCGATGGCACTTTTGCCTGGGAGGCACATTTGTTGCCTGGCGGGCACGGCAGGTGTCTATTGGTGGCATGACCACCGAGGAGCTGCCCGGGCTCGGTGCCCGGCTTCGCGAGCACCGGCAGGCCGGCCGGCTCACGCTGGAGGCCGCGGCCTCCAGGGCCGGGCTGTCGCCAGCGTACCTGTCCCGACTGGAGACCGGACGGCGCCAGCCCTCGCTGCCGGTGCTGCTGGCGCTGGCCCGGCTCTACGGCGCCACCGTGGCGGGGCTGCTGGGTGAGGAGCCCGGCGCCCCCGACCCGGTGGTGCGCGGCGGCGCGATCGAGCCCAGCCGCACCGGCGGCTGGGGCTACCGCCGGGCCGGCGCGCCCGGGATGGCGATGCAGGCGCTGCGGGTGCAGATCCCGCCGGGCCTGCAGGACGCGGTGGTCCGGGTGCACGCCGGCGAGGAGTGGCTGCACGTCACCCAGGGGCGGCTGCGGCTGACCCTGGGCGAGACGGCCCACCTCCTCGAGCCCGGCGACAGCGCCCAGTTCGACTCGCTGACCCCGCACCGGTTCGCCGCCGAGGGCGTCGACGGCGTCGAACTGCTCTTCGTGCACACCCTGTTGCAGAGCCCGGCCAGCGAGCTCTGCCTGCCCGTTCCCACCTCGAAGCCCGCTCCCGTTTCGAAAGGCGTGCACTGATGGCCGCCGTCCAGCACCCCCGCCCCCGCTACGCCCCGACCACCGACGGTGGTAAGCGCACCGACCGTCGGGTGGCCATCCGGGTGGGCATCTACATGGCCGCCGCGCACTTCTTCGGCGGCTTCCTCTTCCTGCTCTTCCAGCTCGGCGGCCGCCACTGACGCCACGTCAGTCCACCGACAACGATTGAGTAAAATTTCATCCCAACCAGTCCCTCCCAGTGCCCAGTTGTGATCGAGTGCCGCGCGGTACTCGCTCAAGAACCACTGGGAGGTTCTGTTGTCGGCACCACTGCGCACCAGGCGATGGCTCACGATCTGCGCCGTCGCCGCGACTCTCGGGATGATCGGCTCACCTGCCGGTTCCGTCCCGGTTCCGCAAGGCACCACCGTCAAGGCGGCGGACAAGGGCGACGACGGCGGTGAGGCCGACTCGATCCAGGAGGGGGCCGATCAGCGCGCGGAGGCCCGGACGTCCCCCGGCATCGTCGCCCCCGGCGCTTTCGCCGCCGCCTGGGACGCGCTGCGCGCGCTGTCCAACACCGGCGGCCAATGGCGGCACACCACCGGGCTGGCCTACAACTCCGACGATCCGCGCTACCGCGACACGGCCTCCAACTCCAGTGCGGGGATGGGCAATGTCACCGGCCGGATGGCGGCCGTGACGGCCGACGCCAACGGCCACGTCTACGCCGGCAGCGCCGGCGGCGGCGTCTGGCGCTCCTCGACCGGCGGCGGTCACTGGGAGCCGATCAGCGACAAGCTGCCCACCCAGGCCACCGGCGCGCTCGCGCTGGACGCACGCGGCCGACTCTGGCTGGGCACCGGCGAGTCGTCCACCAACGCCGACGCCTACCTCGGTTCCGGCGTCTACCTGCTGGACCACCCCGAGCACGGCTCGTTCAGCGCCGGCTCCCGGGTCGGTGGCAAGGAGCTGGACAGCAGCACCATCCACGAGCTGCGGTTCGGTGGCGACAAGGTCTGGGCCGCGACCAGCAAGGGCGTCTGGAGCCACTCCACCACCGACCTGAGCGGCCCGTGGACCCTGGAGTTCGCCCCCAACCCGGACTACCTGCCGGGCGGTCCGCTCGCGAACGACCCCAACGCGCCGTACAAGAACATCACCAACGACATCGCCATCGACCCCAAGGACCCGACCAAGGTGGTGCTGGCCGTCGGCTGGCGCAGTGGCGACCCGACCAACGGCTTCTACAGCAAGGCCGCGGAGGGCAGTTGGCAGCGGATCGGCGCACTCGGCGAGCTGCCGACGGACGCCGCGAACGTCGGCGCGGTGACCTTCGCCCGCTCGGCGGACGGCTCCCGCTACTACGCCATCGACCAGTCCCCGGCCCTGCAGGCGAGCAACCCGGCCAGCGCCCTGGCCGGCATCTACGTCTCCAAGTCCGGCTCTCCGCTCGGCCCCTGGACCAAGCAGGCGGACTACAACAAGCTCGCCGCGTCCGGCTCGGCGCTCACCCGGGCCGACGACCTGCCGGGCGCACAGTCCTGGTACGACCAGTCGCTGCAGGTCGACCCGGCCAACCCGGACCACGTCTACGCCGGTCTGGAGGAGGTCTTCGAGACCAAGGACGGCGGCAGCAACTGGAACACCGTCGGCCCGTACTGGAACTTCAACTTCGCCTGCTGGAGCATCGATCCGACCAAGCAGAGCGGCAGCTGCCCGCAGACCACGCACCCCGACCAGCACGCCCTCGCGTTCGGCAGCCTGCACGGCAAGTCCTACGTGCTGGCGGGCAACGACGGCGGCCTGTACAGCCGTCCGGTCAACGGCAGCGTGGACAGCCTGGGCCACGGCACCGACTGGACCTCGCTCAACGACGGCACCATCGACACCCTCCAGTACTACTCGGTGGGCGTCGGCAAGGACCTGACCTACGGCGGGGTCGCGGTCAACGGCGGGCTGCAGGACAACGGTCAGTCGATCCTGCGCGGCCGTGACAAGGTGATGGGCTCCAACTTCGGCGGCGACGGCGGGGACACCCTGACCGACCCGGCCAACGGCTGCAACATCGCCCAGGAGTACGTCTACCTGGCGATCAACGTGACCCAGAACTGCGCGGTCAATGACGGCAGTTACCTGGTCGACCCGAGCAAGGCGACCACCTTCTCGGTGGCCCCGCCGGACAACGCGCTCGGCGGCGCCGGTGCCCGGTTCATCGCCCCGCTGGCCGCGGACCAGCAGAACGGCAACCTCTGGGTGGCCGGCGGCCGGCACGTCTGGGTGCAGACCCAGGGCTACGCGATCCGCGACGCCGCTGCCTGGAGCAGCGCCTTCGACCTCGGTGACGGCCATGTCGCCACCGCCGTGGCGGCCTCCGGCGGCAAGGTCTACGCGGCCTGGTGCGGTCCGTGCAACAACCAGGGCTTCACCCGCGGCATCGCGGTCGGCAACGCGGACGGGACCGGCTGGCAGCAGCTCACCCTGCCGGTGGACGCCACCGTGCCGAACCGCTACCTGGCCGGACTGGCGATCGACCCGAAGAACTCCGCGCACGTCTACCTCGCGGTCAACGGCTTCTCCCGGCACTGGACTTCGGGTCCCGGCGCGGGCGTCGGCCATGTCTTCGAGTCCACCGACTCGGGCGCGCACTGGAGCGACATCTCGGCCGATCTGCCGGACGTCCCGGCGGACTCGCTGGTGGTCACCAGGACCGGCGGGCTGGCCCTGGCCACCGACCTCGGGGTGCTCTACCGGGGTGCGGGCCGGACGGGTTGGCAGCGGGTCGGCGAGTTGCCGGCCGTCGCGGTCGACCAGCTGAAGCTCGGCCCGGACGGGCGGCTGTACGCGGCCACCCACGGGCGCGGCATCTGGTCCATCTCGCTGCGGGAGTGCGGCGAGGACGACTAGGCGAGACTGACGATGATCCGTCGAGCGGGGCCGGGGGCTGGTAGTCCCCCGGCCCCGCTCGGCCGTTTCCGTGCTGCGTGCGGCTACTTGAGCGGCGTGCCGCCCGAGTTGCGGTACGCGGTCGTCTTGTTGATCAGGTTCCCGCCGTCGGACTCGACCGTGGTCTGCTCCTGCTGGCCCGGGCCGAACAGGAGGGCGGCGACGTGCACGCTCGCCAGCTGGTCCGTGTGCGACATCAGCCAGTCGACCTTGTCGTCCTTGTAGTGGCCGAGGGTGTTGTTCTGAGCCATGTTGCCCAGGGGGATCTGCCACAGGACGATCGGCTTGCCCACCGACTCGGTCATCGTCTTGTACCAATTCAGCGTGGCGGCGGCCTTCTGGTCGTTCCAGTAGGTGTCACGGCCGCCGTTAGCCGGCAGCGCGTACCAGCCCGCGTCGCGGTCCACGACGTCGGCGACCAGGAAGTCGGCGTTCTTCGCACCGAGGTCCGTGTAGTCGTTGACGCACTTCTGCATGTTGCTCTGCCAGTCCCAGCAGGTGAGGTGGAACCCGGCGCCCGTGTTCGGCGCGTACTTGTGGGCCATCGCGATCATGCACTGGGCCAGGCCGACGGCGCTGTTCTCCTGCGAGCCGCAGTCCGTCGGGTTCGAGGCCGTGACCTGCGCGGCGATCTGGTGCGGGTTGCCGAGCGACCGGACGTAGCCCCAGAAGTCGGGCTCGATGTCGATCGCGTCCTGCTTGTTGCCGATCTTCTGGAGGAAGAAGCGGTAGTCGTTCATGTAGCGGGTGAGCAGGTCGGTCCTGTTGATGGCCTTGACCTCGCCCGGACCGTCGCCCTCGCCCGCCAGATCGCCGAGGTCGCGCAGTGAGTACCAGGTCCAGAAGTTCTTCTGCGGGCGCGGCTTGCCCTGGTACGTCACCTTGGACACGTGGTCGTCGTTCCAGGTCACGTAGAAGCCGGGCGCCGTGGTCTCGCCGCTCCAGCAGCCCCACCAGCTCGACCAGGTGGACTTGCAGAGCGATGCCGAGTAGTAGTCCGACGAGGGCGCGGGCTGGCTGTGCACGTACGCGTACCGCATGTCGAACGGCGCGGCGTTCGCCGAGGTGTCGGTCATCGAGCCGCCGATGAGCATCGTGTTGCTGCCCATGAAGCTCTTCGTCGAGCTGCCGCCGGAGCCGGCGCCGGCCGGAGCCGCCGGCGGGGCCGAGGTCGGCCGGGCGGACGTCGGCGGCGCCGACGTCGGGTGGGTACCGCTCGGAGCCTGGCTCGCCGGCCCGCTGCCGCCCGGCGTGGCAGGCGCGGTGGGCTTGGCGGAGGAGGAGGGCGCGGCGCTGCTGCCGGAGCCCCCCGTGTTCCCGGTGCCGCTGACGCTACCGGCCGGGACGAGCTGCCACTGCTGCTGGGGGCCGTTCCAGTCGTGGTACTGGGCGACGTGAGCCCCGTCGGCCTTGGAGCCGCCCGGGACCTCAACGGCCTTACCACTGAAGTGGTTGATCAGACGCACGTAGCCGTCCGACGACTTCTCCACGTGGAACTGCTGGTTGCCGCCGTTCAGGTCGCTCCACTGCACCAGCTCGGAGCCCTCGGTCTTCGACCAGCCGGTGTCGTCCAGTACCTTGCCGGAGTTCCGGTTCTGCAGCCGGTAGTTCCCGTCACCCGCGTCGATGAACTTCCACTGCTGATTGACGTCGCCGGTACGGCTCCACTGCCCCATCGGGGCACCGTCGTTCGTGGCGTAGCCGGTGTCCTCCAGCGCCTTGCCGGTGTCGCGGTTGACCAGCAGGTACCAGGAGCTCGTGTCCATGGTTCCCGCCGAGGCCGTGTTGACCGCGACCACGGAGCCGCCCACGACCGCCAGGCTGACGGCCGCCCAGAGACTCCGACGCTGGTACAACCGACGGCCACGATGGGACTGCCGCCGCCCCGGCTCGGCCGAGCGGGACGACGCGCGACCACGGCGGGCGCGGCCGCCCGGGGACGCCTCCGACGACGTGGATGGGCGAGGGAACATGTCGATGCTCACTTTCAGCCGTGGCCTCTGACCGGACCGCCTGGCCGGACACCCCCCAGTTGCCACCGCCCCCGGAAAGGTTGCCCCGGACCGCGAAGATTTTTTTCCGGGCCGCGCGCGCGGGCTGTGATGGTCGAACCCAGCCCAGGCCGAGGGAGTTGAGGGCGGTGTGAACGGCCCTGAAGGGGTTCGAGGCGCATCTCGAGGGCAATGAGGGGAGTGGTCACCTCACTGCCCGTCGACCTCCCCGTAGCCGGCCTGCGGACGGGCCGGCACGCTCCCCAGCGTCCGCAGCCCCCGCACGATCGCCAGTCCCCGTCGGACCGCTGCCCACCCACGGGGCTGCGGTTCCAGGGGCTCGTACGAGTCGAGCGGCCCGAGCTGCCCGGTGGCCGCGGTGTCGACGGCGGCGGCCTCGGTGGTGGCGCGTTGCCCGGGGATCGCGGCGGTGCGGCGCGCGGTGCTCGGCTGCGTCATGGGGCCCTCCAGCGGATCAGCAGTCCATGGGACTTTAGTCCTATCCGATGGATTAACCATCACACCAGGGGATGAATCACCCTTGAGTGCCCGTGCCCGTGCCCGTGCCCGGCCAGTCCCGCAGGCCGGCGGTCAGCACCGCGATCAGCCGGTCCTGGGTGACCGCCAGCTCCTCGCTGAGCTGGAAGGCGCCGCCGATGGTCAGCGAGGCGAAGCCGTGGGCCAGGGCGCGCACGGTGCGAGCCGCGTGGACGGCCTCGGAGTTCTCGATCCCGTAGCCCTCCAGCACCGAGAAGATCGCCCCGACCAGGGCGGTGCCCGCGCCGATCAGCTGCTCGTCGCCGGCCGAGGGGGCCTGCGGCAGGGCGGCGTAGCGGCGCGGGTACTCGGTGGCGTAGCCGTGGTAGGCCCGCAGCAGTGCCTCCACGGCCGGTTGGCCGTGCAGTCCGGCGATCGCCGCGCGCAGCCGGGCGGCCAGGTCGCCGGTCACCCGGGCCGCGATCAGCCGGCGCAGTCCGGCCAGGCCCCCGGGTACGTGCTTGTAGAGCGAGGGGGCCGCCACCCCGGCCCGCGCGGCCACGGCGGCCAGCGTGAGGGTCTCGGGGCCCTGCTCGTCGATCAGCGCGAGGGCGTGGTCGACCACGGCATCGGGGGTCAGTCCGGCGCGGGGCATCAGGACACCTCGGTGAGGAAGGGGAGCAGGGCGTCGGCGACGGCCTGCGGGAACTGGGCCATCGGGTAGTGGCCGGCGCCGTCGATCATCACCTTGCGGCCGTTCAGCGCCTTGACCTGGCGGTCGGCCACCACCTCCGGCTTCGGGAAGTCGGGGTCCTTGGTGCCCATCAGCACCAGCGCCGGGCACTCGACGCCCTCGGTCCAGCCGATCGGCGAGGAGTTGCCGCGGACGTAGCCCCGGGTGGCCTGCTTGCGGCCGGGGGTGCGCAGCGCGGCCTCCAGGCGGGCGTTGTAGGCGGCGATCTCGGGGGTGACGCCGCCGGGGTAGGCCATCTTGTTCAGGTACCAGCCCCAGACCTTCGGGAAGGCGAGCACCGCCGAGCCCGTCAGCTGGACCAGGCCGCGCATCAGCGCGTTCTGCGGCAGGTTCTCGACGAAGGCGTCGACCAGCACGATCCCGGCGACCTTCTGCGGCGCGGTGGTGGCGGCCTTGACCACGCTGGCGCCGGTGTAGGAGCTGCCGACCAGCACGGCGCGCTCGATGCCCAGCTCGTCCAGCAGGGCCAGGGCGTCGGCGGCGGCGCCGGCCGGGCCGTAGTCGTCCCAGGCGATCGAGGACTCGCCGAAGCCGCGCAGGTCCATGGTGATCACGCGGTGTCCGGCGGCGGTGAGCAGTGGGCGCAGGTGCCGGTAGACGGCGCGGGAGTCGAGCATCCCGGGCAGCAGCACCACGGGGGTGCCTTCGCCTTCGGTGTCGTCGTAGGCGAGGGTGCCGCCGGCGAGCTGCAGGTACCGGGTCTGCGGTGCGGTGGTGGCGTTCACGACGGGCCTCCTGGCCTGACGAGGTGGGTGCCGGCTGCTACCGACACCCACAAAGCTATGGCTAATAGCCATAGCCGTCAACCCCTCCTGGGCACCGCCTCCGGACCGCCGGGTCAGCTCTCGACCCGGAACGGGTCGTGCTCGGCCAGCAGCTTCTCCAGTCGGGCCTGGTCGACCCGGGTGACGATCTCGCCGACCTCCTGCCGGTCACGGATCACCTTGGCGAGGGTGAAGGCGGAGGTGACGGTGTAGAGCAGGCCGAGCGCGAGGAAAGCCCGCATCCAGGCGCTGACCGGCAGATAGGCGATGCCGATGGAAAGGCCACCGGCGGCGAGGGCGAAGGAGAGGATCGCCTGGACGTAGTAGGCGGACGTGGTCCGCGGCTGAACCGAGGAAGTCATGCTTGAAGGATCGCCAACTCCGGTGCCCGTCACATGAGTACGCGTACTCAGTTCGGCACCCAAAGTAAGGGTGTGCCAATCCCCCTGGTATGGCTTGGAATCAGGGGCTCCTGGGATTAACGTTTGATAACGCAGCGCGGTCGGCAACGCCGTACCCGAACGGCACCGTGCGCCGTCGCCTAATCCTGAACCTGTCAAAAATGCGGGCAAGGGAGCCGGGGAACCACCGTTCCTTGGGGTGAATCGGACTGTCTCCCATCAGGGGCCGGTCCGTAGGAGACCTTCCTCTCCGAACCCGTCAGCTAACCCGGTAGGCGCGAGGGAAGGAAAGGAGCGCGCCCCCGTGGCGTTGACGCATACTCCGGCTCTGCTCGATCACGCCGGTGCGCCGGAGGAGACTCCCCGCCACCGGCTGCCCCGCCAGTCGCGCTCCGGTTCCCCGGTACTCGGCGTCACCGCGATGGCCGCCGCACTCGGCGCCACCACCGGCCTGACCGCCACCGCTGCCGCGGCCGCCACCCCGGCGAGCGCCCCGGCGACCGCCGTGATCGCACCCGACGAGAGCCCCGCGGCGAGCGCCGCGGACCCGGGTCTGGCGCTGGCCGCCCGGATCCAGCAGCAGGCCGACCCACGCACCGCCGCCGAGGAGGCCGCCCGCCTGGAGGCCGCGCAGGAGGCCGCCGCCAAGCGCGCCGCGCAGGCCCCGCAGGTCCAGGCCCCCGAGGCGCAGGCACCGCAGGCCCCGACCGAGCCGGCTCCCCCGGTCGAGGCCGCCCCACCGCAGGGTGCGCAGGCCCGGCTCCCCGTCGCCAAGTACACCCTCACCGCGCCAGGCTCCCCCTGGGCGCAGTTGAACACCGGACTGGACTTCGCCGCCCCCGCCGGCACCCCCGTGGTCGCCGTCACCGGCGGCACCGTGAGCTCGGCCGGCTGGTCCGGCAGCTACGGCTACCGGGTGATCCAGACCCTGCCCGACGGCACCGAGCTCTGGTACTGCAACCTCGCCTCGATCACCGTCACCGCCGGCCAGGTGGCCCCCGGCACGGCGCTCGGCAAGGTCGGCGCCACCGGCAGCGGCACCAGCCCGCGCCTGCACCTGGAGGTCCGCCCCGGCGGCGCGGCCCCGGTCGACCCGGTGGCCTGGCTGCAGGCGCAGGGCGTCACTCCGTAGCGTCCCCCGCCGCTCCGGCGGCCTCGTTGGCCTGTCCGGCGGCTTCGTCGCCCGCCTCGGCGGCGGCTTCGTCGGTCGGCCAGTCGGCGATGTCCGGCAGCTCCACCAGCCCGCGCTGGACGATGTACCGGTCGACCTCCGCCGCGCCCGGCTCCGGCGCGAGGTCCTGGTACTCCGTCAGCAGCAGCTCCGGCAGTCCGGGAACCGTCCACTCGCCGAGCAGCCGCAGCGCCTCGGCCTGCACGGCCGCCTCGAAGGCCGGGAAGTCCCCGGACAGTTCGGCCGGCATCGGCAGCCCGAGCGCGTTCAGCCCGGCCAGGTTGCGGTAGCTGCGCTGCATCAGCCGGTTCTCCACCAGCAGCCGGGCGCCGTCGGTGGCCATCCCGATCGAGAGCAGCACGCCCTCGGTCCAGCCCTCGACGCCCTCCGGCTGGTCCAGTTCGGTCAGCGCGGCCAGTGCGATGATCCGCTCCGCCTCGCCGAGCTCGCGGAAACCGGCCAGCCAGGCCCGCACCGCGTCCAGGTCCTCGGTGTCCACCCCGGCCTGCCAGAGCAGCAGCGCGTACAGCCGGGGCCAGGTCAGCAGGTGCGGCTGGCGCAGCAGCCCGGCCAGCAGTTCGCCCTGCCACTCGGCTTCCTCGTGCAGCCGCTGCTGCCGCTTGGCGTTGAGGCGCTTGGCGGCCCGCTGGTGATCGACCAGCAGCCGCACCGCGGCCCCGTAGGCCAGCGGGTCCTGGTCCTGGCGGGGCTGCACGTACAGGTGGATCCGTTCGTAGAGCAGCTCCTGCAGCAGCGCCGAGCTGAGCTCGGGGAAGCCGTCGTGCAACTTGGCGTCACCCAGTTCGAGCAGCGTCAGCACCGCGTTCAGCGGCCCCTGCGGCACCGGGTCCAGCCCCTGCTGCTCGGCCCAACGCAGCAGCTCAGCGGTGTGCGGCCGGGGCGCCAGCCGCAGGTCCTCGTCGTCCATGACCGGTACGGTAACCGCTCCCGGGCCCGTTACCGTACGTGCCATGCACCCCGTCCTGCTCACCGGGCCACGGCTGACGATCCGTGAGTTCCATCATGTGCCGCGCGATATCGACGCGTTGCACGCGATCTTCGGCGATCCCGAGACCGCCCGCTACCTGCCGTTCGAGCCGCGCGACCGGGAGGACTGCGCCGACCAGGTCGCGCTCTACCTGGAGGAGGCCGAGAACGAGCCGCGCACCGTCTACCGGCTGGCCGTCACGCTGACCGAGGAGGGCGAGGACGCCGTCCCGCTCGGCAACGCGGTGCTCGGCGTCGAGGGCGCCGACAGCCAGCGCGCCGCGTTCATCGGGTACGCGCTGCGCCGCGACGCCTGGGGGCTCGGCTACGCCACCGAGATCGCCCGGCTGCTCTGCGGGTTCGGCTTCGGCGAACTCGGCCTGCACCGGCTGGCCGCCCGGCTCGACCCGGCCAACCTGGCCTCCGCCCGGGTGCTGCGCAAGGTCGGTTTCCAGCTGGAGGGCCGGATCCGCGACGACCTGTACCTCCGTGACACCTGGCACGACGCGCTGCAGTACTCGCTGCTCGAACACGAGTGGCAGGGGGGTTAACCCCACCTCCGGTCCGCCGGGCAGCCGGGTACCGGCGCCGGCCGCCGCCGGGCAGATTGGAGGCATGACGACGACTACGCGGTTCGACGAGTACGACACCCCGTCCTTCTGGCGCGCCCCGTGGGCCCGGGAGTCCTACCGGGAGCTCGGCTACGTGGCCGGCTCGCTGGTCACCGCGGTGCTCGGCTTCAGCTGGGCCGTCACCGTCTTCGCGCTCGGCGCCGGCACCCTGGTCACCGTGCTCGGACTGCCGGTGCTGGCGCTGCTGCTGGCCGGTGCCCGCGGCCAGGGCGCGGTGGAGCGCGGCCGGATCGCCCGGCTGCTCGGTCAGCGGCTGGCCGCGCCCGCCCCGGTGGTGCCGCGCCGCCCCGGCTTCTGGGCGCGCGCCAACGCCCAGTTGGCCGACCCGGCGGGGTGGAAGGCGGCGGCGTACCAGGTGGTGATGTTCCCCTGGCACGTCTTCAGCTTCTGCCTGTCCGTCACGCTCTGGGCGTGCAGTCTGTCGATGGCCCTGCTGCCGGCGTACAACTGGGTCTTCCGGCACTACCTCGGCTGGCCCGGCTACCGGGTGCTGGACTACCAGGACAGCCACGGCGTGCGGCACGACTACTACCTGAGCTCGTTCTGGCAGGTGGCCGGCACCTCGCTGGCGGGCATCCTGCTGATCTTCCTGACCGTCCGGATCACCCACGGCCTGACCAGCGTCTCCCGGGCCGCCGCCCGCGCCATGCTCGCGGGCTGAACGGCCGTCAGCGGCGACCGGGCGCCCCGCTCCGCTGCGGCGACGGGGCGTCCCGCTCCGGATGCGGAGCGGGCGCCCGCGTGTTCGGCTGGGCTGCGTGCTGATCACCTCCCGCCCGCTGGACGAGTACTGCGCCTTCTTCGGCCTCACCCGGGCCCGGCTGCGCGCGCTGCCCGGCCCGGTGCTCGACTGCCCCGGCGGCGCCGCCGCGCTGGTGGCCGAGGCCAGGGAGCTCGGCTGCCGGGTGGTGGCCGCCGACCCCGCCTATGCGCGGCCCGCCGCCGAACTCCTGGCCGAGGCCGAGCGGGCCCGCCGCACCATGGCCCGCGCGATGCCCGCCGCGCCGCACCGCTACCTGGCGCCGCGGCACCTCCCGTACGAGAAGTACCTGCGCAGCTGGGACCGGGCCCGCCGGCTCTTCGCGGCCGACCGGGCCACGAACCCCGGCAGCTACCTGGCCGCGGCGCTGCCCGCCCTGCCGTTCGCGGACGGGACCTTCGCGCTGACGCTCAGTTCGTACCTGCTCTTCGCCTACCCCGAGCTGTTCGGGCCACCGGCGCAGCTGGCCGCCCTGCTCGAACTGGTCCGGGTCACCGCGCCCGGCGGCGAGGTGCTGGTCCACCCGCTGCACGACGGCGCGGCCCGCCGCAGCCCGCACCTGCCGCAGCTGCGGGCCGCACTCGGCCGCCACGGGGTGCGCAGCGAGCTGCGCGGCCACCGCGCCCCGGGCGACGGCCGACGCCGATATGTCCTCGCGCTGACCCGGCACCGCCGGTACCGTCCGGCGCATGACTGATCCTCAGATACCGGGCCTGCGCAACCTGCGCGAGGTCTGCCCCGGCCGGCTCTACCGCTCCGCCACGCTCAACGAGCTGACCCCCGAGGGTGCCCACGGGCTGGCCAAACTCGGGCTGCGCACCGTCATCGACCTGCGCGACCCCGCCGAGCTCGACCACTGGCCGGACCGGCTGCACGACCTGGACGTGGAGCTGACCAACCTCCCGTTCCTGCCGCAGGACGGCGAGGACCGCACCGGCACGCCGCTCGTCGAGCTCTACCCGCTGATGGCCGACACCGCCGGGCCGGTGCTGGTCGCCCTGCTGCGCAGGCTGCTCGCGCCGGGTGCGCTGCCCGCGCTGCTGCACTGCGCGGTCGGCAAGGACCGGACCGGGATCGCGGTGGCGGTGCTGCTGGACCTGCTCGGTGCCTCGGACGAGCAGATCATCGCCGACTACCTGCGCTCCAACGAGGGGCTCGGCCTGCAGGACGGGCCGGTGGAGTACCTGGACGCGGACGGGAACGTGCGGCTCAGCAACCCGGCGACGCCCGAGCTGCTCACCGGGGTGCTGGAGCGGATCCGGCAGCGGCACGGGAGCATCGAAGCGTATCTGATCGGACATGGCCTGAATCCCGGCGAAGCAACTGCCCTGCGCGCTACCCTGCGTGAGTGATCGTCACTTTCCAGCGCACCAGCGTCCTGGCCGCCACGGCCCTCCTCGCGTTCGCCGTCGCCCCCGTGGCGCACGCGGACGCACTGCCCTCCGACCAGTGCTCCGCCGCATTCGAGAGCGGCGATCCACGGCTCGGGCCCGAGCAACTGCCGACCACCGGCCCGGTGGGTCGTGAACTGATCGGCTACCAGCGCACCGGAGGGGCCGGGGCTCAGGAGTTCCTCAACCAGTACTACGACTCGGCGGCCGGCTCCTGGAAGTACCCGCCCTCCAACGGGTACCTGATCGGCCTCAACGGGCAGCCGATCGAGCTGGAGCAGCCGCTGCTGCCCGGGCAGCACATCGACCGCTTCGGCAGCGAGTACGGGTCCTTCCTGGCGCCCGAGGGGCTGCCGTACGCGAGCCGCTCGATCCCGCCGCAGAGCCTGGACGGGAACCCGGCGGCGGGGTGCAACTACCACGACTACCGGGTCCTCAAGACCTTCAAGGTGCACGCCGGCCCGATCGCGCCGTGGTTCAACCAGCCCGGCTACGGCTGGCAGTACCAGCTCGACGCCACCCTCGTCCCGGGTGCCCCGGACCGGATCAACGTGGGCTGGCTGATCACCAACGGCTACCTCCAGCGCCTGATCTGACCCCTGCCGAGGAGGTCACACCCCCGCGGGGCGGGGGGTGGGGACCTGGCCGATCGCGTCCAGTTTGGCGAGGATTCGTTCGGCCACCCAGCGGCGGTCCGAGGAGTCCGGGATGCCGTCGGGGGCGAGCAGTTGGGAGACCACGGCGGCCCGCAGCCGCATCCGCTGGTCGCGGCCCAGGCGGTTGAGCATGCCGCGGGCCGCGAGCAGCGCGTGGTAGTGCTCGAAGGCGGAGCGCGGGCGCTCGATGTAGTCCAGCACGCTCTCGAAGTCCCCCAGCGCGGCGTTCCCCTGGGTCAGGGCCAGCGCCTGGAGCCGCAGCGCCGCGTCGTCCGAGGCGAACAGCCCGCGCACCTCCTCCGGCGTCGCCGCCGAGCGCTTCGCGCCGGCCCGCACCTCGGCGAGCTGCCCCTCCAGCGTGGCCGGCCGCTCCGGGTCGGGGCTGCCGGCCCGGGTGGTGAACTTGCCGAGGTGGCCCATCGCCTGCACCCGCAGGTCCTCCGCGCCAACCTCGTTGCCCTCGCGCAGCTGCTCCTGGGCACTGCTGAACAGCTGCAGCGCGTTGCCGTCGGCCTGGGTCAGCGCGCCGGCCAGCAGCAGCCTGGTGGCCAGCCATCCGCCGAGGAAGCCCAGCACCAGGAAGTACAGCACCAGCGCGGCCGCGAACGGCGCCGCGTCGACCCGCCCGCCCAGCGCCGGGGCGAGGGCGTGCCCGAGCTGCCGGGCGCTCTGCCAGAGGCTGCCGAGCTGGGTGAGGCCGACGCCGAGCAGCAGCTTGGTCAACCAGTCGGAGACCTGCTCGAGATTGGTGTTCGTGGTGTACTGCCCGGTCCGCTGCCCGCTCGACTGGCTCCCGGCGCCCAGCGCGTGCGGGATCCCGAACAGGAACCCCAGCAGCGCCCCGCCGACCGTGGTCGCACAGGCGATCATCACCCCGGCGCCCAGCGCGCTGACCGGGTGCGGGGCAGCCGTGGTGTAGAGCAGCAGCCCGAGCAGTCCGACCCCGACCAGGGTGCTCACCGCGATGACCTGCCAGCGCCGCAACTGCGCGGCCTGGTCCGCCGGAACCGTCATCGCTCACTCCCCGTCAGCCTGTCTGAATGGCAGGAACTGTAGCGCCATTCGGGGGTGGGCTAGGGGATCCACCACTCCTGGGTCTTGTTGCCGGGAGTGCAGGTGGTCATGGTCAGCTGCCTCCCGTCGCCGTTGTCGGTCATGCAGCTCTGCCCCATGTAGTCCTTGAGGTAGTAGCTGCCCGAGCCGGTGGGGGTCACCGTCCAATACATCATGAAGCTGTTGGAGAAGGTGGCGAGGGAGACCCCGTTGCTGTCCTCGACCAGGTTCGGCTTGTCCAGGTTGCAGGGGTTGAACCGCGACCAGCTGTCCGGAACCGTGTGCACCCAGCCGTACTGGGTGTTGCGTCCCATGACCGCCGCGACGCCGCCGGTGGTGCTGTCCGAGGCGAGGCCGACCTTGAGCCCGTCACCCACGTTGGTGATGTCGCCCGCGGTGCCGCAGGCCGCGGGCCTGGCCGGGGCCGGCGGTGGTGCGGCAGTGGTGGGGGCGTCCGGGTGCCGCTCCTCGGGCTGCTTCGCCAGCGCCGTGGCGACGAAGGCGCGCACCGGCTCGGGGAAGGTCTCGGGCAGCTCCGGCGCGGGCTCCCTGATGTCCTTGAGCACGATCTCGAGCGCGGCCTCCCCGGTGAAGGGCGGTCGGCCGGTGAGCAGTTCGTAGCAGACGACGCCGATCGAGTAGAGGTCGGAGGCCGGCGTGGTGGCGATGCCCTCGGCCCGCTCGGGGGGCGATGTACAGGGCGGTGCCGATCACCGCGTGGGTGTCGGTGATCTTGGAGCTGCCCGTTCTCCTCGCGGACCTCGTCCAGCGGCCGGCCGTCCACCAGCTCCATCACGATGTACGCGATCCGCGAGTCCGGATCGGTCTCGTCCTCGCCGTAGTCGTGGACGTCCACGATGCCGGGGTGGCTGAGCGCGGCGAGCACCTTGGCCTCGCGCCGGAACCGCGCGGCGAAGGTGGCGTCGTCCAGCAGCGCCGGCAACAGGATCTTGACCGCCACGTCCCGTTCGAGCACGCCGTCGACGGCCCGCCAGACCTCGCCCATCCCGCCGCCGCCGAGTCGTTCGGCCAACGTGTAACGGCCCCCGAGAACCGTCCCCCGACCCCACATATGTGAATCCCCCTGTGAAACCCCAAGGTTGGCCCTGGGCCAACGAAAGTGTCTCAGAGCGTCCCGGGGAGTCCAAGGAGCGGGTTGGCAGGTGCACGGGTCCGCACATGCAGACGGCCCGTGAGCTGCTTCCGCGGCGGCGAACCGCCGTGGCGTCGGGGATGTACCGACGAGCTCACGGGCCGGGTGACTGCTGGGTATTCGCCTGCCGCCTTGAAGCCACAGGCCGGGGCGGCTCTAGCGAGCAGCCACCTCACACATCCTGACGGTACTCAACCAGGATCACCTCCTTTCAGTGTGCCGCCACGATAGGCAGACGCCCGGGCGGGAGGCAACGGATTTATCGAGGCAAACGCCGGAAGGCCCGGCAGACGATGTCTGCCGGGCCTTCCGTGCTACTGAGTAGCGGGGACAGGATTTGAACCTGCGACCTCTGGGTTATGAGCCCAGCGAGCTACCGAGCTGCTCCACCCCGCGTCGGTGAACCCAACACTACGTGATGCCGACGCAGAAGGGAAATCGATTCGCCTACCGCTGGTAGCACCGCGCTGATCAGGGCATTCGTGGCTGTCGGGGTCGGCTGCGGGCCCACAGGGCGAGCCCGGCCAGGGCGCCGAAGCAGGGCACCATCAACAGTGCGTAGACCAGCAGGAAGCCGTGCGTGCCCAGCCCGGCGGCGGCGTTCCAGGTGCTGTGCAGCGCGACCGCGGCCAGCCAACCGGCGGGGGCGGCGAGCCGGGCCGCCCAGCGGCGCGAGCAGCTGAGCGAGACGGCCAGGCCCAGTCCGGTCAGCGCGGTGAAGAGCGGATGCGCGAAGGGGGAGAGCAGGGCGCGCAGCACGAAGGTGTGCACGGTGCCGTCGTAGTCGCGCAGGCTCGGGTTGAGGCCCAGGCCGATCGACTCCAGTCGCTGCTGCTGGTCGTCGGTGAAGGCGCGGCCCAGGTAGAGCACGTTCTCGGTGAAGGCGAAGCCGCAGGCGCTCATCCCGCCGAGCACCAGGCCGGTGGCGACCGCCCGGTGCCGCAGCCGGGCCCGGGCCAGCGGGGTGGGGCCGGCGCCGCGCCGCCTGCCCGGCCGCCGCCTGCCCGGCCCCTGCCAGCCCGGCCGCTTCCTGCCCAGCCGGCGCAGCGGCAGCATGGTGACCAGCAGCACCGCGCCCTTGGCGGTCTCCTCGATCAGCGGGGAGGCGTAGTCGGCGCCCCAGGCACCGCCCCTGGCGCTGCCCTGCAGTGCGGTGAGGTAGTCGCTGGCCCAGCCGTTGGCGAACAGCGCGATGGTGGTGGCGGCGCTGGACCCCCAGGCCAGGCAGAGGGCCAGTCGCCGGCCCGGCACCCGGGCGCTCTGGTTGAGCCAGGTCAGCGCGGCGAGCACGAACGGCACCGGCAGCACGGCCAGCCCGAGACCGACCAGCAGCCCGGTGGTGCCGGTCTGCCGCTGCACCTGGTGGACCAGCAGCCCGGTGCAGCCCAGCAGGGCGGCGAGCAGCAGCGCACTCCCGGTGGGGCGGGCACTGATCGGACTGCTCACCCGAAAAGCGTAGGGCCGCCGGGGCCCGGCGTCAGGCCTTCCGGAACAGCAGGTCGTGCACCACGTGGCCCTTGGCGATCCCGGCGCGCTCGAACTTGGTCAGCGGGCGCCACTCGGGGCGCGGCGCGTAGCCGGGGACGGTGCCGTCCTCGCGGCCGTCCGTCCAGCCGCTGCCGTCGCCCTCGGGGTGCAGGTTGACCAGCTCGGGGCGGGCCGAGAGGACCTCCACCATCTGCTCGGCGTACGGCTCCCAGTCGGTGGCGCAGTGCACCAGCGCACCGGGGGCCAGCCGCGGCAGCACCAGGTCCAGGAAGCCGTGCTGCACCAGGCGGCGCTTGTGGTGCTTGGGCTTGGGCCACGGGTCGGCGAAGTAGACCCGCAGGCCGGCCAGCGAGGCGTCGGCGAGCATGTCGCGCAGCAGGATGATCGCGTCCCCGGCGGCCGGGCGGACGTTCTGCGCGCCGTTCTGCTCCAGCAGGTTGAGCAGGTTCCCGTGCCCGGGGGTGTGCACGTCCACCGCCAGGATCCCGGTGCCCGGGTCGGCGGCGGCCATCGCGGCCGTGGTCTCGCCCATCCCGAAGCCGATCTCCAGGGTGACCGGCAGGCCGCCGAAGGCCTGCCCGAGATCGAGGGGCGTCCCGTCGATCGCGATGCCCCACTTCTCCCAGTTCCGGTCCAGCGCTCCCGCCTGCGCGGGCGTCATCCGACCGCGGCGCGGCTGGAAGGTCCGGATCCGGTGCTCGCGGTGCTGTTCCTCGGTCGCCTTGTGCGGGTACATCGGCGCCGGGTAGCCCGCCGGAGCGGCCGACAGGCGCGCGGACGGCCGCTGGACGGGGAGCTGGGGGGTGGGGGCAGTCGAAGTCACAATGCCGTCGATTCTACGGGGGCCGTTCTCATGACCCCCCGGCGGCGAGGGCGGCCAGGGCCCGGCGGGCGATCTCCCGGCCGATCGGCAGCGAGGCGGTGGCGGCGGGGGAGGGGGCGTTGAGCACGTGGACGGTGCGACGCGGGGAGTGCGGGTCGGCCGGGTCGAAGCCCGCGAAGGCGAAGTCGTCCAGCAGTGCGCCGTCGCGGGCCACCGCCTGGGCCCGCACGCCCGCACCGGCCCGGACGAGGTCCTCCGCGCGCACCCCCGGGAGCAGCCGCCGCACGGCTCGGGTGAAGGCGCGCTTGGAGAGCGAGCGGTGCAGCTCGCCGCACTCGTAGCGCCAGTGCCGGCGGGCCAGCTGCCGGGTGCCGGGGAAGGCCAGGGTCCGGGCGAGCTCGCCCGGCTGGACGGTGCGCCAGTCGTACCCCTCCCGGGCCAGCGCGGGGACGGCGTTCGGCCCGACGTGCACGTCCCCGTGGATGCCGCGGGTGAGGTGGACGCCGAGGAACGGGAAGGCCGGGTCGGGGACGGGGTAGACCAGCCCGCGGACCAGGCCCCGGGCGGCCGGACGCAGTTCGTAGTACTCGCCGCGGAACGGCACGATCCGCACCCCGGGGTCGTCCCCGGCCAGCTCGGCCACCCGGTCGCTGTGCAGCCCGGCGCAGTTGACCAGCACCGCGCAGCGCAGCTCGCGCCCGTCGGCGGTGTGCACGGTGACGGCGTCCGCGCGCCGGTCGACGGCCAGCACCTCGCAGCCGGTGTGCAGCTCGGCCCCGGCCTCGGTGGCGAGCCGGGCGTAGCCGCGGGCGACCTCGGTGAAGTCGCAGATCCCGGTGGTGGCCACGTGCAGGGCCGCGAGACCGGCCACCGCCGGCTCGTACTCGCCGATCTGACTGGCCGTCAACTCCCGGACCGGGATGCCGTTGGCCCGTCCCCGTTCGGCGAGCGCCGCCAGCCGGGGCAGCTCCGCCTGGGAGGTCGCCACGATCAGCTTCCCGGTCACCTCGCAGGGCAGCCCGTACTCCGCGCAGAACTTCACCATCGCCGCCGCCCCCGCGACCGCGTACCGCGCCTTGAGCGAGCCGGGGCGGTAGTAGACGCCGCTGTGGATCACGCCGCTGTTGTGGCCGGTCTGGTGCGCGGCGACCCGGGTCTCCTTCTCCAGCACCGCGACCCGCAGGCCGGGCCGCTCCCGGCCCAGCGCCCAGGCGGTGGAGAGCCCGACGATCCCGCCGCCCACGACCAGGACGTCGTAGTCCGCCCCCGCCGCCCATGCCACTAGGTCGCCGCCCCCGCCAGGACCAGCCGCGCCCGTTCCGCCAGCTCCTTCACCCGCTGCTCGCCCTGGAAGGGTTCCAGGCGGCGCAGCATCTCCAGCACGTACTCCCGGCTGCGCTGGGAGGAGATCCGCCCGGCCACCTCGACGGCGCGGGCGCCGGCCTCCACGGCGGCGTCCAGGTTGCCGGCCTCGGCCTCGGCCATCGCGGAGACCACCAGCCGCAGGCCGTGCGAGCGGACGAAGCCCTCGGTCGGGCGGGCCAGCGCCTCGCGGGTGAACTGGCGGACCTTGGCGGGCATGCCGAGGTCGCGGAAGCACTCGGCGGCGTCGGCGGCGAGCCGGTCGTAGGCGTAGAAGTCGATCCACGCCGGATCGGGGTCACCGGCGCGTGAGCGTTCCAGCGCGCTCTCGGCGGCGGCGAGCGCCGCCGAGCACGCCGCCGCGTTGCCGGCCCTGGCCTGGGCCCTGGCCTCGACCAGGTGGAAGAAGCTCATGGTGCGGGTGGTGGCCAGGCCCCGGTTGCGCTCCAGGGCGGCCTGGGCGAGGTCGACGGCCTCCTCGGCGAAGCCGCGGTAGCAGGCCTGCAGGCTCATCGAGGCCAGCACATAGCCGCCGAGCGGGACGTCGGCGGCTGCCCGGGCCAGTCGCAGGGCCTGGATGTAGTACCGCTGGGCGGCCTCGTGCTGGCCGGTGTCGAAGGCCATCCAGCCGGCCAGTCTGGTGAGTTCGGCGGTGGCGCCGAAGAGCGCGCGGCCCACCGCGTCGCTGTACGAGGCGAGCAGCAGCGGCGCGGCCTCCACCCGCAGGCACTCCGGGACCATCGAGGAACGCCAGTCCCCGCCGCCGTACTTGGAGTCCCAGCGGCGGGCCTCCTGGGCGGCCTCGCGCAGTTTGGCGGCATCGGACTGGCCGACGCGGAAGCCGCCGGAGCGCGGGCCGGGGAGTGCGGCAGCGGCGGACCCCTCCGATTCCCCGCGGGCCACCGATCCGTCGGCCGGGCTGATCAGCCAGCGGGACACCGGCGTCGCGTACGCGGCCACCGAGAAGGTGCCGGCCAGGCTGTCGCTCCACCGCCCGCCGCCGGGGCCACGCCGCAGGTCGAGGTCGACCCGCCACAGGTCGGTGGCGGAGCGCACCGCCTCGGCCACCTCGCGCGGGAAGGCCAGGCCGAGTTCGGGCGTCGGGTCGGTGTCGCCGAGGCCGATCTCCTCCAGTGGGACGGGGCGGCCGAGTTTGCCGCCGATCGCGGTGGCGATCAGGTGCGGGACCGGGCCCTGCGGGACCATGCCCTTGCTCACCCAGCGAGCCACCGAGGTCTTGTCGTAGCGCAGCGTCAAGCCGCGCTGGGCGCCCAGGTCGTTGACCCGGCGGGCCAGGCCGGCATTGCTGATCTGAGCCTGCGTCAGCAGGGTACCGAGCCGCTCGTTCGGTCCTCGCGAGGTGATGCTCATACGACGGCCCCCCTTGTACGGGTGAGGCTTGGGTGGCGCGGGCGTGGCGTGCCCGGCGCGGTGGCACCTAGCGTAGTCGGCCGGGTTCCCAGGGTTAAGGGTAGATATTCCGGATGGCGGGATCGCGTACCGGAGATGACGCAGCATCGGTTCGCAATCGCCTGCGCGGGGGACTCTTTCGGGGAGCCGTTGACGGGGTGTGGCCGGCCCGGGTGGATCGGGTGTCGTCAGGAGGAGTGGCGTGCTCCGGTCCTGTGTTGACGTGCGCCCACCTGTGCCCCCTGGTTCCACGGGCGTCCCGGCAGTTCGCTAGTGGCAGTGGGTCGGCCCGCCGTCGAGGACCCGGCGGGCCGGGGGATGCCGCTGCCTCAGTTCCCCGCGGGCGGTGGCCGAGGTCCGGGAGGGCATGCGGATGCCCTCCCGGGCTTACGCCGCTTTTCGGCCATATCGGCATGGCCATGACCGAGGGGGCACCTCCCAGCCGCCAGGCTGGCGGAGGAACGGTGCAGCGGGGCGCCGCGAATCGGACGCGCGGCGCCCGTGCCGCCGCCGGGAGGCAGCGGCCAGGTGGACGGCCCGCACTGGCGGACGGGAGCGGGCCGTCCCGTCCCTCAGCCCGGTCGACGGGTCCTCGGAGCTCGGGCGGCCACCGCCGGGTAGACCCGGCCTGCGCCGCCCGCGCCGCGCGGCCCGGGCCACGGAGGGGGAGGCCCGGACCGCGCGGCAACCAACCCCGATCCGCTCAGGTGCCCGAATTGGCCTGTCCCCGCACGGAATCACCCGACCCTGCACGCCCCACGCCGCACCGCTCCCGCAGTGGCACCATGTCTCCACGGAGCACGAGGCACGGGAGGCGCGATGCGGTGGCTGGCCGGCTGGAGCGGTAGTGCGACCCGGGCCCGCCACAACCACGAGGTGCAGCAGGTCCTGGCCGCGGTCCGCCCGTTGGCCGCCACCGAGCTGTGGACCGGCCCCGACCCGCTCTGGGCGGTCGGCGACTGGCGCCCGGACGAGATCCGGCAGTTCGTGCTGCGCCCCAAGGGCGCCCCCACCGCCGTCCAGGCCCCAGCCGACCTCAGCGAGGACACCGAGGCCACCGCCCGTCTGCTGGTGCTCGGCCACTGCGGCGCCGCCGACCAGGAACTCGCCGCCGGTCTGGCCGCCGCCCGCGGCGGCGCCGTCCGGCACCTGAGCGGCTGGCCCGGCAGCTACACCGTGGTGCTGCGGATCGGCACCCGCAGCACCCTGCTGCTCACCGACCTCGCGGGCCTGCAGCAGGTCTTCCACACCCCCTGGTGCGGCGGCACGGCCTTCGCCACCGCCGGCCTGCCGCTCGCCGACCTGGTCGGCGCCACCCTGGACACCGGCCACCTCGCCGCCGCCCTCGCCTGCCCGGAGTCCCCCGAGGCGATCGGCACCGGCACCCCGTACACCGGCGTGCACCGGGTCCCGCCCGGCCACACCCTGGCCATTCGCGGCGGTCGCCCGCACGTCACCGCCTACGACACCGACCAGCCCGCCACTCCCCAGGGTGAGGCTCCCGCAGTACGGGAGTTGACGCGCAGTCTGCTGGAGGCCGTCCGCTCCCGGATCCGCAACGCGCCCACCGGCAGCGGCCTGCCCGGCCGCCCCCGGATCGGCGCCGACCTCTCCTACGGCACCGCCTCCCCGGCGCTGGCCCTGCTCGCGGCCGCCGTCCCGATCGGCCCCGCGCCCGCACGGCCGCCGGCCCCGACCGAACCGGCGCCCAGGACCGGCGCCACCAAGGGCTCCTGGGCCCGCCCGCAGCCGGCGGACCGGCCGGCGGAGCCGCCGCCCGACCTGCTCACCGCCGTCACCTCCCGCGAGTCCCCGCGCACCGCCCCGCAGCCCCCGCACGATCCCGGCCGCCCGCGGCTGCGCCACACCGTGCTGTCCGTGGAGCCGCGCACCCTGCCGTACGCCGAACTCGCCGACGATCCGCTGGCCGGCCCGCTCACCGACGCCCCCGACCGCGCCCTGATCACGGCCGCCGCCACCGCCGCCCGACTCGGCGCGGGCGGCACCGACCACCTCACCGGACACGGCGCCCGCCAGGTGCTCGACGGCCACCCGGCCCGGCTGGCCGACCTGATCCGGGACGGCCGACCCCGCGAACTGCTGCCGCCGGTGGCCGCCCTGGCAGGCGTCGACCGGGCGATCGCGGGCACCCTGACCGGCGCCGTCCGCACCCCCGTCACCGTGCTGCGCGCGGCCCGCAAACTGGCCCGGGTGCGGTACGCGGACGCCATGGACGACGCCGCCGTGCAGCTGACGGCCCGTCGGGGACCCGAGCGCGGGAGTGCCCGCCCCGGCGCGCGACTCACCGCGGGCGCCTATTCGGTGGCCGACCTGGCCTGGGTGGTCCCCGGCCCGGCGGCCCGCTGGCTCTCCGACGACGCGCTCAGCGAGGTGGCCCTGCGGCTCCGGCTCGCGGGGCGCGGCCCCGAGCCGGTGCTGCACCCCGGCGCCCACCGGGCCCGCCTGGCGCTGCACCACCACGCGGGCCACTACCGGGTGCTGATGCAGGCCGCCGAGCACGTGGGACAGCGGCTGCACGCGCCGTTCTTCGACAATCGGGTGATCCGCGCGGCGCGGCTGCTCCCGGCGGACGTCCGCCTGCAGCCCGGCGCCCGGCACGCCCTGCTGCGCGCGGTGCTGGCCGGCGCGGGGCGCTCCGACCTGCCCGCCGACTGGGGCCGGGCACCGCGCCCCGACCGGGCCGAGGCCGCGCGCAGCGGGCTGCGGCAGGCCGCGGACGCGCTCGCCGACCTGTTCCACGCGCCGCTGCTGGCGGAGGCCGGCCTGATCGACCTGCCGGCCGTGCGCCGGGCGCTCGGGCGGGCGGTGGACCCGTACTCGGACCTGCCACCGGGCGGGCTGGACGGCCTCGCCGACCTGGTGGCGGTCGAGCTGTGGCTGCGCCGCTTCGAGGCGCGGCGGGGCGGCAACTGCTGGACGGGGTTGCCGATGCCGCAGCGGCGGGCGGTGGCTGGAGCGCGGTTCGCCTGAAGCCGGTTCTCCGGCGCGATGAGTTCCGCCGACCGCCTCGGTATGTACTCGTGGGCCCGTCGAAGGGTCCGTGACACGCACACCGACGAGGAGCAGAACCATGACCACCCAGCAGTCCGAGCAGTCCCAGCGGTCCGAGCAGGCCTCACAGCCCGCCCGGTTCCGCGAGGCCGACGAGGCCGCCATCCACGCGGTGCTGGCCGGCCTCTACCAGGCCTGGGACGACGGCGATGCCGACGGGTTCGTCGCCGACTACACCGAGGACGCCAGCGCGATCCTGCCCGGGAGCTACCGCAGCAGCCGGGAGGAGATCCGCCGGAGCATGGCCGGCGGCTTCGCCGGCCCGCTGAAGGGCTCGACCACGATCAACCGGGTCGACCAGCTCCGCTTCCTCGGCGCCGACGCCGCCGTGGTGATCAGCGAGACCGGCGTCCTGTTCGCCGGTGAGACCGAGGTGCCCGCCGAGCGCATGGTCAACGCGACCTGGGTGCTGGAGCGGCGCGACAGCGGCTGGCTGGTCGCCGCGTACCACAACAGCCCGGTCCAGGCGGGCTGATCGAACGGCGTTCGGGCCGGCGCTCATCGGCTCTGCTCAGAGCTGGGGCGCCAGCCCGAACGCCGCGAACACCTCCGGTTCCTGGAACACCGAGTTGCGACTGATCCCCGCCGTCGTGACGGTGAACACCTGCAGGGTGTGCAGCCGGTACGCGCCGTCTGCCGCACGGAGGTAGGCGGCCACCGCAGGCTGCCCGTTCGCCCAGACCGGCAGCGCCCGCCAGTCGGTGCGGCCGTCGGTGAAGACCCAGGTCATGAACTGGCCGTACGCCTCGGGTCCGACGAACCAGTTGACCATCGGCGGCATCTCCATCAGCACGTCCTCGGTCAGCAGCTGCTTGATCGCCGCCACATCGGCCCGCAGGAACGCCTCGACGTAGCGGTCGACCATCGCCCGCTGCTCGGCCTGCGACGGCTCCTCGATCCGCGCCTCGCAGACGCCCGCCTCACCGAGCCGCGCGCGGGCCCGCTGCAGCGAACTGTTCACGGCAGCCGTGCTGGTGCCGAGGATCTGCGCGGCCTCGGCGGCCGAGAAGTCGAGCACCTCGCGCAGGATCAGGGCCGCGCGCTGGCGGGCCGACAACACCTGCATCGCCGCCACGAAGGCGAGCCGCAGACTGCCCCTGGCCACCAGCGCGGCCGCCGGATCGCCCTCGGCCAGCCGGGCATCCGGGAACGGCTGCAGCCAGCTGACATCGGTACCCGGGACCAGCGGCCCGGTGGGATCGCTCGGCTCGACCAGACCGGACGGCAGCGGTCGTCGGCCACGGCCCTTCAGCGCGGTCAGGCAGGCGTTGGTGGCGATCCGGTACAGCCAGGTCCGGAGCGAGGCCTTGGACTCGTCGTACTGGTCCCGGGCCCGCCAGGCCCGCAGACAGGTCTCCTGGACCAGGTCCTCGGCGTCGTGCACCGAACCGAGCATCCGGTAGCAGTGCGTGAGCAGCTCCGACCGGTAGGGGTCGATCCGCCGGTCGAAGTCCTGCACCGTCGAGCCGTTCAACCCCGCACCCTCTCCCGCTGATGGTCCGTCAATCACCAGTTTCCACCATCGGCCGACCCATCATGGGCTGCATGACCACCACCGAGCCGGCCGTCGACCCGATCCCCGTCTCCACCTCCGCCCCGACCCCCACCCCGCCCGGCATCCTGGCGGCCTGCGACGGTTCCGACGGCTCGCTCTGGGCGCTGGACCGGGCGATGACCGAGGCGGAGCGGTACGAGCTGCCGCTGTACGTGCTGGGCGTGGTGAACCCCTCGCCCGGGGGCTACCCGCCCGGGATGGCCGAGCTGATGCAGGAGAGCGTGGAGCAGCTCAACGGCAGCATGGGCGACGGTCTGCGCCGCGCGGTCGGCCTGGTGGAGCGGGCCCGACACCGGCCCTTCGAGGGTGAGTTGACGCTTCATGTGGTGCTCGGCCAGGTGGTCGAGGTGGTGCTGGCCGGCTCGGTGGGCCAGCACACGCTGGTGATCGGCACGCGCGGCAACGGCGGCTTCAGCCGACTGCTGCTCGGCTCGGTGAGCACGGCCGCCGTGCACCACGCGGCCTGCCCGGTGCTGGTGGTTCCGGCGCCGCCGGCCCGGAGGTGACGAGGACGGCGGTGATGAGGATGGCTGTGCTGAGGACAGGTGATGATGGGCGGCATGGAACGGGTGATCGTCGCGGGCATCTCGGGTGCGGGCAAGACCACGATGGCGACCGAGCTGGCGGCCCGGTTCGGGCTGCCCAGGGTGGAACTGGACGCGCTGCACCACGGGCCCGGCTGGGTGAAGCGGCCGGAGTTCGAGGCCGAGGTGGAGCAGTTCACGGCGGGCGAGGCCTGGGTCTGCGAGGAGCAGTACCAGGGGGCGCTGGGTGACCTGCTGTGGCGCCGGGCGGACACCCTGGTCTGGCTGGACCTGCCCCGACGGACCGTCATGTGGCGGGTGATCAAGCGCTCGCTCAGCCGCGTGGCGTTCCGGCGCGAGCTGTGGAACGGAAACCGCGAGACCTGGCGCGGCCTCCTGCTGGACCCGGAGCACCCGGTCCGCTGGGCCTGGGCGCGGCACGGAGTGAAGCGGAAGAACACAGCCGAACGCCTCGCCGCGCACCCGCACCTGGAGGTCGTGAGGCTGTCGAGCGCGGGCGAGGCGCAGCGGTGGCTCGGGACGATCAGTGGCGAGCGAACTCGCGAATGAAGGCGTTCCAGGAGGCCGGCGGGAACGAGAGGACGGGGCCCTCGGGGTCCTTGGAGTCGCGGACCTGGCCGGGGTGGGCGTCGTTGACCTCGATGCACTCGCCGCCGTCGTTGTTGCTGTAGGTGCTCTTCCGCCAGCTCACACGAACTCCCCGCTTGCAGTTGCACGGACGAAGGCGTTCCACGAGGTCGGGGGGAACGAGAGGACGGGGCCCTCGGGGTCCTTGGAGTCGCGGACGTGGCCGGGGTTGGCGTCGTCCACCTCGATGCACGCGCCGCCATCGTTGTTGCTGTGGCTACTCTTCCGCCACTGGGCGGGCTGCTTTTGGGGCTGCATCTTCGAATCCCTTCAAGGCCACGCTGAGCATCGCCTGGGTGTCCCGAGGCGACAGGGCCTGAGCCCTGAGAAGATCGTAGTACGCGTCACGCTTCGCGACGGCGTCCGATTCCTCGATCAACGAGCCTGAACGGCTGCCCTCTTCGTAGGCGACGACCTTCCCGTTGGGAAGCGTGAGCAAGGTCAGCGACCCACCCGTTTCCGAGTGGAAGCCGGCAGAGAACGGCAGGATCTGCAGGGTTACATTTCGCATCATGCTTGCGTCCAGCAGCGACTGGAGTTGGTCGCGCATGACGTGCGGTTCACCAGCGGCCCGGCGCAACCCGCTCTCGTCCAGGATGAACCAGTACTGGGGTGGTGCGGCCCCGCGTAGGCGCTCCTGTAGCTGCAGTCGAGCGGCCACTTTCTGCGCGATCTCCTCTGCGCTCGCGAACGGATCGCCCGCTCTCAGGGCTGCCGCAGCGAAAGCGGGGGTCTGCAGCAGGCCGTGCACGGTGTCGGTATAGCTCTCGAACGCGACTGCTTCGTTGGACAGTTCCATGTACCGCCGGTAGCGGTTCGGGAACTGCTCCTTCTTCGCCAGTGGGTACAGCCGAAGGAACACCCCGTCCGTCCCGAACGCCGCATCCAGCTTCTCCGAGAGCCCCTCCGGCGGCAGGGACTCGGCGCACTCGATCCGCGAGAGGTGCGCCTTCGAGAACTTCAGCACCTCGGCGAGCCGCGTCATCGACATGTCCCCGGCCATCTTGCGGTGGCGCCGGATCTCCCAGCCGTACAAGTCCCGTGCCGATCGGCCCGGGTGAAGCTCGCGAGGTTCGAAGGCCATGACCGACCCCTCCTTGTTCCGTCTGACAAACCTGGAACTTGCGATGCCTTCCCAACACTAACTTCGAAGCGCAACCCTTGTGGCACGGAAAGTGAAGTTCCCGCTCCCCAAATGCCCCGTGGAGTTTCCCTAATGACCGATAGTCAGAAAAGCGCCGCCATCTATCCCCCCTCCGCCTTCGCCGACCGCACCCTTCCCGAGTGCGCCTGTCCCGCGAACTGTGGCGGCCGCCCCGAGGCCACCCTGCGCCTCGGCCCCGCCTACCCCACCATCGTCCCCGGCGATGCCCGCCCGCCCGAGGTCAGCTATCTCCCGGTCCAGCGCGGCGAGTTGGTCTACGACGTCCTCAACGACCGGCTCGGCACCTTCATGGACCGGGTCGGCCCCCGCATCTACCTGCGCCCCGAACACGGCGGTCCGGAATGGGAAGCCGACCCCCGCTGGCTGGTGAAGCCCACATGAGCAGCCACCCCCGTCACCAAGCGGTGGCCGCCCTCGCCGCGTTCACCACCGCGCTCATCGATGCGGAAGTCGACCTGCCCGACCTCTCGGACGGCTGGTGCATCCTCCCCAACGGCACCGTCCTCGCCCGGCTCCGCCCCCTCTATCCGACCGAACTCCTGCTCCTCGCCGAGGCCTTGAACCCCACGACCGATCCCGCATGACCCGATGCCCCCGCAAAACCGACCCCGCTGACTTCCCCTCACCCCGCGCCCGCGCTACCGCGTACGCCGTCTCGTTCGCGGCGCTCGTCCCCATCGCCACCGTCCTGCTCACGCTCACCCTTCACCACTGAGCGCCTGGGCCCACTTACGAGGAGAATGGTGCCGTCCACCGTCGTCAGCCGGGCAGACGCCTGCGGGACGCCTCGGGAGGTTCACCATGGCGGATCCAGTCGTGACCGTGACAACCGACCCGGACACCGGGTTGACCACCACCACCAGTACGACCACCGATCCGGTCACCGGGGACACCACGTCGACCATCAGTACCGTCGATTCCGCCGGCACCCCGGTGGCCACCGGTACCGCTTCGCACACCACGGACCCGGCCACGGGCGAGTCGAAGATCAGCACCGAGAGCACCGACCCGAACACCGGAGTCGTGACGACCCACGAGACCGACACCGATGCCAACGGCAACCAGCAACGGGATCTGCAAACCACCAGGAACCCGGACGGCAGTGGGACCGAGCACGAGACCGGTACCGAGGCCATGCCTGGCGGCGTCACCACCGAGTACACCATCGACCGCACCAAGAACAGCGATGGCTCCTCATCGTTCACGCGGAGCGACCAGGCAAGTGACGGTTCCACGGCCAGCGCGGAGGGCGAGGTCGATGCGCAGGGCAACGCGTCGGTCACCAATTCCGAAAGGAAGTCGGACGGCAGCAGCACGCTGACCAGCCGTACGACCGACGCAGCCGGAAACGGCACCGAGCGCGTCGCAACGCTGGATTCGAACGGCAACCCTGTCACCGACCAGACCTACAAGGTGGTGGGCGGGGTCAGGCAACCGGACCCGTTACCGTAACCGACATGATGGGAGGCGAGCCCCTGTCAGCAAGGAGATCATCCGAGTGCCGCACCTCAGCTACGGCGACGTCAAGCAGGCCGCCGACCGCATCGCCGGCCAGGTCCGGCCGGTCACCCTCGCCCCGGCCGGGCCCGAGCTCTGGTTCGCGCTGGAGTTCCTGCAGCACACCGGGAGCTTCAAGGCGCGCGGTGCGCAGAACTTCCTCGCCGCGCACCGCGAGGCCGGCACCCTGCCCGACACCGGCGTGACCATCGCCTCCGGCGGCAACGCGGGGCTCGCCTGCGCGTGGGCGGCGCAGCGCCAAGGGGTGCGGGCCACCGTCTTCCTGCCCAAGACGGCGCCGGAGGTCAAGGTCGCCAAGCTGCGCTCGTACGGCGCCGAGGTCCGCCTCACCGGCACCGAGTACGCCGAAGCGCTCGCCGCCTGCGAGGAGTTCGCCAACGCCACCGGCGCACTGGCCTCGCACGCCTACGACCACCCGCTGATCGCGGCCGGCGCGGGGACCCTCCTCGACGAGATCACCCGCCAACTCCCCACCCTGGACACGGTGGTGCTCTCGGTCGGTGGCGGCGGCCTGTTCGCGGGCGTCGCCACCGCCGCCCGGCACCACGGCATCCGGGTGGTCGCCGTCGAACCCGAGCACTGCCGGGCACTGAACGCCGCACTGGCCGCCGGTCACCCCGTCGACGTCCCGGTCTCCTCCGTCGCCGCCGACTCGCTCGGCGCCCGTCGGGCCTCCGCCAATGCCCTGCACGCGGCCCAGCAGGACCGCGTGCACTCGGTGCTCGTCCCCGACTCCGCCATCATCGAGGCCCGCCAGTCCCTCTGGGACCAGCACCGGATCGCCGCCGAACACGCCGCCGCCACCGCCCTGGCCGGCCTCACGGTCCACCGCCCGCTGCCGGGTGAGCGGGTGGCCGTCATCCTGTGCGGCGCCAACACCGACCCGAGCGACCTGGTGGGGCCGGGCGCGGGTGAGGTCGGCTAGCCTCTCGGCATGCCGATACCGCTAAGCCTCGAGGCCTGGCAGGTGAGCTCCCGTCAGGACTTCGCCTGCTACCTGCGGCTCCTCGCGTACGACTGCGAGCAGGTGTGCCAGGAGCGGGACCCCGGCTTTCCGGTGGCGACGCGCTGGACCAACCGCACGGTGGACGGCTTCCTCTGGGCCTGGGTCCTCCTGCTGAGGGGCCAGGCCGCGGACGCCGGTCCGGGATGGCGAGGACTGGCCTGCCAACTGGACGTCCTGCGCACCGCCCCGGGCGAGACCAACCTCGCTGTCGCCGACCCGCAGCTCGACTCCGAGGACGTGGCCGGCGCGGCCGACCTGCGCGCCTACGCGGCCGCGCTCGCCGTCGACTTCGCCCGCGACCGGCGCGAGATGCGGGCGAAGGCCGAGCGCGGCGAGTGGGTCGGCGACGGCGGCAGCTGGGCCCACCGCACCCTGCACGGCTGGCTGGCCGGCTGGGCCTCCTGGGTCGCCGCCGATTCCCCGCTGCACGCCGAGCTCGAACCGGTCACCTGGCGGTCGGTCGCGCTGCAGCTCTCCGCGGCGAAGATCTACGAATAGGCCCCGGGCCCGGCGGCCAGCCACTGCGCACGGCTTCCCCGGGCCATGCTGGCGTTGAAGTCGATATCGATCATCCCCGTGCCATCGAGGTTGAACCCGCCGCCGTGCTCGAACAGGGTCAGCAGCGGCTCGAACGGATCGGGCAGCTGCAACGGCGCCTTTCCGGATTCCCGCAGGGCCGCGAAATGCAGTGCCCATTCGCAGCTCCGACTGACCGTCACATTCTGCTGCGCGCTGCCGCCGGCCACCGCAGCCACGATTTCGGGCGCGGCCCGCACCGTCGGGTCCACCAGGTAGGCGATGTCGAAGAACGGCCACTCGTCGGACCCGAGCTGCTCCGACCAGAGGGCGCTCCGCCGCAGGAATTCGCGCATCAGTGAGATTCGCTGCCGGGTGTAAGCGCCACTCGGGGTCCAGTCGACCTTGAGGAGTCGCGCTGCGACGGATTCGGGCGAAGTGCTCACTGCGTTTTCCTTCCGAGGACGATGGCAGCAACCTCGTCCAGATTTGACAGGTTATCGGCGATGGGAAAGCCGGGCTTGTCGAGTCCGCGATTCGGCCAAGCCACGAAGGGGTCGGTGGGGTGGTACTCGTGGGGTGCCACATCGTGGGCCCCCCACGAGTCCGGCGCGGGGAAATTGACCCCGTCCTCCCACACGCCGGCGCGGTAGGGCATTCCGTTGGCCATGAGGATACTCTCGACACCTTCGTGCATGGCCCACTTCTTGAACCTGACCGACTCGTCGGCGTCGAGCGTTCCGGCTTCCGCCTTTGTCCACAGGTCCGCGATATTGTCGATGGGTGCGAACCGGCCGGTGCGGAGTTCCCCGGTCGGCGGGACCGGGACGTCTTGGTGGACCGTATTGAAGATGTGGTCCTTGATTCGGTCGAGCACGTCCTGGCTGATCTTCGTATTCCCCGCGATCCGGGCGGTGTCGCCGGTCGTCTGGCGAATCCGCTGGTAGGCCTGTTCCGCCTCGGGCGACTGGGCGCCCTCGATGTAGTCGGAGCCCGATGTCTTGGGGAGGTAGCCGTCGCCGAGTCCGTCCACCTCGGGGCGTCTGCCGCCCCGGGGTCCCGCCGCGCCGCCGACCGCCCCCGTCGCCACGTCCAGCAGGTTTACGTCTCCGCCGTTGAACAGGGCGTCCTGACCGGCCCCCAGCGCCGCGCCGGTGGCCATCCGCCCGGGCAGGCTGTCCAGGCCGGTGGACATCCGGCCGAGGCCGTTGAGCAGCGCGGAGGTGCTGCCGTCGGCGGCCTGGCTCAGGGCACGGGCACCGGAGCCGAGGCCGCCCGTGGCGCCGCCCGCGAAGCCGCCGGTCTCGGCCGCGTCCAGGATCTCGGTGCCACTGAAGCCGCCGTCGCCGAAGGACATCCGCACCGGTTGGGCGACGGCGACATCGACCGCGACGGATTCGACCGCGCCGAAGGCCGCGCCGGTCAGCGTGGTCGCGGCGATGGTGGCGACGGTTTCGGAGACCGCGATGCCGAGGCCGTCGGCAGCGGCGATGATTCCCGCAGTCGCGGCCCCGGCGGCCGCCTCGGAGAGGCCGGCGGTGAAGAAGGCCAGGGCCGTGCCGGCGACCAGCGTCGCGCCGACGATGGCGGCTTCCTCTTCGAGCTTGTCCACCGCTTTGTCGACCGCGTCGGCGAAGTCGTCCAGCGCCTTCGCGATCTGGCGGCAGGCGTTGGCGGTGTCGGGCAGCCAGCCCTTGCCACTGCTGTAGTACTGACCCCAGAACTTCGCGAACGCGTCGATGGCAGGGCCGGAGCTGGTGCCGGTGACGCTCTGCGCGGCCTGGTTGGTGGGGCCGGTGACGTCGTCCAGCGCCTTGCCCATGGCCTTCCAGGCGTCGGCGGCCTGGCGGAGCTTGTCGGAGTCGGCGGCCGGCCACCACATGCCGGTCACCTCGCGGACCAGCTTCGCCGCCTCGGATTCACCCATCGCGCGTCACTCCGCCAGCCGGGCGGACTGCTTCGGCAACTGCTGGGCGCTGTACTGGTCGGCCCGGGTGTGGTTGTCCGCGTGGGCGGCCAGGCCGTCGTGGATGCTCTCCAGGCCTTGGACGAGGACGCCGATCGATGCGATCACCGAGTCGTGCGGCGGGGAGTACGCGTCGCCGAACTCCTTGCCCTGCTTGTCGTCGCCCCAGGGCGCGCCGAGGCCGGTCAGGCTCTGCTTGAGGGACTCCAGAGCGGTCTGCAGACTGGCGCTCTGCTGCGAGAAGGTCGGCGCGACGGCCTGCACGTCTCCCGGATGAATGGTGAACTGTCCACCGGTGTCTGCCATGTGGGCCCCCGCCTGCTCGAACACGCTGACGCTCGAGATGCTATCGGCAGCTCCTGTCGGTGGTCCGGGAATGCGGGGCCGGACATTTTGGTTGAACTTTCACGTTCACCCCCGAGCGACACTGGAGCCAGCCCCCATGAAGGTCGAGATCTACTCCGACATCGCCTGCCCCTGGTGCTACATCGGCAAGCGCCGGTTCGACCAGGCGCTGGAGAAGTTCGACGGCGAGGTCGAGGTGGTCTACCGCCCGTACCAGCTGGTGCCGGACGCGCCGGAGACGGCGAGCCCGCACCGGGAGTGGCTGGCTGAGCGGTACGGGCCGCAGTCGCGGGCGATGGACGACCGGGTCACGCAGCTGGGCAAGGCGGAGGGCATCGAGTACGACTTCGACAGCGCGCTGCACGCCAACACCTTCCTCGGCCACCGGCTGCTGCACCTGGCCGAGACCGAGTACGGGGCGAAGGTGCAGGGGGCGCTCAAGGAGGCGCTGCTCAAGGCGCACTTCACGGACGGCGTGGACGTGGGCGACCGCGCCGCGCTCACCGAGGTGGCCGTCACGGCCGGGCTGGACCGGGACCGGGTGACGGCGTACCTGGCCGGCGAGGAGGGCGTGGCCCAGGTGCGGGCGCAGCTCGCCGAGGCCCGCGCGATCGGCATCAGCGCGGTGCCGACCTTCGTCTTCGAGGGCCAGTGGGCGGTCCAGGGCGGCCAGGAGACGGAGACCTTCCTGAAGGTCCTGCAGCAGGTCGCCGCCGAGACCGGCGCGGCCGCCAAGGCGGAGACCACCGACGGCGAGGCCTGCGCCGACGGGGCCTGCGCCGTCTGATCCGGCCTCAGCCCGCCGGCTGAACGCTCAGCAGTTGAACGCCCAGCAGTTGAACGCTCAGCAGCTGAACTGCGCGTTCGCCCAGTCCGCCAGGATCCCGGTCGACCAGTACCCGTCCACCGGTGTGACCACCAGCTGGATCGAGTGCTGGCCGGCCAGCGGGACGTGCACCGGCACCGGGGCGTCGCCCGCGTGCAGCGCGGGGGAGCGCCACAGCGAGCGGTCGTCGTCGCCGAGCACCGAGAAGCGGACGGCACCGGGGGCGAGCGTCAGGTCGTCCACCCCCGCCAGGCCGTCGTAGGCCGAGCAGGGGCGGTTGAGGTCGATCGTCACGGTCGACGGCGCGTGCACGCTGACGCCCCGCTTGTAGGAGGCGCCGGCCATCGACAGGCCGTCACGCTGCAGCAGTAGCCAGTCGCTGTGGTGGCGGTCGATGCTCGGCGAGATCGACCGGCCCCGGTGTGACTCCTTGCTGAACGGCAGCTCGTCCACCCAGAAGCTGGTGGGTGGCGGGGGCGGCGGCGCTGGCACGGGGGGCAGCACCGTCGGGACCACCGGTGTGGGCACCGGTGGCGGCGCGAAGCTCGGCACCGGCGAGAGCGTCGGCGGCAGCGCTGCCGGGGACGGCGGTGCCGGCGGCGTCGGGGTGGGCGAGGCGGAGGGCGTCGGCGAAGGTGTGGGCCTCGGCTTGGCCGGCGTGGGCGACGGGGTCGGCGCGGGGGGCGGCGACGGCGGGGGAGGCGTGGACGCCTCCGGGGTCGGGGTCGGGGTCGGGGTCGGGGTCGGGGTCGGTACGGGCGCGGGTGCGACCGCCGCCGGTGGCGGCGGGGGGCTCGCGGGTGCGCTGCTCGGGGGCGGCGCGGCGGCGGGGGCGCGGCGGCGGGCGAGCTGCTCAGCGCGTAGGCGACGGCGGCGACGGTGGCCACGGCCACGGCGGCGGCGATCGCGGCCTTGCCGGCCGCCCCGATCCCCTGCCCGGCAATGGCGCTCGCGGCCGACCCGCCACCTGAAGCGGCACCACCCGACGCGGCGCCGGCGGCACCACCGGCTGCGCTACCGGCAGCACCGCCACCGGCTGCGCCGGCGGCAGCACCCGCAGTCCCACCGGCTCCGGAAGCCCCGGAAGCCGCAGCAGCGGCCCCACCAGCCGCCGCCCCGCCGGCAACCGCGCCACCCGCCACCGCAGCCGCGGCGAAGGCCGAGAACGTCCCCGCGCCCACCCAGAGCAGCACCCCACCGGGCAGCAGCAGGCGCAGCGCGTGGTTGATGTCCACCAGCTCCAGCAGCGCGGCCGTGCACCGCGCACAGTCGCGCACGTGGTCGCCCACCTCGGTGGAGGCCCGCTTGCGCAGCGCCCCGCGGGCGTACTGGCCGAGCCGGCTGGCGTACTCCTCGCAGCCCTGGTCCTGGCTGCCCGAGACGTGTGCCTGCAGGAAGGCGGCGGCCAGCCGGGAGCGGGCGCGGTGTGCCTGGACGGCGGTCGCGTTGGCGGTCTTGCCGAGCATGACCGCGACGGTCTTCGGCGACTCCTGCTCGACCTCGGTGTGCCAGAGCAGCACCCGGTCGTCCTCGGGCAGTTCGATGAAGGCCTGCATCACCATGCGCTGGTCTGCCTGGGCCATCGCCCAGGCGTCCGCGCCGGGGTCGGCGAGGTCGTACCCCACCGCCGCGGCGGCCGCGGTCTGCGCGAAGGCGCCGAAGTCGTCGATCAGTTGCTCGCGCCGCTCACTGCGGGTCCAGGCGGCGGCGACGTTGCGCACGGCCGTCAGCAGGTAGGCGCGGACGGCGAACTCGGGGCCCTTGCCGGCCTTCAGGGCCTGCAGGGTGCGGGCGAAGACCTCGCCGGCCAGGTCCTCGGCGGTGAAGCTGTCACGGCAGCAGGAGCGGGCGTAGCGGCGGACGGCCTCGGCGTGCCGGCGGTAGATCTCCTCGTACGCGGTGTCGTCGCCGGCCCGGACCAGGGCGGTCAACTCGGCGTCGGAGGGCGGGCGGTCGCCGTCCACCGGGTCGGCGGGCGGCGGCACCCGGCCGAACGGAACCGAGTCCTCCGCTTCGATCGGGGCGGCTGCGGTGACGAAGGCCTCCGGGGTCACCCCGCCCTGACCGGCCACGGCCTGCCCGGGGACCCGGGGGCTGCCGGTCGCGGCCTGGGTTCTCGGCGGAGTCAGCGACTCGCGGACCGGCGCACCGGCCTGACCCGGCACCTGGCCGGTCGCGGCCTCGGCCCCGGGCTCGACGCTCCGCTCGTTCTGCTCCTCGGCACTCATCGCCGCGCCCCGCCCGATCCGCGCCCGCAGGGCGCACCCACAGCGCACGCTTGGCGCACGGGTGCTCCGCTGACGTGCAGCGATGCGCCGGGGCGCGCGACGGCGGCTTCGGCACCCCGAAGGGTGCGCACCGGGACATTGGCTCCAACCACGGCCAAAGAATGGCATAGCGGCGGGTGCTCCGGAAGCCGCACCCCGCCCGACCCACTCTTCCGGGGAAGCGCCCGAGGTCCGGTTCCCCTGCTCCGGCGCAGCGAGTTGACGCCAGGTTGACGCGCCGCGCGCCCAGCTGCCGCCCGGCCGACCCGCCGCCGACCCGCCGCCGGCGGTCAGCCCGTGCTCAGCCGGTGCTCAGCCCGCCCGCAGCCCGTCCAGCAGGATCCGCAGCAGCCGCTCGCCCGGGTCCGAGCCCTGCGGCCCCACCGCGCGGCCGATCGACGGCGGTACGGCCGCCGTCAGCACCAGCACGATCTCCGAGACCGTGACCCCGGGCCGCAGTTGACCGGCCGCCGCCGCCCGCGCCACCAGCGCCGCCAGCAGCTGCAGCAGCAGTCGCGGGTCGGCCTGCTGGCCGCCCGGATCCGCCAGGCCGTCGCCGAGGCCGTAGCCGCCGTAACCGCCGTACCCGTCCGGGGAGAGCCGCTGCTCCGGCACCCGGGCCAGTTCCTCGGCATAGCCGAAGGCCTCCGGCGGCAGCAGCCGCCCGGCGCCGGTGCCGACCGCCGTGGCCAGGTAGCCGGCCAGCGCCTCCCACGGCCCGGCCGGGCCGTACAGCGCCTCGCGCGCCCGGGCGGTCAGCCAGGCCACCTCCTCGGCGGCGATCCGCTGGACCAGCACCTCCTTGCTGGGGAAGCGCCGGTACACCGTGCCGACACCCACTCCGGCGCGCCGGGCCACCTCCTCCATCGGCGCGTCGTAGCCGAGTTCGCCGAAGACCTCGCGGGCCGCGCGCAGCACGCTCTCCAGGTTGCGGCGCGCGTCCACCCGTAGTCGGGGGCCGCTCGGACGGCGCTCGACGGCAGGGGGTTGGTCCACGGTCGTGCCCTCCGGCACCCGCTGCTCAGGCACGGTGCTCGTACCCCCGTCGACCTGCGGCATCGTCGCGTCGCCCAGCAGGTGATCCTGTTCCATCATTCCCAACCCTCCCCCGGAGGAGCCCGTCCGGGGCTCCTGTGCGTAGTCGTCGCAGCCGCCCGTCGCCCGCGCCGGATCCGCACGGCCTCCGTCGCATCCGAGCGAGGATCATCCGCGGACTACCCTTCCCCGTTTCAGCGTGGGACAGTCGGGCTGGTCGGCCTACGGTAAATCAGGCCGTAATGGATTCACCACCCGGGGTGACGACTTCCCCGAGGCTCATGCACGACCTTGTCCGGGCGAATCCGGTACGGACTGTGGACAACACCGCCCTCGGCAAGGCGTCATTGGTGCGTGAACCAGGTCACATCGACAGGGGGTGGCACCATCCGGATCCTGATCGTGGGCGGCGGCTGCGCTGGGCTCACCACGGCCCAGCGGCTCCAGCGAGCCCTGCACGAGGAGCTGCGGGCCGGCCGGGCAGAGATCACCGTGGTTGAGGCCGCACCCTACCTGACGTACCGTCCGCTGCTCGCCGAGGTGGCCGCCGGATCGATCGATCCCAGGCATGTGGTGGTCCCGCTGCGCCGGGCGCTGCCCGACTGCCGGGTGCTGACCGCGCGGATCGCCCGGATCGACCACGCCCGCCGACTGGCCTGGCTGGCGCCGCAGTCCGGCACGGAGGTCGAACTCCCGTACGATGAGCTGATTCTGACGGTGGGTTCGGTATCCCGCACGCTCCCGGTCCCCGGACTGGCCGAGCACGGCCTCGGATTCGAGACCGTCGGAGAGGCGGTCAGCCTGCGCAACCACGTGCTCACCCAGCTGGACCTGGCCTCCTCCACCCGCGACCCCGAACTGCGGCACGCCGCACTCACGTTCGTCTTCGTCGGGGCCGGCTACGGCGGCGTCGGTGCGCTCGCCGAGCTGGAGGACATGGCCCGCCACGCGCTCCGCGGCTATCCCAACATCCAGCCGGAAGACCTGCGTTGGGTGCTGGTCGAGGCCACCGACCGGATCCTGGCCGAGGCCGACCCGCAGCTCGCCGCGCACACCCTGGCCCAGCTGCGCGACCGCAACGTCGACGTCCGGCTCGCCACCACCCTGGACTCCGCCCAGGAGCAGCGGATCGCGCTCTCGGACGGGAGCCGGTTCGCCGCCCGCACCCTGGTCTGGACGGCCGGCGTCCGCCCCGCCCCGCTGCTCGCCGCCACCGACCTGCCGCTCGAACCCGACGGCCGGGTCGGCTGCCTGGACACCCTGCAGGTGCTCGGGCCGGACGGCGCCGCGCTGCCCGGCGCCTGGGCGGCCGGCGACTGCGCCGCCGTGCCCGGTCCCGACGCCGCCGCCTGCCCGCCGAACGCCCAGCACGCGCTGGCCCAGGCCGAGGTGCTCGCCGCCAACCTGGTCGCCGTCCGGGCGGGCCGCCCGGTCACCGCTTACCGGCCCGAACAGACGTACGCCTCCACCTCGCTCGGCCTGCGCCGCGCCGTCGCCCACACCCGCCGGCGCAGCCTCACCGGCCGCCGCGCCTGGCTGCTGCACCGGGCCCGTACGCTGCGCCGGCTGCCCAGCCCCGACCGCCGGGTGCGGATACTCGCGGACTGGCTGCTGGCCGGGCTCTTCGCCCGCGAGGTGGTCTCGCTCGGCACGGTCGAGCACCCGCGCGCCGAGTTCGAGTCCGCGGCGAGCGATGCGGACGGCTGACAACACGACCAACACACGTACGACTTCCGGAACCATGCCTTCACCTGACAGGATCTGCGTGACAGCCCGTTACGTCGCGTATGGACACCTGTACGAAACGTGACGGACCCACGAGATCCCCCAGCCTCCGGCCGGGTGGTGCCCCCAAGGAAAGCGACAGTCGGTTGAACCTCATGCGCTGGAGTGCGCGGCTCACCGGGGCCCCCTGGCGCGTCGCTCCGCCCCAGGACGACCCTGTCCCCGCCCTGCCCGGGCAGCGCGACCCGCAGGGCTCCCTGTCGCTCACCGGCCTGCCCGAGGTCGAGCAGCTGCTCGACCTGCACGAGCTCTACGACCTGCGCGACGTGCTCGGCCGCCTGCCCGCACCCGTGGTCATCACCTACGGCACCCGGCACCGCCTCGGCTACGCCAACGACGCCTACCGCGAGCTCTTCGGCAGCCGCGCCGTCGGGCTGCCCGCCGACGAGGCCCTGCCCGAGCTCGCCGAGCTCGGCCTGCTCCCGCTGCTCGACCAGGTGCTGCGCAGCGGCCGCGGCCGCGGGGTCAAGGCCCGCAGCATCGCCGACCGCGCCATCGGCGGCCCCAGCCGCTCCTTCAACGTCTCCTGCGTCCCGCTGCACTCCACCGAACGCACCGGAGCCCGCGACGGCCAGTCGCCCCCCGCCGTCGGCGTCCTCGTCTTCGCCGCCGAGGTCACCGACCAGGTGCACGCCGCCGCCCGACTGCGCGAGGCCGAACGCCGCCAGCGCGAGGCCGCCGTCACCCTGCAGCGCAGCCTGCTGCCGCAGAAGCTCGAACAGCCCGCCGACCTGCGGGTCGCCGCCACCTACCAGCCCGGCGGCGCCGACGCCGCGGTCGGCGGTGACTGGTACGACGTGATCAGCCTGCGCGGCGGCCGCACCGCGCTGGTGATCGGCGACGTGATGGGCCGCGGCCTGCGCGCCGCCGCCGTGATGGGCCAGCTGCGCACCGCCGTCCGCGCCTACGCCCGCCTCGACCTGCCGCCGCACCAGGTGATGAGCCTGCTCGACGGCATCGCCATGGAGATCGACGCCAACCAGATCGCCACCTGCGTCTACGTCGTCTACGACCCTGCCGCCGGCACCCTCACCTACGCCTCGGCCGGGCACCTCCCGCTGATGCTGCGCAGCCCCGACGGCACCGTCCTCCAGGGCGAACAGCAGAACGGCCCCCCGCTGGGCACCGGTGGCGGCACCCACAGCTCGCACACCCTGCGCCTGCTCCCCGGCACCACCGGCGTCCTCTACACCGACGGCCTGGTCGAACGCCGGGACCAGGACATCGACCACGGCCTCGGCCGGCTCGCCCACACGCTGTCCGGCGCCGTCGGCTCCCCCGCGGTGGTCTGCGCCCGGCTGCTGCGCGCGATGGGCGTGACCGCCGAGCACGACGACGACGTGGCGGTGCTGGCCTTCCAGCTGCCGGGGGACGAGGAGCCGCCGTCCGATCCCGAGGTTGACTCTGACCTCGGAGAGGTCTAGTGTTCTTCGAGCTGCCCGTCAGGGAGCACCGGACGCACGCTCTGTGCGGACGGTCCCGGGTGCAGCCACTCTCCTGAAACACCACTCTCAGCAAGATCGTCGGTCATCGGCGTGCGGCCTTTTCTGCGCACCGTCGGGGCGGGCTTGTTTTGCTGTGCCGGTAATTCGCTGAGTGGGCCCGGATTCGCTTTTCGGAGCGGAGCTGAGCTAAAGTTCAACACGTCGGACGGGCCGTCAGGTCCGGTACGGCGAAGGCCTCTTGAGGCCGAAGCGGTGCGGAAGACCTGGTAAGGTTGGAAACACCGAGAGCGAGTCGGGAAACGCCGAGAGGCGGATCTGATAAGCTCTACGAAGTAAGAACGAAGGGCCCGGAGAAAACGCGAGAGCGAATTCGAAGGAAGTCCCCGTTCCTTGAGAACTCAACAGCGTGCCAAAAGTCAACGCCAGATATGTTGACATCCCCGGCCTCGATCGCTTGATCGGGGTTGGAGATTCCTTTTGAAGTAAAACACTAGCGAGGACGCAGTGCACGGGGTCGGCCTATTCCGCCGATTGTCGTGCCGCTCTGCGCGGGTGGTTGCCGGATTACCGGTAGACATTCACGGAGAGTTTGATCCTGGCTCAGGACGAACGCTGGCGGCGTGCTTAACACATGCAAGTCGAACGGTGAAGCCCTTCGGGGTGGATCAGTGGCGAACGGGTGAGTAACACGTGGGCAATCTGCCCTGCACTCTGGGACAAGCCCTGGAAACGGGGTCTAATACCGGATATGACCTGGGACCGCATGGTTCTGGGTGTAAAGCTCCGGCGGTGCAGGATGAGCCCGCGGCCTATCAGCTTGTTGGTGGGGTAATGGCCTACCAAGGCGACGACGGGTAGCCGGCCTGAGAGGGCGACCGGCCACACTGGGACTGAGACACGGCCCAGACTCCTACGGGAGGCAGCAGTGGGGAATATTGCACAATGGGCGAAAGCCTGATGCAGCGACGCCGCGTGAGGGATGACGGCCTTCGGGTTGTAAACCTCTTTCAGCAGGGAAGAAGCGCAAGTGACGGTACCTGCAGAAGAAGCACCGGCTAACTACGTGCCAGCAGCCGCGGTAATACGTAGGGTGCGAGCGTTGTCCGGAATTATTGGGCGTAAAGAGCTCGTAGGCGGCCTGTCGCGTCGGATGTGAAAGCCCGGGGCTTAACCCCGGGTCTGCATTCGATACGGGCAGGCTAGAGTGTGGTAGGGGAGATCGGAATTCCTGGTGTAGCGGTGAAATGCGCAGATATCAGGAGGAACACCGGTGGCGAAGGCGGATCTCTGGGCCATTACTGACGCTGAGGAGCGAAAGCGTGGGGAGCGAACAGGATTAGATACCCTGGTAGTCCACGCCGTAAACGTTGGGAACTAGGTGTTGGCGACATTCCACGTCGTCGGTGCCGCAGCTAACGCATTAAGTTCCCCGCCTGGGGAGTACGGCCGCAAGGCTAAAACTCAAAGGAATTGACGGGGGCCCGCACAAGCAGCGGAGCATGTGGCTTAATTCGACGCAACGCGAAGAACCTTACCAAGGCTTGACATATATCGGAAACGGCTAGAGATAGTCGCCCCCTTGTGGTCGGTATACAGGTGGTGCATGGTTGTCGTCAGCTCGTGTCGTGAGATGTTGGGTTAAGTCCCGCAACGAGCGCAACCCTTGTTCTGTGTTGCCAGCACGCCTTTCGGGGTGGTGGGGACTCACAGGAGACTGCCGGGGTCAACTCGGAGGAAGGTGGGGACGACGTCAAATCATCATGCCCCTTATGTCTTGGGCTGCACACGTGCTACAATGGTCGGTACAAAGGGCTGCGATGCCGCGAGGCGGAGCGAATCCCAAAAAGCCGGCCTCAGTTCGGATTGGGGTCTGCAACTCGACCCCATGAAGTTGGAGTTGCTAGTAATCGCAGATCAGCATGCTGCGGTGAATACGTTCCCGGGCCTTGTACACACCGCCCGTCACGTCACGAAAGTCGGTAACACCCGAAGCCGGTGGCCTAACCCTTGGGAGGGAGCCGTCGAAGGTGGGACCAGCGA
The DNA here is from genome assembly GCF_000744785.1 of Kitasatospora azatica KCTC 9699. NCBI lineage: Bacteria > Bacillati > Actinomycetota > Actinomycetes > Kitasatosporales > Streptomycetaceae > Kitasatospora > Kitasatospora azatica. The sequence continues at coordinate 1,101,226 of NZ_JQMO01000003.1, read as the reverse complement.
TTGGGACGAAGTCGTAACAAGGTAGCCGTACCGGAAGGTGCGGCTGGATCACCTCCTTTCTAAGGAGCACATAGCCAGCTGCGGAGCGAATGTCTTCGCAGTGGTTGCTCATGGGTGGAACGTTGACTATTCGGCACACTGGGCTGATGGTCTTCTGTCAGTACTGCACTTCGGTGCGTGGAAAGCGTTCTGTGAGTCTGGTGTGTCGGGCACGTTGTTGGGTCCTGAGGGAACGGCCGTCATGGTCTGAACCTCGAGGATGCCGGTCCCACGGACAGTACTCGTTTTCGGGTGGTGTAGGTGGGTGTCTGGTCGTTGTTTGAGAACTGCACAGTGGACGCGAGCATCTGTGGCCAAGTTTTTAAGGGCGCACGGTGGATGCCTTGGCACCAGGAACCGATGAAGGACGTGGGAGGCCGCGATAGGCCCCGGGGAGCTGTCAACCGAGCTTTGATCCGGGGGTGTCCGAATGGGGAAACCCGGCAGTCGTCATGGGCTGTCACCCGCACCTGAACACATAGGGTGCGTGGAGGGAACGCGGGGAAGTGAAACATCTCAGTACCCGCAGGAAGAGAAAACAACCGTGATTCCGGGAGTAGTGGCGAGCGAAACCGGATGAGGCTAAACCGTATTGGTGTGAGACCCGGCAGGGGTTGCCGATACGGGGTCGTGGGAAAGTTCTTCAGTCGTCTGCCGGCGGCTGGGTGAGTCAGAAACCGTTGGTGTAGTCGAAGGACATGCGAAAGGTCCGGCGTAGAGGGTAAGACCCCCGTAGACGAAACATTAGCGGCTCACTTGAGCTTCTCCCAAGTAGCACGGAGCCCGAGAAATTCCGTGTGAATCTGGCGGGACCACCCGCTAAGCCTAAATATTCCCTGGTGACCGATAGCGGATAGTACCGTGAGGGAATGGTGAAAAGTACCGCGGGAGCGGAGTGAAATAGTACCTGAAACCGTGTGCCTACAAGCCGTGGGAGCGTCGTTCGCCAGCTTGCTGGTGGGCCGTGACTGCGTGCCTTTTGAAGAATGAGCCTGCGAGTTTGCGGTGTGTAGCGAGGTTAACCCGTGTGGGGTAGCCGTAGCGAAAGCGAGTCCGAATAGGGCGTTTGAGTTGCATGCCCAAGACCCGAAGCGGAGTGATCTAGCCATGGGCAGGTTGAAGCGCGGGTAAGACCGTGTGGAGGACCGAACCCACCAGGGTTGAAAACCTGGGGGATGACCTGTGGTTAGGGGTGAAAGGCCAATCAAACTCCGTGATAGCTGGTTCTCCCCGAAATGCATTTAGGTGCAGCGTCACGTGTTTCTTGCCGGAGGTAGAGCACTGGATAGGCGATGGGCCTCACCGGGTTACTGACCTTAGCCAAACTCCGAATGCCGGTAAGTGAGAGCGTGGCAGTGAGACTGTGGGGGATAAGCTCCATGGTCGAGAGGGAAACAGCCCAGAACACCGACTAAGGTCCCTAAGCGTGTGCTAAGTGGGAAAGGATGTGGAGTCGCAGAGACAACCAGGAGGTTGGCTTAGAAGCAGCCACCCTTGAAAGAGTGCGTAATAGCTCACTGGTCAAGTGATTCCGCGCCGACAATGTAGCGGGGCTCAAGCACACCACCGAAGTCGTGTCATTCACAGAATACGTCCAACGACGCTGTGGATGGGTAGGGGAGCGTCGTGTTCCGGGTGAAGCGGCCGAGGAATCGAGTCGTGGACGGGATACGAGTGAGAATGCAGGCATGAGTAGCGATACAAGAGTGGGAAACTCTTGCGCCGATTGACCAAGGGTTCCTGGGTCAAGCTGATCTGCCCAGGGTAAGTCGGGACCTAAGGCGAGGCCGACAGGCGTAGTCGATGGACAACGGGTTGATATTCCCGTACCCGCTTTGAAGCGCCAACGCTGAACCAGGTGATGCTAAGCCCGTGAAGCCGGCCCGGAGTCTTCGGACAAAGGGACGTGGTGGAGCCGGTGGTCCAAGTCTGTAGTAGGTGAGCGATGGGGTGACGCAGGAAGGTAGTCCAGCCCGGGCGGTGGTTGTCCCGGGGTAAGGGTGTAGGCCGAGTGGTAGGCAAATCCGCCACTCTTTAAGGCTGAGACCTGATGCCGAGCCGATTGTGGTGAAGTGGATGATCCTATGCTGTCGAGAAAAGCCTCTAGCGAGTTTCATGGCGGCCCGTACCCCAAACCGACTCAGGTGGTCAGGTAGAGAATACCGAGGCGTTCGGGTGAACTATGGTTAAGGAACTCGGCAAAATGCCCCCGTAACTTCGGGAGAAGGGGGGCCGGAACTGGTGGAGGCACTTGCTGCCCGAGCTGGGGCCGGCCGCAGAGACCAGCGAGAAGCGACTGTTTACTAAAAACACAGGTCCGTGCGAAGCCGTAAGGCGATGTATACGGACTGACGCCTGCCCGGTGCTGGAACGTTAAGGGGACCGGTTAGCTTGGATTCGTCCGGGCGAAGCTGAGAACTTAAGCGCCAGTAAACGGCGGTGGTAACTATAACCATCCTAAGGTAGCGAAATTCCTTGTCGGGTAAGTTCCGACCTGCACGAATGGCGTAACGACTTCTCGACTGTCTCAACCATAGGCCCGGTGAAATTGCATTACGAGTAAAGATGCTCGTTTCGCGCAGCAGGACGGAAAGACCCCGGGACCTTTACTATAGCTTGATATTGGTGTTCGGTTCGGCTTGTGTAGGATAGGTGGGAGACTTTGAAGCCTTGACGCCAGTCTTGGTGGAGTCGTCGTTGAAATACCACTCTGGTCGTGCTGGATGTCTAACCTGGGTCCGTGATCCGGATCAGGGACAGTGTCTGGTGGGTAGTTTAACTGGGGCGGTTGCCTCCTAAAGGGTAACGGAGGCGCCCAAAGGTTCCCTCAGCCTGGTTGGCAATCAGGTGTTGAGTGTAAGTGCACAAGGGAGCTTGACTGTGAGACCGACGGGTCGAGCAGGTGCGAAAGCAGGGACTAGTGATCCGGCGGTGGCTTGTGGAAGCGCCGTCGCTCAACGGATAAAAGGTACCCCGGGGATAACAGGCTGATCTTCCCCAAGAGTCCATATCGACGGGATGGTTTGGCACCTCGATGTCGGCTCGTCGCATCCTGGGGCTGGAGTAGGTCCCAAGGGTTGGGCTGTTCGCCCATTAAAGCGGTACGCGAGCTGGGTTTAGAACGTCGTGAGACAGTTCGGTCCCTATCCGCTGTGCGCGTAGGAGTGTTGAGAAGGGCTGTCCCTAGTACGAGAGGACCGGGACGGACGAACCTCTGGTGTGCCAGTTGTCCTGCCAAGGGCATGGCTGGTTGGCTACGTTCGGGAGGGATAACCGCTGAAAGCATCTAAGCGGGAAGCCTGCTTCGAGATGAGCACTCCCACCTCCTTGAGAGGGTAAGGCTCCCAGTAGACGACTGGGTTGATAGGCCGGATGTGGAAGCCCAGTAATGGGTGGAGCTGACCGGTACTAATAGGCCGAGGGCTTGTCCTCAGTTGCTCGCGTCCACTGTGTTGTTCTGAAACAACGACCCCATCCCGTTTGGTCACGGGGATGGTGCGGCGACAGTTTCATAGTGTTTCGGTGGTCATAGCGTGAGGGAAACGCCCGGTTACATTCCGAACCCGGAAGCTAAGCCTTACAGCGCCGATGGTACTGCAGGGGGGACCCTGTGGGAGAGTAGGACGCCGCCGAACAATCATTCAGAAGAAGCCCCCACCGTACTGTGTTTAATTAAACGCAGTCGGTGGGGGCTTCTTCGCGTTTGTGCCAGACTGCGGGTGGTGACCGATATACAGCCGAGTGACTACGTCCGCAGCCTTCCGATCGGCGAGCGGATCCCGCTGCCGAGCGACGGCATCCCGTTCTGGGAGGTCTTCCCCTACGAGGGCGACATTGAGATCAAGGTCCTGGAGCAGCCCGTACTGCCCGAGCCGGCGCGGAACGGCGAGGATGGTCCGGACGAGTGCTACGCCTGCAAGCGCGGCGACGACGACCCCGACGTCATCTGGTCCAATGAGAACTGGGCGGTCCGCCGTCTCTCGGAGCCGGAGGCGCTGCCGGCCATGGTGATGCTGGTGCCGCGTGCACACTACGACCTGGTCGACCTGCCCGCAGAACTCCTGGTCGAGATGGGCGAGATGATCCAGCGGGTCGAGCGGGCGATCCTCTCGCTCGGCGGGATCTCCCGGGTGCACGTCAACCGGTGGGGTGACGGTGGTGCCCACCTGCACTGGTGGCTGATCGCCCGGCCCGAGGGCATGATGCAGCTGCGTGGCACCTGCCTGCCGCTCTGGAACGACGTGCTGCCCAAGCAGTCGACCGAGGCCTGGGACGAGACCAACCGCCGGATCGCCAAGGCGCTGGCCGAGAGTTGAAACAGCAGAGAGCTGAAACGGCCGATCGCTGAAACGACTGATGGCGCGTCACCCCGAACCTGCGGGGTGACGCGCCATCAGAGCACAGAACCTCAGTTCGCCGCCCGCCGGGCCGCCTTCGCTGCCGCCTCCTGCTCGTCCTCGGCCTCCGCGACCTCCAGGGTCGGCGCGGTGCCGCCCAGGTGGGCGGGCAGCCACCAGGAGTCCTCGGGGCCGGCCGGCTTCGCGGGGTACTCGCGCTGGGCGCGGTCCAGCATCTCGCTCATCGCCGCCCGCAGCCGCCGGGTGACCATCACCGGCTTGTCGGTCGGCGCCAGGTGAATGGGTTCGCCGATCATGATCGTCACCGGCACGTGCCGCTTGGTCAGGGTCTTCGGCCGGCCCTTGGTCCACAGTTGCTGGGTGCCCCAGAGGATCACCGGCAGCAGCGGGGTTCCGGAATCGGCAGCCATCCGGGCGGCGCCGGTCTTGAACTTCTTCAGCGTGAACGAGCGGCTGATGGTGGCCTCGGGGAAGACGCCCACCACCTCGCCGTCCTGCAGTGCCTTGACCGCCGCGTCGTAGGCGGGCTGGCCGTCGGTCCGGTCGACCGGGATGTGCTTCATGCCGCGCATCAGCGGGCCGGAGATCCGGTGCCTGAAGACCTCGTCCTTGGCCATGAAGCGGGTCTTGCGCTTGGCGTTCTTGTAGGCGCCCATCCCGGCGAAGATGAAGTCCAGGTAGCTGATGTGATTGCTCACCAGGACCGCACCACCAGTGGCCGGCACGTGCTCGGCGCCCACGATGTTCAGCCTCACGTCCAGCGCCTTGAAAGCGGTCAGCGCGGCGCGGATCACCGGCGGGTACACGAACTCAGCCACGGTCAGCCCTACTTCTTTCAAACGGGCCCTGGCCCGGTGCGATGGCACCCGGGCCGGCGGGGGTGGCGGCCGGGCCCCTGGGCCGCGGCACGCCGCAGCTGACACGGGTGATACTGCGGAGCATCGTCCCTCGAAGGGGTGCCTTCTGTCATCTGGGCGTGCCTGACCCGGGCGAGATTGTCATCACACCCCTGATCAGCGCGTTAGCGGAACTTCAGGGAACTTCAGGAACGGGGCTCGGCGGGCCTCAACGGGTGGTGCCGAGCCGGGCCTGGCCGCGGCGCAGCACCAGGTACAGCTCGCAGCCGAGGCAGTAGCCGAAAGCGGCGTTCAGGAAGGCGGCGGCCAGTGCGCAGCCGGTCGCGGTGAGGCCGAGCCAGTCCGCGCCGCTGAGGTAGCCGACGGTGCCGATCAGGCCGAAGAGCAGGCCGACGCCCTGGGCGAAGCGTGGCGGTCGGGCGTCCTCCAGCTCGGCGGGCGGCCCGAGCCGGGGTCGCACCAGTACCCGGTAGAGCCAGCCGTAGGGGGAGCGGCCGAGGCCGGCCAGGGCGCCGACGGCGAAGACCACGGTCTGCGCGGCGAGGAGCGCGCCGCTGCCGGTGATCAGCACGGTGGCCAGCACGAGGGTGGTGAGAGCGGCGGCGAAACGCGGTCCGCGGGGATCGATCTGCATGGGTGGACTCCGAACAGCACGGTGACGCCGTGCCAGAAGAGCGAGAAGGGCCAGAAGGGCGAGCCGGGGGAGTTCCTCAGCGACAGCGTGTCGCGGTCGCGCGGCACAGGTCGATCACCCGTCGGCGCGTCAGCTCGGAACCCGCGTTGTCCACGCCGCGATGGTACGCGTCGCAGTAGCCCGGGAGCCAGTGCCGATGGACGGCGCACGGTGGCGCACACTGGAGCGCATGACCGGACTGCTGGTGTGCGTCGCGGTGCTCGCGCTGGCGAGCGCTTTCGGGCTGATCCGATCCCGCCGCGACGGGAGGTTGCGCGCTGCCGTGGCGCGCGGGAGGGACGAGGCCGTGCGGGTGTCGGCAGCCGAGTTGGGGGAGGGCGTGACGCTGGGGGAGCGGGCCACCCTGCTGCAGTTCTCCACCGCCTTCTGCCAGCCCTGCCGGGCGACTCGCCGGGTGCTCTCCGAGGTCGCCGAGCTGGTCGAGGGCGTCGCGCACCTGGAGATCGATGCCGAGCAGCACCTGGACCTGGTCCGCCGGCTGGAGATCCTGCGCACCCCGACCGTTCTGGTGCTGGACACCGCCGGCCGGGTGGTGAAGCGGGCCAGCGGTCAGCCGCGAAAGGCGGATGTGATCGCCGCGCTCGGCCAGGCCATCTGACCGGCCCTTTCCGGTGGGTTGACCGGCCCGGAAGCCGAGAGCTTCGTCACAATGATCAGGCGGTAGGACGCCCCGATATTGCGGCAAGATGTGGGCGACGGGTATTTGGATACTGACGAGTAACCATAGCGGGATGCTGCCGAGTATGCTGCCGGAAGTGCCGGTCGGGGCAGCAGGAATGCGCTGTCCGTAGCGGGTGCCGCCGAGTGCGCGCCCGTCCGTTGCACCGCCGCAGCCGCCGGACGAGACCAGTACAGGAGACAGGCCGTGAGCTTGAGGATCGTTGTCTGTGTGAAGTACGTGCCCGATGCGACCGGTGACCGTCGCTTCGCGGACGACACCACCACCGATCGGGATGCCGTGGACGGCCTCCTGTCGGAGCTCGACGAGTACGGCGTCGAGCAGGCGCTGCGGATCGCGGAGGCTTCCGGGGACGCGGAGGTGACCGTGTTGACCGTTGGTGGGGACGACGCGCGTGACGCGTTGAAGAAGGCCCTGTCGATGGGTGCGGACAAGGGTGTGCACGTCAATGACGACGACATCCACGGCTCGGACGTGATCGCGACCTCCGCGGTGATCGCCAAGGCGCTGGAGAAGACCGGTTTCGACCTGGTGGTGTGCGGGATGGCGTCCACCGACGGCACCATGGGCGTGCTGCCGGCGCTGCTGGCCGAGCGGCTGGGCCTGCCGCAGGCCACGCTGCTGTCGGAGGTGTCGGTCGAGGACGGCACCGTGCGCGGTCGTCGGGACGGGGACACGGCGACCGAGCAGGTCGAGGCGGCGCTGCCGGCGGTGGTGTCGGTGACCGACCAGTCCGGTGAGGCCCGTTACCCCTCGTTCAAGGGGATCATGGCGGCGAAGAAGAAGCCGGTCGTCGAGTGGGACCTGGACGACCTGGGCATCGACGCCGAGAGCGTGGGTCTGGCGGGCGCGTGGACGGCGGTCGAGACCGTGACCGAGCGTCCCGCGCGGACCAAGGGCACGATCGTCAAGGACGAGGGCGAGGGCGGCAAGCAGCTGGCCGGCTTCCTCGCCGAGCAGAAGTTCATCTAAGCCGCCCCTGATCCGCCGCCCCTGATCCGCTGTTAGGAGAACGAACGTCATGAGCGAGATCCTCGTCCTGGTCGACCACGCCGACGGCGCGGTGCGCAAGCCCGCGCTCGAACTGCTCACCCTGGCCCGCCGCCTGGGCACCCCCGCCGCGGTGGTGCTGGGCGCCGGCGACCACGCGGCCGCGATCGCCGCCAAGGCCGGCGAGTACGGCGCCGCGAAGGTCTACGTCGCCGACGCGCCCGAGTTCACCGACCTGCTCGTCGTGCCCAAGGTCGACGCGCTGACCCAGATCGCCCGGTCGTCGGGCGCGGTGGCGGTGCTGGTCACCTCCTCCGGCGAGGGCAAGGAGGTCGCCGCCCGCACCGCGCTGCGCCTGGGCTCGGGCGTGATCACCGACGCCGTGGACCTGGAGGCCGACACCGACGGCACCGCGGTCGCCACGCAGTCGGTGTTCGCGGCCTCGTTCCAGGTCAGGTCGAAGGTGACCAAGGGCGCGCCGGTGATCACCGTCAAGCCCAACGCGGCGGCCCCCGAGCCGGCCCCGGCGGCCGGTGCGGTGGAGAACGTGAGCGTGGTGTTCGGCGGGAACGCGGCAACGGTCACCGCCCGCACCCCGCGGGTGTCGACCGGCCGTCCGGAGCTGACCGAGGCCGCGATCGTGGTCTCGGGCGGTCGTGGTGTGGGTGCGGCGGAGGGCTTCTCGGTGGTCGAGGAGCTGGCCGACGCGCTGGGCGCGGCGGTGGGTGCCTCGCGCGCCGCGGTCGACGCGGGCTGGTACCCGCACAGCAACCAGGTCGGCCAGACCGGCAAGCAGGTCTCCCCGCAGCTGTACATCGCCGCGGGCATCTCCGGCGCGATCCAGCACCGGGCCGGCATGCAGACCTCCAAGACCATCGTCGCGATCAACAAGGACGACGAGGCGCCGATCTTCGACCTCGTCGACTACGGCGTCGTCGGCGACCTCTTCGACGTCCTCCCCCAGCTCACCACCGAGGTCAAGTCGCGCAAGGGCTGACCTCGCACCCTCGCTGAACTGCCACAGGGCGTGCTCCCCCTCACCGGGGAGCACGCCCTGTGGCAGTTAGAGTACGAGCGTGGACTTGTTGACGGCACTTCAGGGCGGTTTCGGCGACGCCCCCGACGCCCTGCGGATCGACGGCCGGCCGCTGAGCCGGGAGCACCTGCTGGGCGCGGCGGGCGCGGTCGCGGCGCGGGCGGCCGGGGCTCGGGCCCTCGCCGTGCTGGCCCGACCCGAGGCGGAGACCGTGGTGGCCGTGGTCGGCGGCCTGCTGGCGGGCGTGCCGGTGGTGCCGGTGCCGCCGGACGCCGGTCCGGTGGAGCGGGCGCACATCCTGCGCGACTCCGGCGCGGAGCTGCTGGCGGGCGCCGACGAGCCGGTCGACGGTGTCGAGCCGCTGCCGGTGGACCTCACCGAGACGCAGGCCGTCAGCCTGCCCGAGCCCGCATCCGAGCGGCCCGCCTTCGTGCTCTACACCTCCGGCACCACCGGGCCGCCCAAGGGTGCGGTGCTCTCCCACCGCGCCGTGGCCGCCGACCTGGACGCGCTGGCCGCCGCCTGGGCCTGGACACCGGAGGACACCCTGGTGCACGGCCTGCCGCTGTTCCACGTGCACGGGCTGGTGCTCGGTGTACTGGGCGCGCTGCGGACCGGCAGCCGCCTGGTGCACACCGGCCGACCCACCCCCGAGGCGTACGCGCGAGCCGGCGGCAGCCTGTACTTCGGGGTGCCGACCGTCTGGTCCCGGGTCGCTGCTGACGAGCCGTCGGCCCGCGCGCTGGCCGCCGCCCGACTGCTGGTCTCCGGCAGCGCCCCGCTCCCCGTGCCGGTCTTCGAGAAGCTCGCCGCCCTCAGCGGCCACCAGCCGATCGAGCGCTACGGCATGACCGAGACCCTGATCACCGTCAGCACCCGCGCCGACGGCGAGCGCCGCCCGGGCAGCGTCGGCCTCCCGGTGGCGGGCGTCGCCACCCGACTGGTCGGCGAGGACGGCACACCCGTGCCCTGGGACGGCGAGAGCGTCGGCGAACTGCAGGTCAGCGGACCGACCCTGTTCGACGGCTACCTCAACCGCGCCGAAGCCGACGCCGAGGTCCGCACCTCCGACGGCTGGTTCCGCACCGGCGACGTCGCCACCATCGCCCCCGACGGCTTCCACCGCATCGTCGGGCGCGCCTCCGTCGACCTGATCAAGAGCGGCGGCTTCAAGATCGGCGCAGGCGAGGTGGAAGCGGCGCTGCGCGACCACCCGGCCGTGGCGGACGCCGCCGTGGTGGGCGCCCCGGACGCCGACCTCGGGCAGGCCGTGGTGGCCTTCGTGGTCGCGGACGGGGCGGTGACGGGAGACCAGCTGACCGCCTTCGTCGCCGAACGGCTGTCGGTGCACAAGCGCCCGCGGCGGGTGGTGCTGGTGGCGGAGCTGCCGCGGAACGCGATGGGGAAGGTGCTGAAGAAGCGGCTGTTGGAGGGTTAGCCGAGGGAGTTCGGGGGGCGGTCGGCATCCTGGGCGTCCCGCACTCGGGCCGGGTCCACGCCGATCTTGTACAGCCAGCGCCAGGGTGTCCGCACTGCGGGCAGAGCGGAGAGGTTGGCCTCGGTGGCTGCTCGCCGCAGGCTGCGGATCAGCTCCTTCGGATCGCGCTGCGCCAGCTCGTTCAGGTCCTCGCGGGAGTCGACGTTGATGGCGTGCAGGAGGTGCAGCGCACCGGGGTGCTTGAGGTCCTGATCGAATTGGGCGAGTTCGGCGAGGTCACGGAGGCGTTCGGCTTCGGTCAGAGTGATCTGCAGCTGAGTGGCCAGGGCCTTGCACAGGGCCGGGGTGGCGGTGCGGAGCTCCAGGTGCCGGGAGGTGGTGATGTTCTCGTGGAGCAGCTTCGCCCGATAGTTGGCGAGGACGGCGAGGTCGAGGAAGCTCCTCGGAGGAAGACCGACCAGGTTCCGGAAGCCGGCGTTCTCCTTGAGTTGCTGCAGGCACGGGTCGGCCAAGGCATCCGTGCGGTCCACAGGGGTGGCCAAGGCGTACCGCAGATCCTCGACGGCCTTGCTCTCCCAGTCCCGATTGTTGGTGTGGATGAGCAGGAAGCTGTCGAGGCAGGCGTGGTGCAAGGCAAGGCGCGGCGAGAGCGGGTCGAGCTCGTGGGGATGAGCAGCCTCGGGTGCCAGCGGTAGGTTCCCGTCAAGGACCATGAGGCAGTACTGCAGATTGTCGGCGAACGGGCGCATCCGCTCCTTGAGCATCCCGAGCTCCGGCGGTCGGCTGCTGTCGGTGTAGCAGTTCCTCAGCAGTTGGCCGACAGAGGTCCTCGCTTCTCTCAGCGCCTCGGTGTCGGTGAGCCCGCTGTGCAGGTAGGCGTTCAGCCATTGGGTGGCACTGCTGTAAAGGATCCGGATGTTCAGGAACGGCCATCCCATCAGGAGCTTGAGGTCATGGGGGGCAGTCCTGAGATGCCGGTCGACCGTCAACGCGAACTGTCGGTGGTTGCGATCCTCGGCGGGTGTGTGCCGGAAGATCGCCCAGAGGTATTCGAAGCGGGCCAGCAGATAGCCGGGATCGTCGTTGAGCGCCTGACCGAGGAGCGGCACCTGCTGCTCCTCGTGGTCGATGAGCGACTTGCTGGTGGCGATGACCTGCTGGGTGATGCTGCGCCAGTTGTCGGCGCCGTACAGATTCTCCTTGAGCTCGTGGTGAACCTCGCTGAGCCGCATGAGAACGCAGGCGGCGGCACCGGTGATCAACTGCGCCTTGGCGCGCTCCTGGGCGGCTTTGACCTCAGCGTCGACACCGGCGGTCGGGATCGGGAGCAGCCCGAGTTCCGGTCGGCTGATGATCTCGCTGCTGGCGTGCCGTCCGTTGCGGGTGATGGTGACCGCCACTCGGTTGCAGTCGACGACGGAGACTGTGGCTCGCCACGTGAGATCGGGGCGCAGGGCGAAGAACACCCGGGCGAGTGCTCCGACTACGCGGCCGGTCGGCAGTGTGCTCAGGTCCCCGCTGGACAGCTTGGACAGCGGGGTGAGCGCCGAGGTCGCGACCAGGTGCAGGGGTGTCTCTTCGCCCAGGCTCTGCATTCGGGCCAGCAGATAGTCTGTTGACGCTACCTCGGTCGTCCCGCTGTGGTCCTGCACCACCACCTGCAGCCGCCGCAGCTGGCCGAGGGCGGCACCGGTCAGCAAGACGCCGAAGACGGTCAGGACACCGTAGGCGACCAGGATCTGGTGGTCGTCCGACCCGTGCAACGCGGTGAGGCCCAGCGCGAGACCCAGGCCGAGGACAATCGGGAGGGAGACCAGCAGCGCCCGCCAGTCCGCCATGACATCCCGCCAGTTTCCTTTGTCCGCCGTGATGGCGCGGGCGGACAGGACCGTCAGTACCCAGACGGTCAGAGTCAGCGCGATGGCCAGGAGCAGCGCGGTCAGCAGTAGTGTGCTGCCCGGGTCGTACGGTTGGAACATCGGGTATACGGGCAGCATGACCGCGGAGTGGGCCAGCAGGAGGATCCCGATCCCGCCCATCAGCCCGCGTCGACTCTTGCTCCAAGCCACCGACTCCGGCCGGACCAGCCAGTGCGAGGCGAGGCTCGCCGCAGCCAGCAGGACCGCGATCCCGATGGCGATCGGTAGCAGCAGCTTCCCGACGGGCCGCACCCAATCGCCGTAGAAGTAGTCCCAATTCGACGATGCCGTCGGCAGTGAGTGCCCTCTCAGCGCGACGATCTGTGCAAGCCCGGCGATGGCGTCCTTGTTCGCGCCGTCGGCACAGAGCGCGGAGTGGAAGGACTCCTCGGCGGTGTCCAGGTGGCCCGCGCGGAGTGACCTCCGCCCTTCGGCTACCTCGTTGGCGGCCAGCACCCGCTGCTGGTCGACGAGGTTCAGCCCACGGACGGCGCAGGACTTCGGGCCCACCGGCGGCACTGAGTTGTACAGCGCCTCCGCACGATCCGGGTCGCCAGCGTCCAGGTACGCCTGGGCGGTCGCACACACCGTGTCTGGGTCCGACGCTGGCGAGGCCGACGGCCACGGATGCGGATGTGGCTCCTCGGCGCGCGCGACGTGCCCCGGAACCGCGAAGGCCAGCCCGGTCAGCAGTGCGGCCGCGCCCAGTCGTGCGAGCCGTTGCGCCATCCGCGCCGCCCTTCGTCAGTAGGCGATTGATCGCCCACTGACGAAGCTATGGCCCACCGCGCCGATCCGCCGCGCGATCGCGCCCGTCCGGCTGACGCCCCGTCAGCCTGCGGCCAGCCGGAAGGCCAGGTTGCCGAAGGCGACCTGGTCGCCGGGGTGGACCGGGACGCCGCCGGTGACTCGGTGGCCGTTGACGTGGGTGCCGTTGGTGGAGCCGAGGTCGTAGAGGACCCAGCCGTGGGTCTCACGGCGAAGTTCGGCGTGTGAGCGGGAGACCGAGGTGTCGGCCAGCCGCAGGTCGGAGCCGGGGGCGCGGCCGATTCGCAGGGCCTGCGGGCCCAGCTGAGGGAGGGTCAGTCCGGGGAGGCGCTCGGTGCGCCAGGCGTTGCGCAGGCGGACGGTGAACGCGGAGAGGCGGCCGACCGTGCGCAGCACCGCGCGGGCCAGTGGGCCGTCGCTGGGCAGGTCGGCGAGGACCGCGTCCAGTTCGGTGCGGCTGCGCGCGGTCAGGACCAGCTCCATCCGGCGCATGAAGGTGTCATGGGAGAGCCGGCCGTCGCCCGCGCTCTCCCGCAGCATCTCGAGCGCCCGGTCGCGGTCGGCCTCGGAAGGCCGGTCGAGCAGGCCGGATGGCGCCGCGTCAGTGCGGGGCTCGAGTGCGGTCATAGGGCGATTCTCGGCCGTGCCGGGCGTATGTGTCCAGGAGCGGGACCGTGCCGGGGTGCTGCCGGGGTACTGGTTGCCGCTGGTGCCCCTGACGTGTCCGGGGCGGGGGAGCCGATAGGGTCAGCGGCGGGTTGCCGGCCGTGCGGGGTCCCGGCTTTGAGGAAAGAGGCGGCGGATGCTCCGTGGGCAGGCGGTGGCCGGTCAGGCCCTGGTGGCGGCGATCGACATCGGCGGGACGAAGATCGCCGGTGCGCTGGTCGGCGCCGAGGACGGCTTGCTGCACCACCGCACCGAGCGCCCGACCCGGGCCGGGGAGGGCGGCCAGGCGGTCTTCGCCGCGCTCACCGAGGTGCTGGCCGAGTTGCGGGCGAGTGCCGACTGGTCCCGGGTGCGGCTGGTCGGCGTCGGTAGTGCCGGGCCGGTGGACACCGTCCGGGGCACCGTCAGCCCGGTGAACATTCCCGGCTGGCGCGACTTCCCGGTGGTCCGCGAGGTCAGCTTCCTGGCCGACGGACTGCCGACCGTGCTGACCGGCGACGGTGTCGCGATGGCCGCCGCCGAGCACTGGCGCGGCGCGGCCCGCGGCTTCGACAACGCGCTCTGCCTGGTGGTGTCCACCGGTGTCGGCGGCGGTCTGGTGCTGGGCGGCGCGCTCTACCCGGGGCCGAGCGGCAACGCAGGCCACATCGGACACATCAGCGTCGACCTGGACGGCGACCCGTGCCCGTGCGGCAGCCGTGGCTGCCTGGAGGGCCTGGCCAGCGGCACCGCGATCGCCCGGCATGCGCTCGCCGCCGGCTGGCGACCGCGCGGCGGCGGGCTGGTGGACATCTCCGGCGGCGCGACGGCCGTCGCGGTGGCCGAGTCGGCGCGCGACGGTGATCCGCGCGCCCTGTCCGCCTTCGCCCGGGCCGGCCAGGCGCTGGCGGCCGGGATCGCGGCCACCGCGACCCTGGTCGAGCTGGACGTGGTGGTGATCGGCGGCGGCGTGGCCCAGGCCGGCGACCTGCTGCTCGGTCCGCTGCGGGCCCGGCTGGCCGAGTACGCGACGCTCTCCTACGTCCGGGGGCTGCGGATCTGCCAGGCCGAACTGGCCACCGACGCCGGGCTGGTGGGCGCCGCCGCGGCTGCCCTCTGGGCCACCGAGAAGTGACTGCCGCCGGGTGGGCGCCGGGGCGGGCCGGGAGGCGCGCGGGGCGTGCGCACCCGGCGGGAACCGGCGAACACGCGCCGGCGTGAAGGCAGTAGCTGACGGTCGGTCAGATCGTCAGGAGTGAGGGATCGGGCCCGACGGGTACCACCCGAGATGGTGCCGGGACACCCGGCGCACACCGTGCCGGGGCCACCCGAGGTCAGGGGGAGTCGTGATCGTATGGGTCAACGGGACGTTCGGGGCGGGCAAGACCAGTGCCTGCCGGGAACTGCTCGAGCTGCTGCCGGACAGCACGCTCTATGATCCGGAGCTGGTCGGCCACGCGCTGTGCGAGCTGCTGCCGGCCCAGCGGCTGGCCGAGGTCACCGACTTCCAGGACCTGCCGGCCTGGCGAAGACTGGTACCCGAGGTGGCGGCGGCCCTGCTGAGCGAGGTGCCGGGCACGCTGGTGGTGCCGATGACCCTGCTGCGCGAGGAGTACCGGGACGAGATCTTCGGCGCCCTGGCAGCCCGCGGACTGCCGGTGCACCACTTCGTGCTGCACGCTGAGGAAACGATCCTGCGTGCGAGGATCGCGGCCGGCGAGGAGGTCCCGGGCGACCCGGTGGCCAGCGAGCGGGTCCGTCGCTGGCGCTTCGACCACCTCCCGGAGTACCAGGCAGCGCGGGAGTGGCTGCACCGCGACGCCCATGTGCTCGACACCGCCGAGCTGACCCCGCGCCAGGTCGCCGAGACGCTGGCCGCGCTGGTCAAGGAGGGCACCGCCCGCTGCCCGATCGTGCGCAGCAGCACCACCCCCGGGGACACCGTGGCGGCCGCCGTGCTGCTCTTCGACGAGCAGGACCGGGTGCTGCTGGTCGACCCCGTCTACAAGCCCGCCTGGGAGTTCCCCGGCGGGGTGGTCGAACGCGGCGAGGCGCCGACCACCGCCGCGGTCCGCGAGGCCGCCGAGGAGCTGGGCCTGCGCCTGGAGCCGGGAGCGCTTCGGCTGCTCGCGGTGGACTGGGAGCCGCGGACGGGTGACCACCGCGGCGGTATGCGGCTGGTCTACGACGGCGGTCGGCTGACCGCGGGTCAGCGCGCGGCGCTCCGGCTGCCGCCGGACGAGCTGCGGGACTGGCGGTTCGTCACCCTGGGGGAGGCCGAGCGGCTGCTGTCGCCGGGCCGCTACCGCCGCCTGGCCGGAGCCCTCGAAGCCCGGCCCACCGGCACTCCGCGCTACCTGGAGGCGGGGCTTCCGGCGGCGCAGGGGGTGGGCGGAGGCTGAGACCGCCCTCGGTGCGGGGCTGAGGGTCTGCGGGTCTGCCGGTACGCGGGCGCGCAGGGCGGCGTGGGCGGGTTCGGGTGCGAGGGGGCAGGATGGGCCTATGCCGTTCACCTTCAGCCACCCCGTCGCCGTGCTCCCGCTGCTGCGCGGACTGCGCGGGCGCGGGCCGCTGGTGGCATCCGCCCTGGTGGCCGGGTCGATGGCGCCGGACCTGCCGTTCTTCGCGGCCTCCTGGCAGCCCGAGCTGTACCGGGGCGGCACGCTGACGCACCGTTGGTGGGCGGTCCCCACGGTGGACGTCGCGCTGGCGGCCGTGCTGGTCGGCGGCTGGCACCTGGCGCTGCGCCGCCCGCTGCTCGGACTGCTGCCGCCGCGCTGGGCCGCCCCCGCCGAGGCGGTCACCGCGCGCCGCAGGACCGGGTGGGGGACGGGGCGCGCGAGCGGGCGTGCGACCGGCTACCCGGCCGGGCGCCGGGCCGGATACCGGGCCGGGCACGTCACCGGGCCGGCCGGTGTCGCCGCGTTCGCGCTCTCCGCGGCGATCGGCGCCGCCAGCCACGTCGGCTGGGACGAGTTCACCCACCCCGGCCGGGCCGGCGGCCGACTGCTGCCGGTGCTGGAGCGGCGGGTCGGCGCCGTCCCGCTCTGCGTGGTCGCCCAGTACGGCGGCTCGGCGGTCGCACTGGTCGGCCTGCTGCGCTACCTGGACCGCGAACTGCGTGAGGTGCGCGAGCTGCCGGCGCCGGACGACGCCCCCGCACCCGCGCCGCCCATCCTCCCGCAGCCCGTCCGGCGCGCCGCGGTGCTGCTCGCCGCCGGGCTCGGCGCGGCCCACCGGGTGGCCCGCGCCAGGCGGCTCCGCCGCGCCGACGGTGGCGGTGGGCACCCGAGCCTGATCGCCGACCTGTGCTTCGGCGGTGGCGCCGGGGTGGTCACCGGCGCCGCTCTGCTGGCGCTCGCCGACCGGCTCGGCAACCGTCGCTACCTGCCCCAGACCTTCGGGTAGTCGCGCAGGAAGAGCGCCTCGGCCAGGGCCATCTTCTCCAGCTCGGAGGGGTCGAGGCTCTCGTCCACGGCGTGGATCTGGCAGCCCGGCTCCTCGACCCCGATCAGCACGATCTCGGCCTTCGGGTAGAGGTTGCGCAGGGTGTTGCAGAGCGGGATCGAGCCGCCCTCGCCGGACACCACCATCTCCACCCCGTACGCCTCGTGCATCGCGGCGCCCAGCGCCTCGTAGGCCGGGCCGGCGGTCTCGGCGCTGAACGGCGAGCCGCTCGCCAGGGCGGTCACCCGGACGTCCACGTGCCACGGCGCCGCGTCCTTCAGGTGCTCCAGCAGCGCGGCCTGCGCGGCGTCCACGTCCATGCCCGGCGGCACCCGCAGGCTGACCTTCGCCCGGGCCGTGGCCTGCACCGAGGAGGTCGAGCCGAGCACCGAGGGCACGTCGATGCCCACCACGGTGACCGCCGGGCGGGCCCAGAGCCGGTCGGCGATCTCGCCGCCACCGATCAGCTGCACGCCGTCCAGCACCTTGGCGTCGGCGCGGAAGCGGTCCTCGGGGTAGCTGACGCCCGGCCAGGTCTGGTCGGCCGGCAGGCCCGTGATGGCGGTGGCGCCCTGCTCGTCGTAGAGCGTGCCGAGGACCTTGATCAGCGCGGCCAGCGCATCGGGGGCGGCGCCGCCGAACTGGCCCGAGTGCAGGTTGCCCGCCAGCGTGCGGATCTCGATCTCCGCCTCGGTGATCCCGCGCAGCGAGGCGGTCGCCGTGGGCAGGCCGGCGGCGAAGTTGCCGACGTCGCCGATCACGATGGCGTCGGCCAGCAGCAGCTCGGGGGCGCCGAGCGCGTACTTCTCCATCCCGCCGGTGCCCTGCTCCTCCGAGCCCTCGACGATCACCTTGAGATTGACCGGCAGCGTGCCGCCGCCGAGTTCGCGCAGCGCCCGAAGGGCCGTCAGGTGCATCAGGATGTTGCCCTTGCAGTCCGCCGCGCCGCGCCCGTACCAGCGGCCGTCGCGCTCGGTCAGCTCGAACGGCGGGCTGGTCCAGGCCGCGGCGTCCAGCTCCGGCTGCACGTCGTAGTGCGCGTAGAGCAGCACCGTCGGCGCGTCGGGCAGGCCCAGCAGTTCGCCGTAGACGGACTGGGTGCCGTCCGGCGTGTCGAGCAGCCGAACGTCCGTCAGGCCCTCGGCGCGCAGCGCCTCGGCCACCCATCGGGCGGCAGCCCGGCACTCCTGCTCCAGACCGAGTTCGGGGTCGGCGATCGACGGGAAGGCCACCAGCTCGGCCAGCTCCCGTTGGGCACGGGGCATCAGGGCACGGACGGCGGTGGCGAGATCGGAAGCGGTCATGGTGGTCTCCGGGAGCTGGGTGATCGCCTGCTCGACGAGCATAGGCGCCGCTCCGAAGACCGTGCGGGGCTGCTGGGCGGGCCCGCCGTGTCGTGGCGCATAGGATGATTCGCCGTGAGAGACTCCGGTAACGCCCCTGATCCCAGCCTGCCCCTCGATGATGTGCTCGATGTGCAGGACGCCGCCGATGTGCAGGATGCCGCCGATGAGCGTGCCGCCGATCCGCTGAGTGGGATCTGGGACGTGGTGGTGGTGGGTGCCGGGCCGGCCGGCGCCTCGGCCGCACACGCCGCGGCCGCTCAGGGCCGGCGGGTGCTGCTGCTGGACAAGGCCGAGCACCCCCGCTACAAGACCTGCGGCGGTGGGATCATCGGACCGTCCCGGGACAGTCTGCCGCCGGACTTCAAGATCCCGTTCCAGGACCGGGTGCACGCCGTCACCTTCGCGTTGAACGGGCGGTTCACCCGGACCCGGCGTTCCAAGCGGATGCTCTTCGGACTGGTCAACCGGACCGAGTTCGACCTGCGGCTGGTCGACGCGGCCCAGCAGGCGGGCGCGGTGCTGGTCACCGGCGTGACCGCGACCGGCGTCGAGCAGCAGGGCGGCGCGGACCGGCGGACGGTGGCCGTCACCCTCGCCGACGGACGCTCGGTGCAGGCCCGCGCGGTGGTCGGGGCGGACGGCAGCGCCAGCCGGATCGGGCGGCACGTCGGGGTGACCTTCGATCAGATCGACCTCGGCCTGGAGGCCGAGATCCCGGTGCCCGAGCGGGTGATCCGGTCCTGGGAAGGGCGGATCCACCTGGACTGGGGGCCGCTGCCCGGCAGTTACGGGTGGGTCTTCCCGAAGACCGACTCGGGCACGCTGACCGTCGGCGTGATCTCGGCGCGCGGGGACGGCGAGCTGACCAAGCGCTACCTGGCCGACTACATCCGCCGGCTGGGCCTGGCCGGCTTCGCGCCGGCCATCGAGTCCGGCCACCTGACCCGCTGCCGCGCGGAGGACTCGCCGCTCTCCCGGGGCCGGGTGCTGGTCGCCGGTGACGCCGCCGGCCTGCTGGAGCCGTGGACCCGCGAGGGCATCTCGTACGCGCTGCGCTCCGGACGGCTGGCGGGGGAGTGGGCGGTGCAGGTCGCCGAGGCGGCCGGGCCGAGCGACGTGCGGCGCCAGGCGCTCAACTACGCGTTCGCCGTGAAGGCCGGCCTGGGCGTGGAGATGCGGGCCGGCAAGGTGATGCTGGAGGCCTTCGAGCGGCGCCCGCACCTGTTCCACCTGGCGGTCTGCGCGATCGGCCCCGCCTGGCGCGCCTTCGCCCAGACCACCCAGGGGCACACCACCTTCGCCCAGATCCTGCGCCAGTACAGCGCCGCCCGCCGGCTGGCTGCGCTGGCTTCGCGGTAGGGACTGCTTTCGTGTGGGGCTTTGCAAACTTTGCAAAGCCCCACACTTTGCATACTCCCCAGGGAGTACCCGCGAGCACCCCGGCCGGCTGACGCCCGGGCCGCCCGTTCTCCCCTAGCCTTCCGGCATGAGCACTCAAGGCCGCACGGTATGAGCACCGGTACGGACCACGGTCCCTGGCAGCCGCCCTGGATCCGGGCCGGCAAGGCCGGCTGGCCGGTGGCGTCCTCGGTGCTGGTCGGTGTGATCCAGCTGTTCGGCAGTTCCGTCGCGGCCAAGCACCAGGTGCCGCAGCGGGTGCCGCTGGATGCCTTCGGGTACGTGCTGCTGCTGGTCGGCCCGGCGCTGCTGGTGCTGCGCAAGCGCCACCCCGTCGCGGTGGTCGGCGCGAGTGCCGCCGTCACCCTGCTCTACCTCGGCGCCGGCTACCCCTACGGGCCGGTCTTCCTCAGCTTCGCCGTCGCCTACTGCACCGCCGTCGGAAGCGATCACCGCCGGGCCGCCTGGCTCAGCCTCGGCGCCGTCTACCTCGGCCATCTCCTGCTCACCTTCGCGCTGCCCGCCGACTGGCAGCGCGGGCACATCGCGCGCGGCTGGTGGCAGGAGCTCGGTGTCACCGCGCTGGTCCTGCTGCTGGCCGCGGTCGCCGAGCTCGTCCGGTTCCGGCACGAGCAGATCGCCGCGCACCGCGCCGCCGAGCAGGCCGCCGCCCGCCGCCGGGCCGACGAGGAGCGGCTCAAGATGGCCCGCGAGCTGCACGACATCCTCGCCCACAGCATCTCGCTGATCCACCTGCAGGCCGGCGTGGCACTGGAGCTGATCGACGATCAGCCCGAGCAGGCCCGCTCCGCCCTGGTCACCATCAAGGCGGCCAGCAAGGAGGCACTCGGTGAGGTCCGCCAGGTGCTCGGCACCCTGCGCACCCCCGGCACCGCCGCGCCGCGCCGGCCGGCCCCGGGCCTGGACCGGCTGCCCGAGCTGACCGCCCAGGCCGCGCACGCCGGCCTCGACGTCGCGGTCCGCGTCGAGGGCGCCGAGCGCCCGCCGCCGACCGGAGTCGGCCTGGCCGCCTTCCGGATCGTCCAGGAGGCGCTGACCAACGTGATCCGCCATTCCGCGGCCCGCCGCGCCGAGATCCTGCTCGACTGGACCGCGCCGGACGGCCTGACCGTCCAGGTGGACGACCCCGGTCCGGCCGCTGCACCGGACGTGGCGGAGCCGGTGGGCGGCGGCAACGGGCTGGCCGGGATGCGCGAACGTGCGGCCGCGCTCGGTGGCACCCTGGCGGCGGGGCCGCACGGCACCGGCTTCCGGGTGACAGCCTGGCTGCCGACCGCACGAGAGGGAGCGGGGGAGCGATGATCACAGTGCTGCTGGCGGACGATCAGATGCTGGTCCGGGCCGGGTTCAAGGCGCTGCTGGACGCGCAGGCCGACATCGAGGTGGTCGGCGAGGCCGACAACGGCGAGGCGGCGGTGCGGCTGACCACCGAGCTGCTGCCGGACGTGGTCCTGATGGACATCCGGATGCCCGTGCTGGACGGTCTCGAGGCGACCCGGCGGATCGGCGCCCGGGCCGAACTGGCCGCCGTCAAGGTGGTCGTGCTGACCACCTTCGAGTTGGACGAGTACGTCTTCGAGGCGCTGCGCGCCGGCGCGGCCGGATTCCTGGTCAAGGACACCGAGCCGGCCGACCTGCTGCGCGCCGTCCGAGTGGCCGTCGCCGGGGACGCGCTGCTGTCACCGGGTGTGACGCGCCGGCTGATCGGCGAGTTCGCCGCCCGCTCCAAGGCCCCCGCCGAAGCCGCCGGCCCGGCCCTGACCGCCCTCACGTACCGCGAGCGCGAGGTGCTCACCCTGGTCGGCATGGGTCTGTCGAACGAGGAGATCGCCCGCCGTCTGGTGGTCAGCCCGCTCACGGCGAAGACCCACGTCAGCCGTGCGATGGTCAAGCTCGGCGCCCGTGACCGCGCCCAACTGGTGGTCCTCGCCTACGAGAGCGGGCTGGTCCGCCCGGGGTGGCTGGGGTAGCGCGGGCGGGCCGGCACCGGGGGAGCTTGGCGGGCCGGGTCGGCGCTCTTGCTGACATCCTGTATCTTCGAACATGTACGCCATGTACATGCTCGGCAACAGAAGGTAGTGTCAATCTCTGCCACCTTCGGAGGGGAGCAGCAGGATGGACCGCAAGAAGATCCCAAGAACCATCGACGCCACCGGCACCTTCGTCATCGACCCGGAGGACGAGGCGCCCTCGCCCCACGAGACGCACTGCGCCCGGCCGTGCTGCCGGCCGGTGGAGGCGCCGTCGCACTGGGGCCAGTGGCTCCGCCCGGCTTGACAGACCATCGGGTGCCGAAGTGCCCCGCCCCACACACGGGGCGGGGCACTCTGCTGTCTGCCGGCTCCTCCCCGGCGGGCCGCGCGGCCGTCCCCCGGATGGCCCAACTGAAGCCCTCGGTCCGGCGGCAACCGGAGCAGCGTGGGACATACCGCACCCGACTTCGCCCCAGGAGGCAAGCGGTATGTCTGCTCACGAGGTGATGCCCGGTGCGGTCGAATCGGCCGCCGGGACACTGGCCGGCCAGTTGGCCGAGGCGATCCGCGGTCGGGCCGAGCCGCGCGCCGAACCCTTCTGCCTGCACCGGCGGGTGGCCGCCCAGGCCGAGCCGGTCCCCGCACTGGCCGCCGTCCGGGTCCTCGGCGCCGACGCGCTGACCGCCGCGCTACTGGCCGGCCACGCCTTCCCCGCGGCCGACGCCGCCTTGGTGCACGCCGCCGTCGGCGCCTTCCCCGCGCCGCCCGAGGGCGCCGCGGACCGCGAGCTGTGGGCCTGGCGGGACCAGGCGCTGGCCGGCGCGCTGGGCGAGTTGGGCGTCGCCACCGACGGCTGGGAGGGCCTGGCGACCACCGCCGGCACCGCGGATCCCGCCGAGCCGCCGCACTGGGTGCCGTGGTGCGTTGACCTGGCCCGGCTCTCCTCTCTCGCCCTGCCCCCGCTGGCCAGTCCGCTGCGTGACCAGGCCCGCCGGCACCGCCTCGACCTCACCCGGGGCATGACTCGGGCGCTGCTGCGCCGCGACCACCTCAGCGCCGCCCGACTGGCCCGCTGGCTCGCACTCGACCACCAGCACGCCCCCGAACCGCTGCTCGCCCCCGCGATCGAGCACCTCGAGCAGCTCGCCTTCGACCAGCCGCGCACGATGCTGGAGACCGTACTGGCCCGGTACCTGCTGGAAGGTGGACGCTGATGGACCCGACCATGGTGCGGCGGGCCGGACAGGTCGCCGACGGCGCACTCGGCTGGCTGGGCCGGATGCGCGCGAGCTTCGCACTGCCCCGAGACCTCCCCGACCACGAGATCGACGGCAACGCGCTGAAGGCCCTGGCCGACCTGGCGCTGGCCGGCGGTACCGTCCGGCGCGAGGCGGTGGCCGGTGAGGCCGGTGCCCGGACCGCCGAGGAACTGCTCGACTACGCCTGGCGCGAGTTCCGCTTCGGCGAGCTGCTGCTGGCCCTGCAGCGCCAGGCGCCGGCCGCGAGCCACCCGACCGAGATCTACTCGCTCTTCGCCGCAGCCGGCTACCGCCACCCACGGCTGGACTCGCTCGCCGAGCACCTGGCCGGGCTGCGCGCGGCGGCCGTACCCGAGCAGGCACCCAACCGGCGGCTGGCCGTCCTCGCGGCCAACCGTCGGCTCGGCCTGCCGGACCCGCCCGACACCGCGGACCTGGTGGCCCGCAGCTGGCTGGGCGGCACGCCCGAGCCGTGGATGCTGGACGCCAACACCGCCCACGGCGTTGCCCACACCGTCTGCCACCTCACCGACTACGCCGCCCACCCCGGAGGTCTCCCGCCACTCCTGCAGGAGTACCTGCACCGCTGGCTCCCCGTCTGGGTGGAGGTGTTCACCGAGACCCGTTCCTGGGACCTGCTCGGCGAGTTGCTGATCGTCGCCGGCTGCCTCGACCGGCCGCACGGGTACGCCGACGCCTGGGAGCAACTCGCCCTGGCCCAGCGGCCGGACGGCATGCTGCCCAACGGCGTCAACCCACCGCCGAGCGATCCGGAGCAGGCCTTCCGCGACCGCTGCCACCCGACCGTCGTGGCCGTCGTCGCCGGCACCCTGACGGTCTCGCGCGCGCTGGCGGTGGCGTCATGAGTACGCCGCCGCCGACGCAGCGGCCACCGACCTGGACGGGCGCGGCGAGGTCGGCTAGCAGGACCCGCTGACCGCGCACCTGCGCACCGTCGACGGGCCCGAGAACACCCTGCTGGAGCGGGGGATCTGACGGATCGTCAGCGATGGGCGGAGGGTCAGCGCCACACCGCGGGCAGGGCGCGGCAGTACGGCAGGTCCGTCGCACGCAGCTCGTCCGCCGGGCCGGCCGCGCGCAGCACCACGTCGAGCACCAGGTCCGGGTCGCAGGCGTAACCACCACTGGCCCAGGCCGGGTTGGCCTCGACCACCGCCCAGCGGCCGTCCGCGAGCAGGCCGACGTCCACTACCACCGCGCTCGGCAGCCCGTCGGCCGTCGCGGCCAGGACCTGCCGGGCGAAGGCGAGGGCCGCCGGGGCGTGCCGGTCCTCGGCCACCGGCGCGTCGGTCGCCGGCGCGACGTCCACCAGCGCGTCGGTCACCGGCGCGATGTCGAGGCGGCCGTCGACGGCGTACCGGGAGGCGGTGTGCACCGCGCCGTCCAGGACGAAGAGCCGGTACTCGCGGACGAACGCGACCGGGTCGCTGACCAGCACCGGAGTGTCGTCGTCCAGGGCGTCGGGGCCGGGCAGGCCGCTGCCGTCGGGGTAGATCCGGGCCGGGAAGAGCTTGTCCACCGGCGGCTTCAGGAAGGCCGGGCGGCGCAACCGGCGCGCCTCGACCAGGGTGGTGCAGGAGATCTGACGGTGCGTCAGCTCCACCGGCAGCCCGGCGAGCCAGTCCAGCGGCGCGTCCAGCGCGGCCAGGCCCAGCTCGAGCCCCACCGCGTCGGCGAACAGCGGGCCACCGTACACATGGGCCGGGCCGAGGCCGGTCAGCTCCTCCGGGACGGACCAACCGCGCGCGGTGTGGGCGCGCAGGCCACGACGGCGGGCGGCGGTGAGCAGCTGCAGCCCGGTCTCGTTGATCCGGGGAGCCAGCAGCAGGAGACGGGTCATGACCTGGGATTCTGCCCGGCCGAGGGCACCGACCACCACCGCGTTTCGGGGCGCACTAGTCGTGGCCGCCCTCCGCATGCCAGAGTCGTCCCAACCCGTCCGACCCACCCTCATATCGGATACCGGAAAGCAGGTCCCACCACGATGACCAGCGCAGCAGAGCCCCTCGTCCGCGTCAGCACGACCGGGGTCGTCACCACCCTGGAACTCGACTCGCCGCACAACCGCAACGCGCTCTCCAGCCGGCTGATGGCCGAACTCGCGCAGGGGCTGGCCGAGGCTGCCAAGGATCCGGAGGTACGGGCCGTGGTGCTCGGCCACACCGGGAAGGTGTTCTGCGCGGGCGCGGACCTCTCCGAGGCGACCGGCGACGACCCCACCGTCGGGCCGCGCGGCCTGGTGGAGATCCAGCGGGCCATCGTGGAGTGCCCCAAGCCGGTGATCGCCTACGCCAACGGGCACGTCCGGGCCGGCGGACTCGGACTGGTCGGCGCCGCCGACCTGGCGATCGCCGGGCCGGCCGCCACCTTCGCCTTCACCGAGGTGCGGCTCGGCCTGGCGCCCGCCGTCATCTCGCTGCCGCTGCGCCCCAAGCTGGAGCCGCGCGCCGCCGCTCGCTACTACCTGACCGGTGAGACCTTCGACGCGACCGAGGCGGCCCGGATCGGCCTGGTCACGATCGCGGCCGAGGACCCCGAGCAAGCGCTTGCTCAGGTACTCGACGCGCTGCGGCTGGCCTCCCCGCAGGGGCTCGCCGAGTCGAAGCAGCTGGTCAACGCGGAGGTGCTGCGCTCCTTCGAGGCCGACACCGAGGCCCGGGTCGAGCAGTCCGCCCGGCTCTTCGGCTCGCCGCAGGCCCAGGAGGGGATGCGGGCCTTCCTCGAGCGCCGCCCCGCGCCGTGGGCCGTCCAGGCCGACTGACACCGCCCGACCCGGCCTGACCAGGTGTGATCTGCGTCCCCCCGACGGTAGGCGGGCGGGCCCGGCGGCTACCGTGATCGCATGCCGATCGCCGCCCGCCTGCTCGCCACCGTCCGCGCCCGGACCCGCCGTACCGCCGCGCGGGCCGTGCACCGAGGCTGGCGCTGGGTGCAGGAGCGCGGCGCGGTCAGCAATCAGCAGCCCGGCCCGTACCGCTTCCACACCCTGGGCGACGGCAGCAAGCTGGCCTTCCCGCTCGGCACCGTCTTCAACGAGCAGTCGATCGCGATCGGCCCGTTCTGCATCATCGGCGAGCGGGTCACCATGTCGGCGGGCTTCCTGCCCGGCCTGGACCTCGGCCCCGAGCCGGTGATCACCATCGGCGGCGGCTGCGTGATAGGCCGCGGCAGCCACCTGGTCGGCCACCAGTCCATCGTGCTCGGCGACGACGTGTGGACCGGCCCCAACGTCTATATCAGCGACCAGGCCCACGAGTACCGCGACACCTCGCTGCCGATCGGCAAGCAGTGGCCGCGCAACGAACCGGTCGAGATCGGCTCCGGCAGCTGGATCGGCACTGGCGCCGTGATCCTCCCCGGCGCCCGCCTCGGCCGCAACGTGGTCGTCGCCGCCGGCTCCGTGGTCCGCGGCGAGGTCCCCGACCACGCCGTGGTCGCCGGCGCCCCCGCCCGGATCGTGCGCAGCTTCACCCCCGACGAGGGCTGGCAGCCCCCCTTCCGCCACGACCCACCGCGCCCGCTTCCGGACGGCATCACCGCCGAGCAACTGAGGGCGCTGGTGGGCTGGGACCTGCACCCGCCGGCCGAGAACTGACGGCGAGTCCGGCGGACTGGCGGGGGACGAGAACGGTCCGCTCAGCCGCCGACGGCTGACCACTCGCGGCGGAAGCCCTCGCGCAGCGGGCCGCCGGTGCGGGCGAGGACTTCGCCGCCCGCCCGCACCAGGGCGGTGGGGTCGGTGGCGGCGGCGCGGTGAGCGGCGAGCAGGGTGGCGCCCAGGTGAGGGTCGGCGATGAGCAGGCGGCGGGGGAGCCACTTGCCGTTGCCGGTCCAGGCGCGGTGGTGGTCGCAGAGCAGGTCGGCGGCGCTGCGCAGCAGGCCGCCGGCCAGGACGGCGCGCTCGTCGGGGTCGGTGCTGTCGGCGAGGTCGTCCAGCGCCTCGGTGAGGCCGTAGCGCAGGCTCTCGCGCTGTCCCGGGGTCAGTTGGGGCGGGCCGGCGGCCAGTTCGGTGGCGGCGGTGGCCCTCGCCCCGGCGACGAGCTGCTCGGGGTCGAGCAGGACCAGGCCCTCCGCGTACATCGTCTGCATCACCCCGCGCCGGTCGGCGCGGCCGGCGGCGAACAGCTCGGGCAGCGTGTCGGGGGTGTGCACGAAGAGCTCGGCGACCCGGCTCTCGAACCGGATCGTCTCGCGGTAGGCGCCGTTCGGGACCAGGACCGCTAGGTCCAGGTCGCTGGTGGCCCGGGCCTGACCGGTCGCGCTGGAACCGGCCAGGACGGCGCCGAGGGCCTGCGGGAATCGGGTGGCGACGAGGCGTCGGGCCTGGTCGAGGTGCATCGATCGGAATCCTTCAGAGGGTGATGACGGCCAGCGGTCCGGCGGGCGCCGCGACGGTGGACGGATGCGTGACGAGGAGGGCGTCGTAGCCGTCCAGGGCGACGGCGAGCAGCGGGTGACCGGGAGTCGGGACCAGCTCGCCACCGGTTCGCAGGGTCAGATCGGCATCTGGTTGACGGGTCATCAGATTGAGTGCGGTGACCGGCCCGCCGAGCAGCCGCGCGCTCGTCGGCGCGTCACCGGGGAAGGCGAACGGACGCAGCGGCTCGACGGTCACCGGTGGCGCGTCGGCGACGGTGAGCTCGACTCCGGGACCGGCCACCACGGTGAGCACCCGCCACAACCCGGGGAAGACGGAGAACGGACCGTCGGTGGCGATCTCGGCCAGGCTGACGCGCCAAAGGTCGGCGGATGCGACTTCTCGTGTCACGCCGCCACCGTTGCGCCAGGGCACGGCGGTCCGCTCGGCGGCGGGGAGTTGATCAATGGGCATGCCGCAGGGTAGCGCGGACCTGGCGGCGCCGGGCGGGACTACTGGCGCGCCCCCGCCGCCGGGCGGTGCACCACCAGAGCCAGCGCCGCGGCTCCCGCGCCCGCCGCCGCGACCGTGGTCAGGGCCACCGGCAGGCTGGCCGCGTCGGCGAGGAAACCGATCACCGGGGGGCCGATCAGCATGCCCGCGTAGCCGAGGGTGGAGGCAGTGGCGACACCGTGCGGGCCGCCGGCCTCACCGGCTCGGGCGATCGCCAGCGGGAAGAGGTTGGACAGGCCGAGGCCGACCAGGACGAAACCGCCGAGGACCACCGGGACGGACGGCGTCAGAGCGGCGACCAGCATGCCGACGCCGGCGGTCAGGCCGCCCGCCACCATCAGCCGGGCCGGGCCGAGCCGGATGGAGAGCCAGGTGCCGGCCAGCCGGCCGGTGGTCATCGCGAACGCGTAGGCGGCGTAGCCGAAGGCGGCCAGCGCGGCGCTCGCGTGCACGTCGTCGGTCAGGTGCAGGGTGGCCCAGTCGGCGAGCGAGCCCTCGCCGTAGGAGCTGCAGAGCGCGGTGAGGCCGAGGAGCAGGACCAGCAGGCGGGCGTGCGGCAGCCTGCCGGGCGGGTTTCCGGTGGGCTGCTTCCCGGTGGCGGTCTGCTTCCCGGTCTTCACGAAGGGCAGTTGCCCGGCCGGGCGGGTGCGCAGCAGTGCCGCACCGGCGATCGCGGTCACCGCCAGGCCCAGCACCCCGCTCAGGGCCAGCGCCCAACTGGCCGTCAGGGTGCCGGCCAGCAGCCCGCCGACCGCCGCCCCGAGCAGTCCGCCCAGGCTGTAGCCGGCGTGGAAACTCGGCATGACGGGCCGCCGCAGCTCGGCCACCACCTCGACGGCGGCGCTGTTCATCGAGACGTTGGCCGCGCCGTACCCGGCGCCGAAGAGGACGAGTACGGCACCGAGGGTGGGTACCGAGTGCGCGTGCGGGGGCAGCACCACGGCGGCGCTGAGCAGCAGCAGCGAGACGACGGTGACGCGGCGGCTGCCGAACCGGACGCAGAGCCGGCCGATCACCGGCATGGTGGCCACCGCGCCGCCCGAGACGCAGAGCAGGGCCAGGCCGAGGGCGGAGTGCGAGGCGTGCACCTGGGCGCGGATGTCGGGGATCCGGACCACCCAGGCGGCGAAGAGGAAGCCGTCGACGGCGAAGAAGGCGGTGAGGGCGATCCGGGCCAGGCTCCAGGAGCGGCTCGCGGCCGGCGGGTGTGTGCTGGACGGCTGTGTGGCTGTGGGGTGTGCGCTGGACGACTGTGTGGCGGCCGGCTGTGCGCCGGACGGGCGGGCAGAGGCGGCGGGCTTTTTGTTTAGGAGCGGCACAAAGTCAGAATAGAGGAGTGCCGCACACTCCGACAAGCCACCCCGCGCCGGTCCGCCGCCCCGCCCTCGAGCGGGGGCGGAGCCTGCTCGGCCCCGCGCTGCAGCTGATCCACACCGGCCGGGCCCCCACCCGGTCCGCGCTCACCGCCGCGCTGGACGTCACCCGCGCCACCGCCGGCGCCGTCGCGGGGGAGCTGGCCGCGCTCGGCCTGGTCACCGTCGACGCGCACCCGGTCGGCACCGGCCGGGGCCGGCCCTCGCACCGGCTCGGCCTGGCGCCGGACGGGCCGGTGGTGCTCGCCGCGCAGGTGCACGCCGACGGCCTCTCGGTCGCACTCGCCGGGCTCGGCGGCGTACTGGGCGAAGCCGTCTACCATCCGTTGCCCGCCAGCACCGGACCCGAGCGGATGCTCGGCGCGATCGCCGCGGCCGGCGCCGAACTGATCCGGGCCGAACGGCGCCGCTGCCTGGGCGCCGCACTCGCGCTGCCCAACCCGGTGCGCCAGCCGGAGGGCACCGCGCTGGCCGCCCTGCACTTCGGCTGGCCCGGCGGTACGCCGGTGGCAGAGCTGTTCGCGGCAGCGATGGCCGAGCAGGACCTCGGGCCGCGCGCGCGACGGCCGCTGCCGACCGCCGTCGCCAACGACGCCAACCTGGCGGCGCTCGCCGAACACCGGCACGGCGCGGGGCGGGACGCGCGACACCTGCTGCTGGTCACCTCCGGGCACCGGGGGGTCGGTGGGGCGTTGGTGGTGGACGGGCGGCTGCACACGGGTAGCGCCGGGCTGGCCTTGGAGGTCGGGCATCTGACGGTGGATCCGCTCGGCCGGCCCTGCCCGTGCGGGAACCGGGGTTGTCTGAACGTCGAGACCGACCCGGAGGCGCTGCTGGCGGCGGCCGGGCGGACCCCGGACCCGGGGAAGCCGCTGCTCGACCAGGCGCGGGAGCTGGCCCGTTCGGCGGTGGCCCGTTCGGCGGTGGGTGGCGCGGTCTCGGATGGTGACGCGGTGCCGGGTGGATCGGTTGCGGGCGGCCCGAGGGGTGGCGGGCCGGCGGCCGGTGACGCGGTGGGTGCTGGGCCGGCGGCCGGCGATCCCGTTGCGAGGGCGGCGGTGGACGCGGTGGTGGACCGGCTTGGGCTGGGGCTCGCGGGGCTGGCGAACATCCTCAACCCGGACCGGATCGTGCTGAGCGGGCTGCACCAGGACCTGCTCGCGGCGGCGCCGCAGCGGCTGCCCGAGGTGGTGACCGGGCACAGTCTCTGGGGACGGTGCGACCGGGTGCCGGTGGTGGCTGCTCAGCTGCGCCACGCGGGGCTGGTGGGAGCGGCGGAGCTGGCGTGGGAGCCGTACTTGACGGACCCTCAGGAGGTGGCGGTGCAGTAGCGGGGTTTGGGTGGGTGGAGGCGGCGCGCTCGGTCGGGCTTTGCAAGCTTTGCAAACCGCTGGGCGGGTGCCCGGTAGGGCCTTGCAAAGCTTGCAAAGCCCTACACGTGCCCCTGATGGTGGGCTTTGCAAAGTTTGCAAAGCCCACCACGCGCTTTCACGTGCCCTCACGCGCCCCCCAGCACCACGCGGCCCCCGAGCACCCAGCACCACGTGGCCCCCGAGCACCCCGCACCTCCCCGGCGTACCCCTCCCCGGAGTAGCGGACCGCCGCTCCGCCTACTCCCCTCGTGGTACGCCGACGGCCGCCGCCCGCACGACGCGCCGGGACACCGTGCGGCGGGACGCTCATGGGGACGGACCCGGCGGAGCCCGGGTCGCACCCGAGGAGATGGATCCCCATGTACGCGACCACCGCGACCGCGCTGCTGGCCGATTCAGGCTGGCACCCGTGGTTCCTGTTCATCCCGTTCTTCTGGTTGGCCTTCCTGGTGATCGTCTTCGCTGTGCTGCGTCGCACCGTCTGGCGCCGGGCCGGGTGCTTCGGCCCGTACGCGTACCACCACGCCGGCCAGCAGGGCCCGCTCGCCGTCCTGGGCGAGCGCTACGCCCGGGGCGAGATCGACGAAGACGAGTACCGGGCCCGCAAGGCCGTCATCACCGAGCAGCCGGAGCGCGACCGATGAGCCTGCTGGAGAGTCTCGCCACGCTGCCCGATGCGCGCCCGGCCGCCCGGGTCGAGGAGGCGGTCAAGATCTACGGCATCGGTGACACCGAGGTCCGCGCCCTGGACCACGTCAGCGTCGACTTCCCGGCCGAGCGATTCACC
Organism: Kitasatospora azatica KCTC 9699; assembly: GCF_000744785.1. NCBI lineage: Bacteria > Bacillati > Actinomycetota > Actinomycetes > Kitasatosporales > Streptomycetaceae > Kitasatospora > Kitasatospora azatica. Next base: position 1,069,935 of record NZ_JQMO01000003.1, on the reverse strand, counting down.
GCGATCATGGGCCCGTCCGGCTCCGGCAAGTCCACCCTGATGCACTGCGCCGCCGGCCTGGACACCCTCACCGCCGGCGCCGCCTACCTCGGTGACACCGAGCTGACCGGTCTGACCGACCGTCGGCTGACGCTCCTTCGGCGGGAGCGGATCGGCTTCGTCTTCCAGGCCTTCAACCTGGTCCCGACCCTGACCGTGCCGGAGAACATCACCCTGCCGCTCGACCTGGCCGGCGCGACACCCGACCAGGCCTGGCTGACCAGCCTGATCGACGTGATCGGTCTCGGCGACCGGCTGCGCCACCGCCCCACCGAGCTCTCCGGCGGCCAGCAGCAGCGGGTCGCGGTGGCCCGGGCGCTGGCCGCCCGCCCCGAGGTGGTCTTCGCCGACGAGCCCACCGGCAACCTGGACTCCCGCACCGGCGCCGAGGTGCTCGGCCTGCTGCGCCGCGCGGTGGACGAGATGGCCCAGACGGTGGTGATGGTCACCCACGACCCGAGCGCGGCCGCCCACGCCGACCAGGTGCTGTTCCTCGCCGACGGCCGACTGGTCGACACCATGGCCGCCCCCACCGCGGACCGGGTGCTGGACCGAATGAAGGCGATGGACTCCCGGCCGTCCCGAAAGCCGGTGCGGTCATGAACCCCACCGTGAACCCCACCTTCAACCCCACCCGGAACCCCACCGTCCGCCTCGGCCTGCGCTCCCTGCGCGCCCACCGTCGACGGCTCTTCGGCACCTTCGCGGCGATCCTGCTCGGCGTCAGCTTCCTGGCCGGCACCATGATGCTCAGTGACACCCTGCACGCCAACTTCGGCACCCTGTTCGCCAGCGCCGACGCGGGCACCGACGCGGTGGTCCGCAACGCCGACGTGCTCGCCGCCCCCAACACCCCGGGCGGCGTCCGGGCGCCGGTCGACCTGGCGCTCGCCGACCGGCTGCGCGGCCTGCCGCAGGTGGCCGCCGTCGAGCCCGAGGTGCAGGGCGCGGGCCAGCTGGTCGGCGCCGACGGCAAGCCGGTCGGCGGCCAGGGCCCGCCCACCATCGCGGGCAACTGGTTGACGGACACCCAGCTCAACCCGTTCCACCTGGCCGCCGGCCGGGCGCCCGCCGGGCCCGGCGAGGCGGTGATCAACCGGGGCGCCGCGAACGCCGGCCACCTGGCGATCGGCGACACCACGGTGGTGCGCACCCCGGACCCGGTGACGGTGCGGATCGTCGGCATCGCGGTGTTCGGCGACAACGCCGACGGCATGGGCCCGTCCACCTACACCGGTCTCAGCCTGGCCGACGCCGAGCGCCACCTGACCCCGCAGGGCCAGGGCCAGGCCTCCGCGCTGCGACTGCGGGCCGCCGCCGGCACCTCGCAGCAGCAGCTGGTCGACGCGATCAAGCCCCGGCTGCCGCAGGGCGTCGAGGCGATCACCGGCAGCGCCGCGAGCGCCGAGAGCAACCAGCAGGTCTCCGGCGGCTTCCTGAAACTGTTCACCACCTTGCTGCTGGTCTTCGCCGGCATCGCCCTGCTGGTCGCCACCTTCACCATCCACAACACCTTCGCCATCGTGACCGCCCAGCGGACCCGGGAGAACGCCCTGCTGCGCGCCCTCGGCGCCGGCCGGGACCAGGTTCTCGGCGCAACCCTGGCCGAGGCCCTGACGGTGGGTCTGGTGGCCTCCGTCGCGGGCCTGGCGGGCGGGATCGGGGTGGCGACCGGCCTCAAGGCGCTGTTCCACGCCGCCGGGTTCTCGCTGCCCACCGGCGGACTGGTGGTCAGCGGCTGGGCGATCGCGCTGCCGCTGCTCACCGGCACCCTGGTGACGCTGGCCTCGGCCCTGGTCCCGGCGGTCCGGGCCGGCCGGACCGCGCCGCTGGCCGCGTTGCGCGAGACCGACGTGGACCGGGCCGCCTCGGGCCGCGCCGGACTGGTCCGGGCGGCGCTCGGCACCGTGCTGCTGGCCGCCGGGATCCCGCTGGCGGTCGAGGGCGCCACCGGCGGACCCTCCGTCAACCTCACCGCGCTGGGCGCCGTCACGGCTCTGGCCGGGGTGATCGTGCTGGGCCCGGTGGCCGCCGCGCTGGCGGTGCGCACCCTGGGCGCCCCGCTGCCCCGGTTGCGTGGTGTGACCGGTGCGCTGGCCCGTCGCAATGCGGCCCGGAACCCGCGGCGGACCGCCGCCACCGCGACCGCGCTGATGATCGGCGTGGCGGTGGTGACCCTGTTCACCGTCTTCGGCGCCTCGCTCAAGGCAACCCTCGACACCAGCGTCAACAGCTCCTTCGCGGGGGACCTGGCCATCAGCTCGCCGGCCCGGGGCGCCGGCGGCAGCGGCCTGAGCCCGAAGCTGGCGGACGCCGTGGCCGCGGTGCCACAGGTCCGCGAGGCGGTGGGACTCGGCAAGGGCGTGGCCCGGATCGACGGCCACGGACGGGTCCTGGACATCACCGATCCGTCCAGGTTCGCCGGTGTGGTGGACCTCGGCCGGGTCGACGGGCAGCTCGACCAGTTGGGCGGCGACGGTCTGGCCGTCTCCCGTGCCGAGGCCGCCAACCGCGGCTGGCAGCTGGGCCGGTCGGTCCCGGTGGCCTTCGCCGACGGCAGCACCCAGCAGTTCACCGTCCGGGCGCTCTACCAGGGCACCGGCCTGACGGGTGACTATCTGATGACCCGCCAGGCCTGGGCCCCGCACCGGGGACAGGACAGCGACACCCTGGTCGCCGTCGCGCTCAAGCCGGGTGTGTCGGCCGCGGCGGGCAAGGCGGCGCTGCAGCCGGTCGCCGCCAGCTACGGGAACCCGCAGGTGCAGACCCGCGCCGAGTACGCGAGCACCGCCGCCTCCGGTATCGACACGATGCTCTCGCTGGTCTACGCCCTGCTCGCGCTGGCCGTGCTGATCGCCCTGCTGGGCATCGCCAACACGCTCACCCTCGCGGTGCACGAGCGCACCAGGGAGCTGGGCCTGCTGCGCGCGGTCGGCCAGACCCGGGCCCAGCTGCGGGCCATGGTGCGCTGGGAGTCGGTGCTGGTGGCCGCGTTCGGCTCGGTCGGTGGGCTGGGGCTGGGCGCCTTCCTCGGCTGGGCCCTGGTCAAAGCCTCGGACAGTGCGGGCACCGGTTCCTTCGCGCTGCCGCCGACCCAGCTGGCCGTGGTGCTGCTGGCCGGTCTGCTGGCCGGCGCGGTGGCGGGCCTGCGCCCGGCCCGCCGGGCAGCGCGGCTGGACGTGCTGCGGGCGATCCAGGCCGACTGACGGCCGGCGGGGCCCCGGGCGACCACGTCCGGGGCCCCATAAGCGGAACCTTAATCATTCAGAATGACTACTTTCCGTTACACTGAAGGTATGGAAACAGTAGATGTGGACCGCTCCGACGCCGCCTACCGCACCTGGCTCAAGGAAGCCGTCCGCAAGGTGCAGGCCGACGCCAACCGCTCGGCCGACACCCACCTGCTGCGCTTCCCGCTCCCGGCGGACTGGGGCATCGACCTGTACCTCAAGGACGAGTCCACCCACCCCACCGGCAGCCTCAAGCACCGGCTGGCCCGCTCGCTCTTCCTCTACGGCCTGTGCAACGGCTGGATCCGCCCCGGCAAGCCGGTGATCGAGGCCTCCAGCGGCTCCACCGCCGTCTCCGAGGCCTATTTCGCCGCCCTGATCGGCGTGCCGTTCGTCGCCGTGATGGCCAAGAGCACCAGCCGGGCCAAGATCGAGCTGATCGAGCTGCACGGCGGTACCTGCCACCTGGTGGACAACCCCTGCGAGGTCTACGAGGTCTCCGCCCGGCTCGCCGCTGAGACCGGCGGCCACTACATGGACCAGTTCACCTACGCCGAGCGGGCCACCGACTGGCGCGGCAACAACAACATCGCCGAGTCGATCTTCGCCCAGCTGCGTCTGGAACCGCACCCCGAGCCCGCCTGGATCGTCGCCACCGCCGGCACCGGCGGCACCTCCGCCACCATCGCCCGCTACGTCCACTACCAGCAGTTCGACACCCGGATCTGCGTGGCCGACCCGGAGAACTCCTGTTTCTTCGAGGGCTGGCTCAAGCACGACCCGGACGCCACCAGCGCCAGCGGCTCGCGGATCGAGGGGATCGGCCGGCAGCGGATGGAGCCGAGCTTCGTGCCCGGCGCGATCGACCGGATGATGAAGGTTCCTGACGCCGCGTCGATAGCCGCGATGCGGGTCCTGGAGCGGGCCCTCGGCAAGAAGGCCGGCGGCTCCACCGGCACCGGGCTGTGGAGCGCCCTGCGGATCGTGGCCGAAATGCGCGAGCGCGGTGAGCACGGCAGCGTGGTCACGCTGATCTGCGACCCCGGTGATCGCTACCTGGACAAGTACTACTCCGATGACTGGCTCGCCGAGCAGGGCCTGGACATCGCACCGCACCGTCGCGCGCTGGACTCGTTCCTCGTCGGAAACGGCTGGTCGGAGACGCTGCCCGCGTGATATCCAGCGTGCATGAACGATCTTCTGACTGAGCGCCTGATCCTGCACCCCTTCACCATCGCCGAAGCGGAGCGGGTCGCGGCGGGCCAAGCCGGCCCCGCGGACAACTGGGCCCCTGACTACCCGTCGGAGGGCGAGCGGGTCGGGGCCGGCATGTTCGTCAAGTACCAGACCGCCCACCCCTTCGGCGGCTACGAGATCCGCCTGCGCGAGGGCGGTACGGCGATCGGCGGCATCGGCTTCCACGGCGCGCCCGACGAGCACGGGCACGTCTCCGTCGGCTACGGCCTGTCCGCCTCCGCCCGCGGCAACGGGTACGCCCGCGAGGCGCTGCGCGCGATCGTGGCCGCCGCGCCCGGCTGGGGCGTCACGTCCCTGAAGGGCGACACCGACCACGAAAACCTCCCGTCCCAGCGGGTGATGGAGGCCGCGGGCCTGACCTTCACCCACGAGGACGGCGAGCTCAAGTACTACGCGATAGAGCTCCAGACCCCGACCGAGCGCTAGATCCCCGACGGCGCGAGCACCAGCTCACGCACATGGTCACGCGCCGCCTCCGCCGCCTCGGCGGAGAGCGCCGCGTCGGTCACCCAGGTGTCCACCTCGCTCAGCTCGGCGAAGGTGGACAGGCCGACCACGCCCCACTTGGTGTGGTCGGCCACCGCCACCACCCGGCGGGCCGAGGCCACGAAGTTCCGGTTGGTCTCCGCCTCCGCCAGGTTCGGGGTGGAGAGGCCGGCCTCGGGGGAGAGGCCGTGGGTGCCCAGGAAGAGCAGGTCGAAGTGGAGTGAGCGGATCGCCCGGTCCGCCACCGGCCCGACCAGCGAGTCCGAGGGGGTGCGCACCCCGCCGGTCAGCACCACCGTGGTCCCGGTGCCCTCGCCCTGGCGCTGGGCCCGCTCGAAGACGTCCGCGACCCGGACCGAGTTGGTCACCACGGTCAGCTGACCGACCGTCACCAGGTGCTGGGCCAGCGCGAAGGTGGTGGTCCCGCCGGAGAGCGCGATCGCCATCCCGGCGGTGACCAGCGCGGCCGCGGCCCGGGCGATCTCCTCCTTGGCGGACAGCTCCAGCGAGGACTTGGCCTCGAAGCCGGGCTCGTGGGTGCGGGCCTCCTCGACCGGCACCGCGCCGCCGTGCACCTTCTCGATCGCGCCGACCTTGGCCAGCGCGTCCAGGTCCCGGCGGATCGTCATGTCGGAGACGTTCAGTCGCCGGGTCAGCTCGTTCACCCGGACCCCGCCGCGTCGGCGCACCTCGTCCAGGATCAGTGCCCGGCGCTGCTCGGCGAGCAGGTTGCTGCTGTCGGCCACGTGCGTCGCCCCGCCTTTCAGAGAAGATCGATCCCTCTGATTATCCTGCCACGTCCCAGTGCTCAGCGTCCCAGTGCTCAGCGTGGCAGGGCTCAGCGGGGCAGCGGGAGGTCGGCCGGGACGAGGAGTTGGAGTTCCTCGGTGGACGGGTCGGACAGCTGTGCCACCCGCATCGCATGGCGTTCCACCATGGTCTCGAAGACCTGTCGGGCGGTGCGGCCGTTGCCGAAGGTCGGGCCGCGGTGCAGGGTCGAGAAGTGGTCGAGCAGCGCCGCCGCGGTCGGCTCGGCCAGCTGGTACTCGTGCTCCACGCACTGGGTGCGGGCGATCTCCAGCAGCTCGGCGTCGGTGTAGTCGGGGAAGCTGATGGTCCGTGAGAAGCGGGAGGAGACACCGGGGTTGGCGCCGAGGAAGCGCTCCATCTCGGCGGTGTAGCCGGCCACGATCACCACCACCTCGTCCCGGTGGTCCTCCATCAGCTTCACCAGGGTGTCGATGGCCTCCCGGCCGAAGTCCCGGGCGCCGTCCTCGGGGGCCAGCGTGTACGCCTCGTCGATGAACAGCACCCCGCCCCTGGCCTGGTCGAACGCCGCCTGGGTGCGCAGCGCGGTGGAGCCGATGTGCTCGCCCACCAGGTCCACCCGGGCCACCTCCACCAGGTGTCCGCGCTGCAGGACCCCGAGTGCGGCCAGGATCTCCCCGTAGAGCCGCGCCACCGTGGTCTTGCCGGTGCCGGGGGAACCGGTGAAGACCAGGTGCCGACGGAGCGAGGGCGCCTTCAGCCCGGCCTGGCGGCGCCGCCGGCCCACCGCGATCAGGTCGATCAGGGTGCGCACCTCCTGCTTGACGGTGGCCAGGCCGATCAGCGCGTCCAGCTCGGCCAGCGCCTCGTCGGCCGGGCGGCAGTCCGGGATCGGCGCGATCTGCGGCGGCGCGACCAGCGCCGGGGCGCCGGCGGTCAGCTGGGCGGTGCGCGGGGCCGGCACCGTCTCGGCGGGGGCCGGGGCCGGCGCGGTCGGCACGTCGTCCGAGGTGCAGGCCTCCACCAGCGGGCCGGGCTCGGCGATCTCGAAGCCGGCCCGGCCGTTCTGCTCGGCCCGGCAGCGGGTCAGCTTGGTGCGGCAGCCGTCGATGATGTGGAAGCCGAAGCCCTTGCCCTGCACGGCCCGGCAGTCCTCGAAGCTGCCCTTGCCCTGCGCCGAGACGTAGACCGCCGCCTCGGCGCTGGCGCGCACCACGCAGTCGCGCAGCACCGGGTCGGCGCCCTTGGTGACGATCACCCCGGTGGCCACCTCGGCGATCTCGCACTCCGTCAGCAGTCCGCCGCTGCCGTGGTCGCGGAACCAGAGCCCGGTGCCGGCCTCCTGCACCCGGCAGCGCTGCAGCGCGACGGTGGCGCCGGAGCTGACCGAGACGGCCGAGCTGCGGATCCGGCTGAACGAAGTGTCGGTGACGGTCGCCTGGGAGTCCCGGTCCAGGACGAACAGGGCGTCCGGCAGGTCGTGCAGCGCGCAGTCGGTGAGGGTGAGCCGGGCGCCGTCGCTGACCCAGATCGCGGGGTAGTCGCCGGTGGAGTCCTCGATCTCGCAGCCGGTGGCCTCGACCCTGGTGCCCGGGTCCCAGACCGAGAGCGCGCCCCGGCCGAACGAGCGGATCGTGCTGCGCTCCAGCGTCAGGGTGGCGCGGCCGCGCAGGTCGGCGGCGTTCTCCGGCAGGTCGTGCAGCCGGCAGTCGCGCAGCTGCAGTTCGGCCTCGGTGTCCAGGGTCAGGCCGTTGCCGGTGACCCGGTGCACCTCGCAGTCGGTCAGTCGGCCGACCGCCTTGGACTCGGCCTGCACGCCGCTGCCGCGGATCTCGTAGATCTCGCAGCCGGTCAGCTCGGCCAGGCTTCCGGCGTCGGTGAGCAGCACGCCGGCGCCCGCCGCGTGGTGCAGTCGGCAGCGGTCGAGCTCGGCCCGGGCCCCTTCGAGGACCGCCAGCCCGGCCTGGCCGGCGGCGGCGACCTCGCAGTCCTGGAACCGCGCGGTGGCCCCGCCGCGCAGCCGCAGACCGAGGCCGGACGGGTTGCTGACGGTGCATCCGGTGATCCGCGCCTCGGCCCGTTCGGCCACCTCGATGCCCACCGCGGCGTGCGTGTCCACCCGGCAGCCGGTCAGTGTGGCGGTGGCCTCGGGGCCGGTGATCCGCACGGCGGCCGCCGAGCTGTCGTAGCTCTCGATCACCAGGTCGCGGACGGTCGCGCCGGCCGTGACGGTGAGCGCCACGCCGGACGGCGGGTCGATCCGTACGGTGCCGGGCCCCTCGGCGGGCAGCACCGTGACCGCCTTGTCGAGCAGCACGTTCTCGCGGAACACGCCGGGGCGCACGGTGACGGTGTCGCCCGGTTCGGCGGCGGCCAGCGCCTCGGCGAGCGTGTCGTACTCCCCGGCGCGACGCCGCCAGCGCGAGCCGCTGTCCTGCGTGACCCGGACCCTGTGCTCACCCATGACGTTCCGTCGCCCCGCCTTCCGTGCTCGTGCCGCCTCGGGCCTCACCGTAGCGTGCCGGGATGGGTCCTCCGAAGCTATGCGGCGGGGAGCCGCTCGCCGCGGGCCCGCACGGTGACCTGGTCGCCCAGCCGGAGGGTGCCCAGCTCGTCGCCGGTCACCCCCTCGGGTCGCTCGGGTACCAGGTTGACGCCGAACGCCGCCTTCTTGTCGAAGCGCCGCAGCTTGGCCAGGGTGCGCAGCGGCTCGGCGCCGGTGCGCTCGCCGGTCTCCTGGTCGGTGGTGGTCACCACGCAGCGGCCGCACAGCTTGACGGCCCGGAAGGTCAGCTCGCCGATCCTGACCCGCCGCCAGCCGTCCTCCTCCCAGGGCTCGGTGCCGTCGATCACCAGGTTCGGGCGGAACCGCTCCATCGGCACCGCCGGGGTGTCGGCCTCGGTGAGCCACTCGTTGAGCGCGGCCAGCGAGGCGGTGCTGGCGGCCAGCAGCGGGAAGCCGTCGGCCATGCTCACCGTCTCGCCCGGCTCGCTGAAGTCGGGCGCGATCCGCCGGGCCCGCGGGTCGGCCAGGTGCAGCAGCCGCAGGTCGCTCTCGCCGAGCCGCTCGCGGAACCAGAGTTGGGCCTTCTCCTCGGCCTCGACGGCGGCGAACAGGCTGCCGAAGACATCGCCCTGGGTGTCGACGGCGCCCTCGGCGGCGCTCGGCGCGGGCACCCGCAGCTGCTCGCCGCCGGGGGAGGTGATCTGCAGTGCGCCGTCCTCGTCCAGGTCGGTGCGGAACTGGCCGAGCGCGGCGATCTCGCGCTGGGTGACCGCCCGGCCGGTGGCCCGGGCCAGCATCCAGCGCCGGTCCCCGCTCAGACCCCAGGGTTCCACCACGGCCTGCCGCGGGTTCTGCCGGTACATCGACTTGACGGGGTATCGGTGAAGTCCGGTGAGAAGCGGCATGTCGCCCATCCTGCCAGGTACGCTCGCAAGCGAGAGCCATGGGGGCGGCGCGGGGGGCGGGCCGGAAGATGGATGTCGAGCGGTGCCGGGATGCGTGTGCGGGGATGCGGACGGGCCGCCCGGCCTGCCGTGTTCCGGCGGGCCGGGCGGCCCGTTGATGACCGTCCCCCTCGATCGGCTGACCGGTGTTGCCTCCGGTCAGTAGACCTGCCCCGGGTAGGGCTGTTGCTGCTGCTGTCCGAACTGCCCGGGCCCGAACTGCTGCTGTCCGAACTGGCTCTGGCCGAACTGCGGCTGGGCGGCGGGCGGCTGCGGGCTCTGCTGCGGCTGCTGCTGCCCGAACTGCGGCTGCGGGAAGCCGTGCGGCGGGGTGCCCTGCTGCTGGAAGAACGGCTGCGGCGGCATCGGGCGCACCGGGGCCATCGGTGCGGGTGCACCCTGGCCCGGCCGGAAGGCGCCGGGCTGTTGGTCCCAGGGCTGCGGCGCGGCCGGCTGCGGATAGCCGGGCGGTACCGGCTGGCCGGGCACCCGCGGACCCGGGACGTACGGCTGGCCGCCGTACCCGGGGACGGGCTGCGCCGACTGGTAGCCGCTGCTGGTGCCCGGGCCGAGCGCGAGCCGGGCGGGCGGCAGCGCGGGCAGCAGGCTGGTCGATTCCATCGCCGACCCGTAGGACGGCGACGGCATGGGGGCCGGCGGCAGGGCGGCCGGCACGTTGATCGGCGCGATCTGCGGGACTCCGCGCTCTGCGACCAGCATGTCGTAGATGGGCGTGCCCGACGAGAAGGACGGAGGGTAGTAACCAACTCCGTCGTAGGGGCGGGGCGAGGTCATGGGGCATACCGTAAGCCCAGAATGCGCCCCTGAGGAGAGCAGGAGGGGTGGCAGTTCGAGTGTTTACGCAGTCTTCTCCAGCGCAAACCCCTCGAACGAGGGAAGATCGGACATTTTGTCGACGCTTTCCGGTCATTGAGAGTCAATGAAAGACGGCAATGAACACGTGAGCCCCCCCGCGACGGGGGGCTCACACCGGCGCACGCGTCAGCCGCGCTGCATGGCCTGAGCAGGAAAGCCCGGCGTGCCGGCCACCTCGGAGGTGCAGTACGAGCAGCGCACGGCCGCGGCCGGAATCCGGCTGAGGCACTGCGGGCAGTCCACCTTGGCCGGCTCGGCCTTCGGCGCCTCGAACTTCTCCTGCAGCTTGCCGACCGGCAGCACCACCGCGAAGTAGATCACCGCGCTGATCAGCACGAAGCTGATCAACGCGTTCAGGAACGCGCCGTACGGGAACGCCGTGCCGCCGACCTCGAAGGCCTCCTTGGTGAAGTCCCCCACCGCCCCCATGGCGACCCCGACCAGCGGCGTCAGGAACGCCGTGACGAAGCCGGTGACCACGGCGGTGAAGGCCGCACCGATGACGATACCGACCGCCAGGTCGACAACGTTTCCGCGCAGCAGGAAGCTGCGAAAGCCCTTGAACACGGCTCTGACTCCAGGGGGTTAACGCGGGGCGATGGCCCGCCCGCTTGCCCGGCCATCCTGGGCGAGCAGCCACCCCACGGTCCAACCGCCGTCACCCGGACTGGCTAACGCGGCCCGGGAGTTGGGGGTGAGCCAGGGGCGGTGTGTGTACTACTCGTCAAACTCCTTCCGCGGCCGCACGGGCGCGCGCATACTGACCGCATGCCCGTCGTCATAGCCCTGGCCGTGGTCGCCCTGCTCTGGCTCCTCACCGGTGTGCGTGTTGTGCAGCAGTACGAGCGCGGGGTGGTGTTCCGGCTCGGGCGGGTGCGTCAGCAGGTGCGGGGGCCGGGGTTGACGTTGCTGGTGCCGGTGCTGGACCGGATGCGCAAGGTGAACGTCCAGGTGGTCACCATGCCGGTGCCCGCGCAGGAGGGGATCACCAAGGACAATGTGACGGTCCGGGTGGACGCGGTGTTGTACTTCCGGGTCAATGAGCCGATCCGGGCCACCGTGGACGTGCAGAACTACCAGTTCGCGATGTTGCAGGTGGCGCAGACCTCGCTGCGCTCGATCATCGGCAAGAGCGAGCTGGACGACCTGCTCTCCGGGCGCGAGCAGCTCCACCGGGGGCTCGAACTGATGCTGGAGAGCCCGGCGGTGGGCTGGGGCGTGCACATCGACCGGGTGGAGATCAAGGACGTCGCGCTCCCCGACTCGATGAAGCGCTCGATGGCCCGGCAGGCGGAGGCCGATCGGGAGCGGCGGGCCCGGATCATCACGGCCGACGGCGAGTTCCAGGCCGCCGGCAAGCTGGCCGAGGCGGCGCAGCGGATGTCCGAGACGCCGGCCGCGATGCAGCTGCGGCTGCTGCAGACCGTGGTGGAGGTGGCGGCCGAGAAGAACTCCACGCTGGTGCTGCCGTTCCCGGTCGAGCTGTTGCGCTTCTTCGAGGCGCAGACCGAGCGCCTCACTCGGGAGGAGTAGCCGGACCGCTCGATCGGGGGACTGATCGCGCGTCAGCTGGCCGGCCGGCGGGCGGGGCTGCCACGGTGGCGGTATGAAGCCCCTGACCCGTGCCGTTGTCCTGGTGGTGTCCGTCGCCTGCGCCCTGGGCTCGGTGCCCGCCGCCGCGGACGGACGGTATGTCAGCCTGCGCCATCCGCAGCAGGTGAGCGCGTCGGCCCAGCGCGAGGTGGTCGAGGTCTTCTGGTACGGGTGCTACCACTCCGAGCTGCTGGAGCAGCCGTTGGAGCAGTGGGCCGCCCGCCAGCCCTCCGATGTGGTGCTGCGCCGGATCCCGGCGGTCTGGCCGGGAGGTCCGGAGCAGAGGGTGCAGACCGCGCACGCCAGGCTCTACTTCACGCTGGAGAAGCTCGGTCAGGTGGACCGGCTGCAGCGGGCCGTGTTCCGGGCGGTCCGCGGCGAGGGGGCGGACCTCGGCAGCGAGGCGGCGGCCGCCGGCTGGGCGGAGCGCCAGGGGGTGGACCGGCGGCAGTTCACCGCCGCGTACGAGTCCGAGCAGGTGCGCCGCGAGGTCGAGCAGGCGCCCGACGACCTGGTCAGGTACGAGACCACCGAGCTGCCCAGCCTGGTGGTGCAGGGCCGCTACCAGACCTCGCCCACGGCGGCGGGCGGGGTGGAGGCGATCCCGGGTGTGCTGGACCAACTGCTGGCGCAGGTCCGGTCGACGAGCCACTGAGAGCCGCTGCCAGAAGCCACTGGCAGAGCCCCTGACCAGAACTCCTACCACCTAAATGCGTTTTAGTGGTTAGATCGGAGCTGTCAGCACGACTGCTCCGATCAGAGGGGGTCGGCCCATGGCCGAGCTGCGGATACCGCGTGTCCACCACCGCCACGTCGAGATCGACGGCCTGCGGATCTTCTACCGCGAGGCCGGCCCGGCCGACGCGCCGACCCTGCTCCTGCTGCACGGCTTCCCGGCCTCCTCGCACCAGTACGCGCGCCTGATCGACGCGCTCGGCGCGGACTACCACCTGGTCGCCCCGGACTACCCCGGCTTCGGACGCAGCGACAGCCCCGACCCGGCCGAGTTCCGGTACAGCTTCGACGCGCTCGCCGAGGTGATCGAGGGCTTCTGCGAGCAGCTCGGCCTCGACCGTTTCGTGCTCTACGCCTTCGACTTCGGCGCCCCGGTCGGTTTCCGGCTCGCGGCTCGGCACCCGGAGTGGATCACCGGACTGGTGGTGCAGAACGGCAACGCCTACGCCGAAGGCCTCTCCGCGACGGCGCAGCAGATGATCGCCAACCGCCCGGGCGTCCCGGGCGCGGCCGAGCGGGTCCGCGAGATCCTCACCCTGCCGGTCACCCGCAGCCAGTACGAGGGCGGCGCCGGCGATCCGACCCTGATCAGCCCGGACGGCTGGACCATGGACCAGCACTTCCTCGACCTGCCGGGCCGCAAGGCGATCCAGGTCGAACTCGCGCTGGACTACCACAGCAACGTCGAGAGCTACCCGCGCTGGCAGGAGTGGCTGCGCACGCACCGGCCACCGGCGCTGATCCTCTGGGGCCGTAACGACCCCTTCTTCCTGGAACCCGGTGCCCGCGCCTACCTGCGCGACCTGCCCGAGGCCGAGCTGCACATCCTGGACACCGGGCACTTCGCGCTGGAGGAGACGCTGCCCGAGACCGCGCCCCTGATCGCCGACTTCCTGGCCAAGCTGGGTGGGTAGGTCGAGCTGGGTCGGTAGGTCGAGCTGGGTCGGTAGGTCGAACTCGGTCAGTAGGGCGCGGTCAGTAGGGGCCCGGTCAGTAGGCCCGGTCAGTAGGTGCGGCCCTTCCAGGCCGCGCCACGGCCGCGATAGTGCTGAACCGCCGAGTCCACCGTCATCAGCAGGTACAGCAGCGCGGTGAACGGCAGCAGCAGCGCGGCCAGTGGCGAGCGGCCGTAGTAGCGGGTCATCGGGAGGTAGGTCCCGGTCATCACGGCCCAGCCGGCCAGGCCGAGGGCGAGCACCGCCGGCCCGCCGGTGACGGCACCGGCGAGGGCGGCCGCTGGCGGCACCAGGTAGATCAGCGACAGGCCGAGCACCGTCCCCAGCAGCAGGAGCGGTGAGTGCCGCAGCTGGGCGTACGCGCTGCGCGAGACCATCCGCCACAGCGGGCCCAGGCCGACGTACGGGCGCACGCTCAGCACGGTCGACTCGGGGTCGCGCTCGGCCAGGCCAAGCCAGGTCCGGCCGCCGGTGCGCTTGACCGCGCGGGCGAGTGACACGTCGTCGATCACCGCGCCGCGGATCACCTCGACGCCGCCGGCCCGCTCCAGCGCGGTGCGGCGCACCAGCGAGCAGCCGCCGGCGGCCGCCGCCGTCCGGCCGCCCGGCCGGTTGCTCCAGCGGAACGGGTAGAGCTGGGCGAAGAAGTAGACGAAGGCCGGCACGATCAGCCGCTCCCAGGCGGTGTCGGTGCGCAGCCGGGCCATCTGCGAGACCAGGTCGAGGCGGCCGGCCTCGGCGCCGGCCACCAGCGCGGCCAGCGTGTCCGGGCCGTGCGCGATGTCGGCGTCGGTGAGGAAGAGCAGCTCGGCCTGGCCGGCGAGTTCGACCCCGTGCCGCACCGCCCAGAGCTTGCCGGTCCACCCGGCGGGCAGCGGGGGCGGGGTGCTGACGGTGAGCGGCAGGCCGCCCCCGGCGGCGAGCCGGCGAGCGACCTCGGCGGTGCCGTCCGAGCTGTGGTCGTCCACCAGGATCACCCGGGCCCGTCCCGGGTACTTCTGCGCGAGCAGCCCGGGCAGGCTCAGCGGGAGCACCTCGGCCTCGTCCCGAGCCGGCACCACCACCGCGACCTCGGGCCAGTGCCCGGGCTCCGGCCGGTTCGGCGGCAGGCGCAGATCGGTGCGCCAGAAGAACCCTTGCCCGACGGCCAGCCAGAGCCAGCAGAGCAGCGACAGTCCGGTCACCCACAGCAGCAATGTCACTCGGGCAGTCTGCCGCACCGGCCCCGTTCAGGTGGGCGGCACGGCGCGATCGGCTAGGGTCGTTCACTATGAAGATCGCACTGGTTGACTCCGGAATCGGCCTGCTGCCGGCGGCCACCGCGCTGCGGAACCTGCGGCCCGACGCGGATCTGGTGATCTCCTGCGACCCCGAGGGCATGCCCTGGGGTCCGCGCACGCCGGCGGATCTCACCGAGCACGCGCTGGCGTGCGCCCGCGCCGCGGCCGCGCACCGGCCCGACGTGCTGGTGGTGGCCTGCAACACCGCGACCGTGCACGCGCTGGACGCTCTGCGGGCAGAACTGGAGCCCGGTATTCCGGTGATCGGCACGGTGCCCGCGATCAAGCCGGCCGCCCGGGCCGGCGGACGGGTGGCGATCTGGGCCACCCCGGCCACCACCGGCAGCGCCTACCAGCGAGGCCTGATCGCGGAGTTCGGCGGCGAGGCGGAGATCACCGAGGTGCCCTGCCCCGGACTCGCCGACGCGGTCGAGCAGGCCGACGAGGCCGCCATGGCGCGGACCATCGCCGCCGCCGCCGCGCTCACCCCCGCCGGCACCACGGAGATCGTGCTGGGCTGCACGCACTACGAGCTGGTCGCCGACCGGATCCGGGCCGCCGTCGCGGCCACCGCCGATCCGGCGCTGACCCTGCACGGCTCGGCCGGCGCGGTCGCCGCCCAGGCACTGCGCCGGGTGCCCACCGAAAGCCTCGCCCGCGCCGGCACCGGCACCCTCACCGTCCTGCTCACCGGCCGGCCCGGCCCGCTCCCGGCCGCCGCCGCAGGCTACCCCGAGGGACGCGCGCTGCTGGCGGCAGCCGGGGCCACCGAGACGGTGACGGCCACCGTCTGACGCCGTACTACGGCACTGCGGGGCTCACTGCACTGCGGGGCTCACTGCACTGCGGGGCTCACCGCACGACGGGGCTCACCGCACTGCGGGGCTTCACTGCCCGCGCCAGCGGGTCAGCGCCGGGTGCAGGCCGGAGAGGATCGCCTCGAAGTGCGGCTGGTCGGCGGTGGCGTCAACCTCCAGACGGCTGATGTGCAGCGCCTCCCGGGGCAACCGCGGGCTGAGCCGGTGGTCGGTCAGGAATGCGGCGCGGTAGCCCAGGTCGGCCAGCAGCGCGGCCGCACGCGGGTCGTGCTCGCCGCCGGGGTAGGCGAAGGCCGTGGGCGCGGCCCCCAGCCAGCCGGTCAGCTGCTGGTGCGCGGTGTGGATCTCCGCCCGCACCGTGGCGTCGTCACAGCGCCGCAGCTCGGGCTCGCCCAGGCTCTGGCTGCCGACCGCCACCCGCCCGGCCACCAGACGGCGCAGGTCGAGCGCGGTCAGCCGCTCGCGCCTGGGGGCCATGACGGGGCTGCTCACCCGCAGTTCGTGCAGGCTGCGCCGCCGGTCCGGGTCGGGGAGGGTGGCGAGCTGTTCGAGCCGCCCGCGCAGTCCGTCCGCGCGCAGCGCCCGGGCCTGGCCGCCGTGGCCGAGCAGGAAGGCCGCCTCGTCCCGCCAGGACGGCCGGTCGGTGCCGACCAGTTCGGTCACCACGAAGGCCACGGCGGGCAGCCCACGGGCGGTCAGCGCGGGCAGCGCGTGCTCCAGGACGTCCCGGTCGGCGTCGTCGAAGGTGATCAGCACGCTGCGCTGGGGCAGCGGCCGGCCCTCGGAGACGGCCTGTTCCAGGGCGGGCAGCGAGATCGGCACGGCGACCTGGCAGAGGCGGTCCAACTGGGCGCCGAAGGCCCGCTGGTCGGTCACCCGGCGGTAGGCGAGGACGGCCAGGCGGCGGGCCGCGTGGGCCCGGAAGAGCGGCTGGGCGGGGGAGTGGCTGAGCCAGTGCGCCAGCCGGTCCGGGGCGAGCGCGGCGGACTGCGACGAGGCGTGGGCGGGCGCCGGCCCGGGAGCGGTCGCAGCGGTGGCGGTTGCGGTGGCAAGCTGCGCGGCCAGGTCAACGGCGGTCGTCAGGTCAGGTGTAGTGGCGTCCGATCGCGGCACGGTGCTCCCCAGGCGAGGCCGGGCTGACCCGGCGTGAGATCCCTCGACGCAGTGCAGACTCCTGCGCCGCGTGGATGGTTGTACGCGATGGGTCGGACATTTTCGCGCGCCGCCGCGCGAGCCCGGCCCGTGCCCGGCGGCCGGTTCACACCTTCCGCTGGCGGTAGGTCTCCTCGGCCGCGTCCACCACGGCCGCCAGGTCCCCGCCGGCCGAGGCCGTCAGCACTGCCGCCACCGCGCCCTCCACGAACGGTGCGTCGGCGAACCGCACCGGAAACGGCAACCCGTGCTCGTCGGCCGCCGCCAGTACCGAGAGCACCGTCTGGACGGCGGCCGGCAGGTCGGCCAGCACCGCCACGCCGTGCCCCTGGTCCACCCGGCGGGCCGCCGCCGCGATCAGCAGCGCGCTGCTGCCCAGGCCGTCGCCGGGGTTCCCGCCGGTGGCCGCCACCGCCGACGGGTCCTCGGTCTGCGCCATCGCCTGGGCCAGGTCGGCCACGTCCTGCGCCAGGTCCCGGCTGTGCGAGACCAGCACCACCCCGACCCGGCCCAGGGCGGCGGTGCGGACCGGCGCCTGGCTCGGCACCCGGGCCGCGGAGGGCGCCTCCCCGATCGGGATGACGTCCGCGCCCATCCCGCCTCGCGGGGTGATCTGTGCCATCGACTGCTCCCAGCTCTGCCGTCGCCCAGGTTCCCGGCCCACTCTCGTACCGGCCCACTCTCGCAAACCCGGCCCGCCGCGTCCCGCGCCCGCGCCGGGTATCGACCCAAAAGCGCACTCCCGTCACGATCCCGACCGATACGCTGACCCCCTTGAAGGACGTTCGGGAGGAGCACCAGCAGTGGCAACCGAGATCAGCCCCGGGGACACCGCCGACCAGAGCGCGGAGGCCGCGACGGTCCCGCCGGCCCGCAAGCCCAAGCTGGACACCACGGGGGCCGAGTGGCTCTCCGCCAAGCAGGAGGACGGCTCCCCGGGCGACGTGCAGATCGCCTTCGTGGACGGGTACATCGCGATGCGCGACGGGCGGTTCCCGGACGGGCCGGTGCTGGTCTTCACCCCGGAGGAGTGGCGGGCCTTCGTGCTCGGCGCCCAGGACGGCGAGTTCGACCTGACCTGACGTCAGGAGCCCGGCGAGGTCGGCACCCTGGTCGGGGACGCCGGGAAAGACAGGCAGGCGCCGTGCCGACCGCCCCCACGCGGTCGTGCACGGCGCCTGCTGCGCGGCCCGGTTCGCGACACCGGGCTCCCTCCCGAGGTTTCCCCGAACCGGCCCGTGCGGACCGGCGGTCGCCGGGAGGCTGGCGGCGGGGCCTAGGGCCCAGGCCGCCGGTGCCCGGGATCCGAACGCCCCCACGCGTCGGTGTCCCGGGCGCGGTCCGTGGGCGCGACAGTTGTCGGGGAACCCGCGAACCAGGCTTTGGGGTGAAGGGGTGTGCTGGAGCTGGAAACGGAGCCGGAACCAGTGCTGGAGCTTGCAGCCGCCGCACGACGATGTGCCACAGGGAGAGTGGGCGCACAGGAATGCGCCACAGCAGGCCACCCCCACGTGGAGCACGTCCACAGCAGCTGCCGTACATCGCGACCGTAGCCCGGACGGTTGCTCAGCGTCAACATTCGTCTCGGAGCGTGGAGCTCGCGCAATTGTGAACGGGACTCGAACACCACCGCCCAGTGCGGGTCCGCGCGGACGGGCCACGTACGATGGCGACATGTCTTTTCTCCGCCGACGTTCCGGCACCCCCGCGGGCCCGGACTTCGACGTACTCGCGATGGACCCGGGCGACTGGCCCGGCCTCTTCGGCGCCGCGGTGATGACCGGCCCCGACGGCTCCTGTCAGGGGATCTTCCTGCGGTACGACCTGTTCGGCGGCCGCGGCCCGGCGATGTTCATCGGGAACCTGCCCGAGGGTTCGCCGGCCCGGGACACCCCGGACGGTGTGCCGTTCGAGGTCAGACAGCTGCTCGCGGCGCTCGAGGTGGAGGAGCCGGTGGAGTTCGTCTCCGCCGAGGACTTCCCGGTGATGCTGCGGGACGACCTGCTGATCGTGAAGAAGGTCAAGGTCTCCGAGGAGCGGGTGTTCTGCGCCCAGTTCGACCGCAGCGACCAGGTCCAGGTGACCATCGCCTCCTGGGACCGGCCGATCGCGGACGACCTGTACCAGCTGCTCAAGCCGCTGCCCGGGGACATGTTCCAGCAGGGCTGATCCCGGCCGGGCCGAGCGCCCGCTCGTGGTGCTTGACGCTGTCGATCATTACTTCGTACAGTCACCAGCATGTCGTCCTGCCGCCCGCTGCTGACCTCCCGCAGCTACCTGGACCTGCGGCGGACCGCCAGCGCGCTCTGTCCGTAGCCCGGCGCGGCAGGCTGCTTCCAGTTCGTCCCCGACGGGTCCTCCCGCCGGGCGGTGCCGTCGCGTCTCGCTCCTCGCCACGTACTCGCACGCCCGCACGCCGGCCCCCGGAGGCAGCGCCATGAGCACCCGCACCGCCAGCCCGTCATCCACCGGCCCGTCGGCCCTCGCCGAGGCGCTGGCCAAGCTGCCCCGGGTGGTCGACCTGCTGGCCGCCCGGGCCGAGGAGCACGACCGCGACGCCACCTTCCCGTACCAGGGCGTCGAGGCGGTGCACGAGGCCGGACTGCTCACCCTGACGGTCGGTCAGCGCTACGGCGGCCCCGCCGCCACGCTCGCCGACACCGTCCAGGTGCTCGCCGAACTCGGCCGCGGCGACGCCTCGGTGGCGCTGCTGACCGCCTTCACCCTGCTGCTGCACGCCGAGCAGGACCGCACCGCGCTCTGGCCGGCCGGCGTCTACCGTCGCCTGCTGACCGAGTCCCGGCGCGGCCCGGCGCTGGTCAACACGGTGGGCGCGGACCCGGCGCGGAGCCTCCCGGCGGCGGACGGCCTCCCGGTGCTCGCCCGGCGGGACGGCGGTGACTGGCTGCTGACCGGCCGCGCGAGCGGCTGCGCCGGTGCCGAGGCGCTCGCCTGGGCGGTGGTGCAGGCCGTCACGGACGAGCCGGAACCACGGGTCGGCGCCTTCCTGGTCCGGGGCGAGAGCCCCGGGCTGGAGGTCGACCCGGTCTGGGAACAGCTGGGCCTGCGGGCCGCCGCCGGCCACGACCTGAGCTTCACCGAGGTGCCGGTGCCGGCCGAACTGGCGCTCGCCCTGCGCCCGCAGGACGCCGAGCCGGGGCCGGCGGCCGCACTCGGCACGGCCTGGCGGGACCTGTCGCTCGCGGCGGTCCAGCTCGGCGTGGGCCGGGCCGCGCGGGACTGGCTGGTGGGCTTCCTGAGCCGGCGCACGCCGGGGAACCCGGTCGGAGCCGTGGCCGGACCTGTGGCCGCGCCCGTGGCCGGAGCCGTGGTCGAACCGCTGGGGACGCTGCCGCGCTACCAGGCCGCGCTCGGCGAGCTGGAGACCGCGCTGATCGGCGCCGAGGAGCTGCTGGTGGGCCTGGCCGCGCGGATCGACGCGGGGGACCAGGGTGCGGTGGGCCGGACCGGACCGGCGTACCTGCTGGCCACCCGGGCGGTGGTGGACTCGGTGCAGGCCGCGGTGGAGCTCACCGGCAGCCAGGGACTGAGCCGGCGTCACCCGCTGGAGCGTCACCTGCGCGACGCGCTGAGCGGGCGACCGCACGGGCGCTGCCCGCAGACGGTGCTGGAGGCCGCCGGGCTGGCCGCCCTGGCGCGTGCGGGGCGGCCCCAGAAGCCGTCGTTCCAGCAGCCGGTCCGCAAGCAGGCCTGAGCGACCGTCAGCCGCCGCGCCCAGCCGACACGCCGCGCTCAGCGGGTGCCCACTGCGGCCCGCACCGCGCGCCGGGCCAGCGCCGCGTCCTCGTACAGCCGACGGATCATCAGCCGCTGCTCCTCGCCGGCCCCCGGCACGTCGTAGATCCGCAGCTCGCGCATCAGCACCAGGACCAGGTTGACCAGGAAGGCGTCCCGGGCCAGCGTGCCGCCGAGCTGGGCGACCTGGCTGATCTGCCGGCGCGCGGCGGTGTCGCCGGACAGCACGCTCCACAGCACCGCCAGGTCGTAGCCCGGCAGGTACCAGCCGGCCTGCTCCCAGTCGAGCAGCACCGGTCCCGACGGGGCCAGCATGATGTTGCTCAGCAGCGCGTCGCCGTGGTTCAGCTGCCAGCCGGTGTGCGCCAGGCCGTGCAGCAGCTGGCGCAGGTCCCCGGCGTCCCGGTCGGTCAGCTGGCCGACCGAGTGGTAGCGGCTGATCTCCCACTGGTAGTCCAGCGGCTGCTGGAACACGTCGGTCGGCGGGCGCCACAGGTTGAGCCCGCGCACGGCGCCCAGGATGGCACGGACCTCGCCCGGGGTCGGAGCGTTGGCCGGGTGGCGCTCGAGTGCCGCCGGGCGGCCGGGGATCCGCTCCATCACCAGCACGCAGCGGTCGTGGTCGGCGGCCACCAGGCGGGGCATCCGGACCGGCGGGCGGTGCCGGACGAAGGCCCGGTAGACCGCCACCTCGCGGCGGAAGCGCTCCACCAGGACCCCGCGGCGGTCGGCCTGCACCGCCTGCGGCGAGAGGCACTTGGCGACCACGGGGGTGCGCCCGATCAGCCCGGTGATCAGGATGTGCGCCCCGTCCGCGCGCAGCACCTGGCGCGCCGAGAAGGCGGGACATATCCGCGTGATGTGGGCCAGCGCGGCCTTCACGGCGGGGGTGCCGAGCGCGGCGGTGTCGACCTTCCCCCAGTTGCCGGCCTGGCCGGCGCCGAGGGTGCCGGGAGCGGACTGCGGTGTACGGGGGCGCAGCAGGCGCTCACCGGCGCGCGGAACGAATCCGGGCGCCTCGATCCGCCCGGCGGGACGGGCAGGCAACGCAGGCTTCGCCACGGGCCGGCGGACCGCCACGGAGGACGGCGGCCGCTGGGCGGTGCCGGTCCGGGGCGCGGTGGGGGAAGTCGCTGAGGAGTACATGAGGAGGAGAAATTCCCTTCCTTGCCGACGGCATATGTCAGCCAAGGCTGCGGCCCTGGCGGATTCAGACCTGGTGCACGCGCTGGGGCAACGGGGCGTGCTCCGGCGCAATCGAGCTTCGCGGCGGCGCGGCGGTCGCCCGGTGGGTGGACGGACGACGGAACCGCGGTGGATGGTGCGCCGAGCGCGGGCTCGGCCGCCCCGGTCGATCCGCGCATTCTGGGGAAATGCGCCGGTCGGACCGGTCGGCCGGGCTCGACGCCAGGCGCGCCACCCGGTCGCGCCACCCCTCTCGCCAGGCCGCCGGAGCGGCCGGTGGCAGCCTCCGAAATGCTCCGGAGCCTGCATTCCGGGCCAGTTGGCCCGGGGTGAGGTGGCGCATCTCTACCTGACACCCGGACGGCACTGGCTATCCACAAGCGCAGCCCTGGCGAAGCCTGGCGAATGCTCGCGTGGCACATGACAGCCCGTTAGGCTCGAAGCAGCCGAGGATTCTGGGGGCTTGATGTGAGCAAGGAACCCAACACCCGACTCGCCGACCTGTTCGCCCTGACCGGCTGGTCCAAGGGCGAGCTGGCCCGGTTGGTCAACCGGCGGGGTGCCGCGATGGGGCAGCAGCAGCTGTCCACCGACACCTCCCGGGTGCGGCGCTGGATCGAGCAGGGCGAGGTCCCACGCGATCCGGTCCCGCGGGTGCTGGCTGCCGTGTTCACCGAGCGCCTCGGTCGTGTCATCTCCATCGAGGACCTCGGCCTGGCGCGACATCGGCGGCCCGCTTCGGCTCTGGCGCAGGGCGCCACGGTCGCGGAGCCGGAGCGGACGGCGGAGATCCTCGCCGATTTCACGGGAATGGATCTCATGCTCAACCGACGCGGACAGGCCGTCGGAGGCCCGACCCTACTGGGAGCCTCCGCCGTGCCCGATTCCCTCTACAGCTGGCTCTCCGGCGAGAGCGTCAGCTACGCCGCCGAGCGCCCCGGCCCCCGCCAGGTGATCACCGGCACCGCCACCCACCCCCTGGTCGACGTCTACGAATCCGGCCCGGCCGGCCTGGAGGAGGTCGAGGCCCTGGAGCGCTCCTTCGAGGTGTTCCGCTCCTGGGACGCCTCCTGCGGCGGCGGGCTCCAGCGCAAGGCCGTGATCGGCCAACTCAACGAGGTCGGCGGCTTGCTGACCCACCGCCACCCGCCCGAGCTGGCCCGCCGCCTCTGGCTGGTGGCCGCCAACCTCGCGGTGCTGGCCGGCTGGATGTCGCACGACGTCGGCCTGGAGTCCACCGCCCAGCGGTACTTCGTGATCGCCGCGCAGGCCGCCAAGGAGGCCGGCGACCGGCCGCGGGCCGGCGAGGCGGTCTCCCGCTGCGCCCGGCAACTGCTGCACCACGGCCGTGGCGCGGAGGCGCTGGACCTGATGCGGCTGGCCCGCACCGGAGCCGGGCCGGGGATGGCGCCGCGCACCCGGGCGATGCTCAACACGGTGGAGGCCTGGGCCCAGGCCACGCTGGGCCGGACCGAGGAGGTCGACCAGCTGCTCGGCGAGGCCGAGGAGTACTACGTCCAGGACATCCGCGAGCCGCAGCCGGTCTGGATGCAGACCTTCAACGAGGCGGAGCTGCACGGCATGCAGTTCCTGGTCTACCGGACGCTGGCCGAGCACGATCCGGGCGCGGCCCGGAAGGCGGTGGAGCACGCCCAGGAGGCGATGCGGCTGCGGGCCAGACGGGGGCAGGAGCGCTCCAACGTGCTCGACCACGTGACGCTCGCCTCGGTGTACTGGATCGCCGGGGAGCCGGAGGCGGCGCAGGAGCAGACCCGGTCGGCGCTGCTCAAGATCGGCGAGACCTCCTCGCACCGCACCTGGGACCGGTTGCGCCGGATGTACCGGCTCTGCGACCGCTTCGAGGCGCTGCCCCAGGTGGCGCAGCTGCGCGCGGAGATCAGGGCGGCGGTACCGCCGGCCCGCCGCCCTGCCGACTGAGGCGGCTCAGATGCTGTCGGCGCCCGCGGTGTGCACCTTGTCCCAGGCCTCGGCCACGTAGCGCTCGCGCTCGACCAGGGTCAGGGCCGGGAAGTACTCCTTGAGCCGCTCGACCACGACCTGCTCGGGCTCGTGGCAATCGTGCAGCAGGAACGCGGCCTTGTGAAGAATCTGGCTGTCCATCGGAACGGTCCTCCCAGTGGTGCAGGTCCGCCCTGTGCCGACAGCATATGTGCGCCGGTCTGCAAGCGATCGTCGGGGGCTCGCACCACAAACCGGTGCGGTCGGTCTCACCCGACGGGGCTGAGCACCATCTTCAGCGCGACCACCTGGCCGTCCGGGCCCAGCCGCGGCCGGCCCGTACAGTGCACGGCGGCGTCCGGCTGCTCCGGGCGGTGGACCCGCACCACGCCGTCCAGCGGCCGGCCGTGCACCAGTGCCTCGGTGACCATCCGGCAGAGCAGTGGGCGGTCCTGCGGGACCAGGTAGGAGGGGAACTGGTCGAGGGTCAGCGGGCCGAGCCGCGGATCGCGGGCCAACACCTGGTAAGCCTCGGGGGACCAGCGCACGGTGTCCCTGACCAGGTCCCACTCGACCGCCGCGGTTTCACGCGCTGCGGCGAGGGGAGGGTGACTCATTGTTCGACTGTCCCACACTCTGAGCCAGAACGGGACATGAACCGCAGATGTGCAGGGAACTTTCACCAGGCATATGCCAGACGGCTACGGTCGGACACCCGCGGAGGTCCGACCGGTCGGACTGTGTGCGTCCCGCCCACTCAGGCGGTAACCTACGGTGATTCCGGCGCCCGGGCGCCCGCTCCACCCTCCTTATCAGACCCCGGCGACGGAAATCCCGTTGCCACGACGACCGCCGCAACGGATGCTGACCTCATGTTCGAGCCCGTGATAGCCCCCAGTGCCAGCCTCCTCGGCCTTCTGCAAAGAGGACGCGGCGACGGGCAGCTGCATGCGCTCGCAGCCGACCGTGACGAAGCGATCGCCGCCCTCGAGGAGTGCGTCACCAGCGACCCGCGCACCGACTGGCAGGTCGAGAACCGCTCCCTCTACTACGCCCGCGTCTACATGGACCTCGAGGCCCCGCTCGGCGGCATCGAGCGCCACCTCAACCACCCCGACGACCTGCTCGACCTGGACGAGAACCGGACCGGCCTGGCCCTGTCGGTGCTCGGCCACCTGGCCGGCTACGGCCGCCGCGACGCCCTGCTGCTGTTGCGCCAGTACACCGCCGGCGGTGGCAACTGGGCCTGGGCGCTGGACGAGCTGGCGCTGCGTGACGAGGACGAGGCGCTGCTCGCGCTCGCTCCCGCCGTGCTGGGCCGCTTCCCCGAGGACCCGCGGGGCGAGGCCGAACTGCGTGCCGCGATCCGGGCCGCCTACGAACCGAAACCCTGGCGCCTGTGGGCCGCGCACCATCCGCGGATCGCGGCCGCCGGCGAGCAGTCGCCCTTCGACCTGTGGCAGCGCCAGTTCGACCGCGGCGGTGTGACGCCCGGCTGGAGCGTGGCCGACGTGCTCGTCTGGGCCGACCAGGCCGAGGCCGACCGCACCGATCCCGCCGCAGTCGAACGCCGCTCGGCCGCCGCCGCCCGCTGCCTGGCCGCGGTGGCCCGGCCGGAGGACCGCCCCGCCCTGCTCACCGCTGCCCGCGAGGGCGCCGAGGGCGCCCGTCGGGCCGCCCTGCGGCACCTGGTCGACCAGGACGACCCGGCGGTGCCCGGCCTGATCGAGGCCGCTGCCGCCGACGCCGACCAGCGGGTCGTCCGCGCCGCCCTGGACACCCTGGGCCGGATGCGCGGCCCACGCGCGCTGCGCTACGCCCGCCGCTGGGCCGACCCCGCCACCGGCGGGGCCGACAGTGCGCTCGGCGAGGCCGCGGTGCTGCTCCTGGCGGACATCGGCGAGCCCGGCGACGCCGCCGTGGTGGTCGCGGGCCTGCGCCAGTGGGTACTGGTGCACGGGGTCCGCGGCGCCGGACTGGCCGGGCTGGTCGACGGTGCGGGGCGGCTGGCCGCCGCCGATGCCGTGCCCACGCTGCGTCACATCTACGGTGAGTCGGCCTCCTCGGAGCTGCGCGGTCGCGCGGCCCGGGCGCTCTCCCTCACCGACCGCTACTTCGCCTGCGGCCCCGCGGTGGAGTGCCTCTGGGACTGCGAGGAGACCACCCGCGAGCTGGCCGCCCGCCACGTGGTCACCACCGGCGACGCCCGCGTCCTGGAACGCCTGCGCCGACTGGCCGCGGACCCCGCCGAGGAGGCCGAGGTGCACGCCGCAGTCCGCGGCCGCCTCACCGCACGGGAGCGTTAGGGGCCGTCCGGCCGGGCGGCGGCGTCAGGCGCCGCCGCGACCAGTCGGCGCGCGGGCCCGGGATCGGCCGGCTTCGCCGGCTCGGCGAGATCCGCAGGAGCGGCCGCAGGCGCCGTTTCCGGCCGGTAGTGCCAGAAGGCCGGCCAGGCCGCGACGGCGGCCACCATGCCCAGGACGGCCAGCAGTCCACCGCCGGTGATCGCCCAGGTGGTGCCGCACCCGGCACCGACGGCGCCGTGGGCGAGGCCGGCCAGCCGGGGGCCGCCGGCGGCCACGACGGTGTCCAGGCCCTGGAGGCGGCCGCGCAGCGCGTCGCTGCTGGCGCTCTGCAGGATGGTCTTGCGGAACATGCTCAGCACGGCGATGGCGCTGCCGCTCAACGCCAGGAAGGCGATGGCGAACCAGAGCGAGCGGCTCGCGCCGAAGGCGGCGACGGCCAGACCCCAGGCACAGACCGCGAGGGTGACCATCGCGCCGTGCCGCCGGGTGCGGCCGAGCGGGCGGGAGAGGCAGTTCGCCGCCACCGCGCCGATCGCCATGGCCGCACCGAGCATCCCGATCGCGGAACGCCCGAACCGCTCCTCGGCGAGCTGCGGGAACAGGGCCGCGGGCATCCCGAAGAACATCGCGATGGCGTCGGCCAGGTACGCGGTCAGCAGGATCCGGTGGCCGGTCAGATACCGCAGGCCCGCCCCGACCTCCCGAAGCCCGGCGCGCCGACTGCCCACGCGCTCGGGCGCGGCGAGCCCGGGCAGCCGGCGCAGCGTCAGCAGCGCGAGCACCAGTGCCACCGCGTCCAGCAGGTACAGCGGACCGAGCCCGACCGTCCCCGCGAGGCCGCCGGCGAGCAGCGGGCCGGCGATCCCGCCCGACCAGGTCACCACCCCCATCAGGGCGTTCGCGCCGGTCAGCCGCTCGGGCGGGACCAGGCGCGGCAGCACGGCGCCGCGCACGGCGGCGTTGGCGCCGAACAGCCCCTGCTGCACCGCGACCAGGAGCAGCAGCACCGCCACCGAACCGAGCCCGGCCACGGCCTGCGCCCAGAGCAGCGCGGAGACCAGCGCGATGCCGGCGCCGGTGGCCAGCAGCATCCGCCGCCGGTCCACCGCGTCGGCCAGCGCGCCGCCCCAGAGCGCGAACAGCACCAGCGGCGCCAGGCCGGCCAGGCTCGCCAGGCCCACCCAGGCGGAGGAGCGGGTGAGGTCGTAGATCTGCAGTGGCACGGCCACCGCGGTCAGCTGCCCACCCACGGTGGTCAGCACCGTCGAAGCCCAGAACCGCCGGAACGCGGGATACCGGCGGAGCAGTTCGGTCTCCACGCGCGCTCAGCCCGAAGTCTCGACCACGTCGGCGATCGCGCAGGCGATGTTGTCGGGACCGCCGGCCTTGTTCGCCAGCGCGATCAGCTGCTGCACGGCCTGCTCCGGGTCGAAGACGGTGGCCAGCACCGTGTGCAGGAGATCGGGCGGGACCACCGTGCTCAGGCCGTCCGAGCAGAGCAGGTACCGGTCGCCGGCGCGCGCCGCGTGCAGCGACAGGTCCGGGCAGGTCTCGCAGCCGGCCGCGAGCGCGCGGACCAGCAGTGAGCGCTGCGGGTGCGAGGCCGCCTCGGCCGCGGTGAGTCGGCCCTCGTCCACCATCGCCTGGACCATGGTGTGGTCGTGGGTGATCTGGAACAGCTCGCCGCCGCGCAGCAGGTAGGCGCGGGAGTCACCGATGTGCACCAGCGCCAGCCGCTCACCGCTGAGCAGCAGTGCGGTCAGGGTGGTGCCGCCCTGGTGCGCGTGGTCCGGCAGGGTGCCGCGCACCGCCTCGCCCAGCAGGTTGAGCAGCTCTCCGGTGTCGGCCGCGGTCGTGTCGAAGGAGCGCAGGGCCGAGATCGCGGCGCTGCTCAGGTGTTCGCCGGTGCCGCCGAAGCCGTCCGCGACGGCCAGCAGCCCGGGGTCGGCGTACGCGCTGTCCTGGTTGTTCGAGCGCACCAGTCCGGCGTCCGCTCGGGCCGCGCAGCGCAGTGTGAGAGTCCTGGTCATCTCGCTGTCCCTCCCTGTCAGATGGTCGATCAGGAGGGTGACCAGGTCCTGCCGCGCCGCGGTCTCGGCCAGCACCCCGGCCCAGTACGCGTCCAGCTCGGCGGCGGCCTGACCGGGTGTCAGCTCGCACAGCCGCCGGATCCGGGCCAGTGGCACGCCGATCCGCCGCAGGTGGGCGATCAGTCGCGCTTGCTCCACCTGCCCGGGCCGGTAGTAGCGGTAGCCGGAGAACGGATCCACCTCGGCAGGGCGCAGCAGCCCGAGCTCGTCGTAGTGCCGCAGCGCCTTCGCCGAGAGCCCGCAGGCCTGCGCGAAGACCCCGATGGTCAGCCGTTCCACCTGGTGCCCCCTCCCCTTCGCGACCAGCGTTCACCTTCCCGCAACGGGAAGGTCAAGCCCGGACCGGTACGAACCGTACCGGCGTGCCCGGTCCGGCCTGGGCGGCGGCGGCCAGGTCGGGGGCGGGGACGACGCCGATCACGGGGTAGCCTCCGGTGGTGGGGTGGTCGGCGAGGAAGACCACGGGCCGGCCGTCCGGCGGGACTTGGACGGCCCCGAGCACCATGCCCTCGCTCTCCAGCTCGCCGTGCCGGGACCGGATCAACGCCGGGCCCTCGGTCCGCAGTGCCACCCGGTTGCTGGCGGCCGCCACCTGATAGCGCGCCCGGGCGAGAGCGGCCAGGGTGCCCGGCAGGAACCAGTCCGCGCGCGGGCCCGGGCCGAGCCGCAGCACCAACTCGCTCGGTATCGCGGGCAGCGGCACCAGCTCGGCGGCCGGCGCACCGTACTCGGCGCCCACCGGCAGCAGGTCGCCGGCCCGCAGCGGCCCGGGGCCGAGCCCGGCCAGCAGGTCGGCCGAGCGGCTGCCCAGCATCGCGGGGACGGCGATCCCGCCGCGCACCGCCAGATAGCTCCGGACGCCGAAGTCGGCCGGTCCGACGTCCAGCGTCGCCCCCGCCGGCACCAGCACCGCCGCCCCCCAGGCCGCCGGCCGCCCGTCCAGCCGCACCCCTCCCGGCGCGCCGGTGACCGCGAGCAGCAGCGGACCGCCCTGCGCCCGGACGGTGACCCCGCCGAGCGTGGTCTCCAGGGTGGCGGCCGTCGGAGCGTTGCCCACCAGGCGGTTGGCGGCCCGGTGCGCGGGCTGGTCCAGGGCGCCGGCGCGCGGGACCCCGAGATGGGCGACGCCGAACCGGCCGAGGTCCTGAACGGTGGTCAGCGGCCCGGGGCGGGTGACCAGCAGCGCGGCCATCAGACCGCTCCGACCGGCACGAACCGCACCCGGACCCCTGGCGCGAGCAGCGCGGCCGGCTCGCGCGCCGAGTCCCACAACCGCAGTTCGGTGCGCCCGAGCAGCTGCCAGCCGCCGGGGGAGGAGCGCGGGTAGACCCCCGTGTACGGTCCGGCCACCGCCACCGAGCCGGCCGGCACCGAGGTGCGCGGGGTGGACCGGCGTGGCACGGCGCGCTCGGCCGGCAGGCCCGTCAGGTACCCGAAGCCCGGCAGGAAGCCGCAGAACGCCACCCGGTACTCGATCCCGCTGTGCAGCTCCACCGCCTCGGCGGCAGTGAGCTCCCAGTGCCGTGCGACCTCCGCGAGGTCGGCGCCGTCGTAGACGGTCGGGACCTCGACCAGCGGCCCGTCGGTGGAGGGTGCGGCCGGGGGCTCCCAGTCGGCCAGCACCTTGGCCAGCTCGCGGGGACGGGCCAGCCCGTCCAGCAGGACGGTCCGGGCGGCCGGGACGATCTCGGCCACCTCGCCCAGGGTGCCGGCCGCGCGCTCGGCGAGCAACCGGGCGTAGAGGGCGGCCACCTGCTCGGCGTCGGGGACTTCGAGCAGCAGCGCCTGCCCGCCCACCTGATGGAGTATCACGTGAAGGCCTCCACCCGGATCCCGGCCGAGGCCAGCGCGCCGCGCACCCGCCAGGCCAGTTGGGCGGCGCCGGGGGTGTCGCCGTGCACGCAGAGGGAGCGGGCGTCGACGGCCACCGGTTCGCCGCCGATCGCCGTCACCAGGCCGTCGCGCGCCATCCCGACGGCCCGGGCGATTACCGCCTCCGGGTCGTGCACCACCGAGTCCGGCTCCTTGCGCGGCACCAGGGTGCCGGACCAGGTGTACGCGCGGTCGGCGAAGGCCTCGGTGACCACGGGCAGTCCGACGCCTTCGGCGACCTGGAGCAGCCGTGAGCCCGGCAGCCCGAGCACCGGCAGCGGGCCGTCGCAGACCGCGCCGGCCCGCAGCACCCCGGCCACCACCGCCTCGGCCTGTTCGCTGTCGGCCACCACCCGGTTGTAGAGGGCGCCGTGCGGCTTGACGTAGCTGACCCGTGAGCCGGCGGCGCGGGCGAAGACCTGCAGCGCGCCGATCTGGTAGGCGATCTCGTCGGCGAGTTCGTCCGGTGGCACGTCCATCGCTCGTCGGCCGAAGCCGGCCAGGTCGCGGTAGGAGACCTGGGCGCCGATCCGCACGCCGCGCTCGGCGGCCAGGGCGCAGACCCGGCGCATGGTCGACGGGTCGCCGGCGTGGAAACCGCAGGCCACGTTGGCGCTGGTGACCACCGAGAGGAGGGCCTCGTCGTCGGTCAGCGTCCAGCGTCCGAACCCCTCGCCGAGGTCCGCGTTGAGATCGATCACCGTACCGGTCACGGCCGACTGCCTCCCAGAGCTGCTGCGGGTGCCTGAAGCGGATGCCTGAGGGGATCGTAGGGCTTCCGACTTCCCCCAGGCGGCTGCGGCCACTCCCTTGGCCCACCGCTTCAAGTCAGGTGCTGGGAACGGCCTCGGGTCGCCGCTCCAGTCGCCGGATCCCGGCCAGCACCAGCAGCAGCGGCACCGCGCCGACCAAGCCGAACGACATGTCGACAAACCGCCAGTACAGCGGGATGCCGCGCAGCGGCCCGCAGATCAGCGCCAGCGGCAGGATTCCGACGCAGGCGCCGAGCGCCCACCGCACCACCCACACATTGCGCACCGGGTCCCGCAGCGGCCCCCAGAACGCCCCGGCGATCACCAGGTGCGCGAAGGCCAGCCAGTCGGTGCCGTAGGCGAGGAACGGGTAGCGGGCGTCGGTGTCGACCAGCCCGGTCCGGACCCGCTGCAGCCAGTCGAGCAGCGGCGCCGGGGTGGGCAGCCGGTGGGCGAGGTCGACCAGCAGACCGCTCTCCGTGCGCAGCGGGAAGGCGGTCAGTCCGCTCAGGACCAGGCAGACGATGAAGACCCACAGCCAGCGGCGGACATATCGCAGGTCAGCGCTCTCGTTGGCCATCACGCACCCCCTCGGGCCGGGCCGTTGCCCGGCGACGGTCAGGACTCTAGACCTGAAACTGAACACGTTCAACTTGCTTGCGAGTGGTGGGGACGAAGCGGGACGAGAGGGACCGTTTCGGACGATGTCCGCGCGGGGCCCTAGTCTTGTCCACCGTGACCGTCATCGCCGCCGCCCAACCCGCAGAGCAGGAGCTCAGGCCGCCCACCGCCGCTCGCCCCGCCCCGGGGCCGGCCGCCGACGAGGGCCTGGCCCGCCGGCTCAAGGCGCTGGCCTGCACGGCGCCGCTGCACGACCTGGACAACCGCAAGGTCAACCTGGCCGGCGAGTACAGCGGTTACGCGATGGCCGAGGTCGGCCTGGCCGCGATCGACCTGGTCACCCTGCACATGGATTTCGACACCGGCGCCGACCGGGAGATAGTGCTGGCCCGGCTGCTGCCCCGGGCCGCCGCCCAGCACCCCGAGCGCCCGGGCGCCGAGCACCAGCGGGTGGTCCGCTGGGTGCTGGAGTCGCTGATCAACGTCGGCAGCGTGGACCGCGGCTTCCGCGCCGTCTACGGCACCTTCGGCCCGGACGGCGCCTACCTGCGCCGCGACTACGACTTCAAACTGATCGAGGAGGTCCCGGGCCCGGACGGCGGGGTCTACCTGCGCACCACCGACGAGGCGGTCAACGTCCTGGTCGGCGCCCTGGACACGGACGTCACCTCGGCCCAGATCGCCGCCGAGGTCAAGCTCGAGGTGCTGATCCGCCGCGGCCGCCTCGCCGACGCCCAGCTCGCCGCCGAGCAGGCCCGCTACCGCACCGTCCAGTACGCCGAGACGCTGCGCCGCGCGCTCGACGCGACCCGCCGCAACGTGCGCGCCGTCGACTGGATGCAGGCCGTCCCGGACCTGATCGACGAGGCGCTCGACCACATCGCCGACCGCTACCGGCACGAGAACGCGATCCTCACCAACATCCGCAAGGCCCGCGACGAGGCCGAGGGCGCCGACCACAAGCGGCAGGCCGCCGAGCTGGTCGACATCGTCAAGGACTGCATCCGCCGGCACACCCAACTGCAGACCCGCCTGCTGGAGGCCGGACCGCTGTTCCGCGCAGAACAGGACCGGCAGGCCTTCGCCGCGCCCGCCGCCCGCTCCGGCGTCGACCTCTACGGCCAGCTGCTGGCGCCGGTCCTGCGGCTGCCGATAGAGCAGGCGATCCGGCCCACCGATGCCTTCTTCGCCCGCGGCGCCGGCCTGCGCACCCCGACCGCCGTCCGCGTCACCGACCTGGTCGACCTGCTGCTCACCCCGCCCGTGGAGCGCGAGCACCTGGGCGCCGAGCTGCCCGACCCGGACCTGGTCGCCACCCCCGACGACAGTCGGTTCTCCGAAGCCCAGCTGGAGGCCGCGCTGGAACTGCTCGACCTGCCGGCCGACGCACCCCGGCGGCTGTCCGGCCTGCTCGCCGACGCCCGCCGGCAGGACCCGGAACTGCCGTACCTGGTCGCCCTGCTCGCCGTGCACGCCGCCAGCCCGCCGGTCGGCACCGCCTACCGCCAGGGCGAGCAGCGGCTGCTCTTCGCAGTGGACGACGGCACCCAGCTCACCGACCCGGAGTTCGGCGGCGCCGACCTGATCGTCGGCAGCGCCCTGCTGGACGCCGCCGGCATGGCGGCCGACCGGCAGGACGCGCAGTGACGAACCATCAGCCAAGGCCTGTCCGGCCGAAGGAGCACCAGCTGTGACCACCCCGCACGACGATGCGCCCGCCGCCGCGCTCACCCCCAGTGACGTCGCCGATGCCGCCCGACTCGTCTCCTTCGGTCTGCAGGCCAAGCTGCTCCCGGCCCGCGACGCCGAGTACACCGAGCTGGTCCGCCGCTACCGGGAGGACCCGCCGTTCGCCCGGCTCGCCGACGCCGTCGCCACCGGCCTCAACCTGATGGTGCTCGAGGTCTCGCCGCGCGCCGGGATGGCGCTGGCCGCCGCCGAGGACTCGGTCTTCGCCGTCCGGATGGGCGACTACTCGCGCCGCGCCGCCTCCGAGACCACCGACCGGTTCCTGCACGGCCTGGCCCACCTCGCCGTCGCCGCGCTCGCCTTCCCCCGCCCCGAGGACCTCGCCGACGACGGCTACCTCGGCCGGATCACCGTCAACGGCGTGGACGCCTTCGTCCGCCAGGCCTGCCGCCGGCTGGAGGAGCAGGCCGAGGCCGAGGGCGCCAACACCGACCCGGCCAGCGACGCCCCCGGACTGGAGGCCGCCTGGCGGGTCTGGGCCCGCCGCTCCACCACCGGCGCCACCAAGGACGCCCGCCGCCTGGCCGGCTCCACCATCGGCATCACCGGCAAGGCGGTGGCCTTCCTGGTCGACTCCGGCTTCCTGCAGAAGGCCTCCGACGACGCCGGCGGCACCTACCGCACCACCGCCCGCTACCAGCTCCAGGTCCGCGACCTGGCCGGCAGCGCCGCGATGGCCGAGCTGCTGGACCTCGGCGTGGTCCCGGTCAGCGACGGCACCGCCACCCTGCTGCCCGCCGACCACAGCGAAGAGCTGGTCGCCGACGCCGGCCTGCCGTTCCACTCCCTCTGATCGCTCGCCACTCCCTCTGAACACCTGCTGAAGGCTGCACATGTACGAGCTCAACCGGGTCCGCCTCTACTCCATCGGTCCGGCCGGCGCCCGCTACGCCGACACCGTGCTGGACCTGCGCGGAGTCGGCGAGCCGGTGGCCAACCCCGCCCCGCAGCAGCTGGGCATGTTCGGTGAGGACCCGGTCGGCCCGCAGCGCCGCCCGGCCCCGGCCGGCGTGCTCTTCCTGGAGAACGGCGGCGGCAAGTCGGTCCTGCTCAAGCTGATCTTCTCGGTGATGCTCCCCGGGCACCGCAACACCCTGGGCGGCGCCAGCTCCGGCGTGCTGCGCAAGTTCCTGCTGGCCGACGACTGCGGGCACGTCGCACTGGAGTGGCAGCACACCGTCACCAGCGAGCTGGTCGTGGTCGGCAAGGTCAGCGAGTGGCGCGGCCGCCAGGTCTCCTCCGACCCGCGCAAGTTCGCCGAGACCTGGTACTCCTTCCGGCCGGGCCCCGGCCTGACCCTGGACTCGCTGCCGGTGGCCGAACGCGCCGCGCTCGGCGACCCCACCGCCCGCCCGCGCGGCCGCCGCCGCACCATGAAGGGCTTCCGCGACGCGCTCACCGAGGCCGCCAAGGCCTACCCCTACCTCGACCTCACCTTCGAGGACGGCCACGACCGCTGGACCGAGCACCTCGGCGAGCTCGGCCTCGACCCGGAACTCTTCCGCTACCAGCGCGAGATGAACGCCGACGAGGGCGAGGCGGCCGGCCTCTTCGCGGTCAAGCACGACGCCGACTTCACCGACCTGCTGCTGCGCGCCGTCACCGACACCCGGGACACCGACGGCCTGGCCGACCTGGTGCACGGCTTCGCCGCCAAGCTCGGCCGGCGCGCCGAGCTCACCGCCGAGCGCGACTTCACCGCCGGATCGGTGGAGCTGCTGGAGCGGATCGTCACGGCCACCGCCGCCCGCGAGTCGGTCCGCGAGGCGCACCGCGGCGCCGAGCGCCGCACCCGCCGCCTCGCCCAGGCGCTGGCCGCCCGGGCCGGCGCCGAGCGGGACCGGGCCCAGGACCTGGCGATCGAGGTGGCCGCCGCCGCGAGCGCCGTCACCGCCGCCGAGGCCGACCGCACCCGGCACTCGCTGATCACCGCCGAACTGACCCACCGTCACGCCACCCTCTCGCTGACCGCGGCCACCACCGAGGCGGCCGGCCTGCGCCGCGAACTGCTGGACGCCCGCACCCTCTACTCCGCCTGGCAGGCCGCCGAGGCGGTGCTGCGCCACCGCGCCGCCGCCGACCGGGCGGCCAGGGTGGCCGCCGCGATCCGCGAGGCCGAACTCGACGCGGCTCCCGCCCTGGCCGCCCGCGCCCAGGCCGCCGGCGCCCTCGCGCACGCCCTGGAGGCGGCCGCCGCCACCGCCGAGGAGCGGGCCGAGACCGAGGAGTCGCGCGCCGCCGAGCTGCAGGAGGACGGCGCCCGGGCCCAGGCCGACGGGCTGGCCGCCGCCACCGCCGGGCAGAAGGCCCGCTCCGACGCCGACCACCTGCGCCAGCGCCTCGCCGAGGTCGAGCAGGAGCTGCAGGCCGCCGTCGATGCCGGCTGGATCGACACCGCCTCCACTGCGTCGATGTTTGCGGGCGACCCGGCCCGCGCCGCACTGCAGGCCGCCGACACCGAGCAGGCCGCCACCGCCGGCCTGGACCAGGCCCGGGCCGCCGCCGAGCAGGCCACCGCCCGCACCCGCGAGGCCGCCGCCGCCGAAGGCCGCGCCGAACTGGCCGCCGCCCGCGCCGCCGACGCCCGGGTGGCCGCCCAGCGTGCGCTGGCCGCCGAGCGGCGTACCGCCGTGCAGCTGGCGGGCGAACCCCGGCTCGCCGAACTGCTGGGGCTGGCGCCCTACCACGAGGAGGACGAGGCGAACCGGCTCACCCCCGACGTCCTCGACCGCGCCGCCGAGGACCTGACCGAGCTGCTCGACACCTCGATCGCCACCGCCGAGCGCACCCTGTTCGACCTGCGCACCGCCGCCGCCGACGACTCGCGGATCCTCGCCGCGCTCGGCGACGGCGGCCTGCTGCCCCCCGGGCCCGACGTGCTGGCCACCGTGGAGTTCCTCGGCGAGCACGGCATCCCGGCGCTGCCCGGCTGGCGCTACCTGGCCCAGTCCGTCGACCCGCAGGACCACGAGCGGATCCTGGCCGCCCGGCCCGAGCTGGTGGACGGCGTGGTGGTCACCGACCCGTCCTCGCTGGAGCGGGCCCGCGAGGCGCTGCAGAACGCCGCGCTGCTGCCCCGCTCGACCGTCGCGGTCGGTGCGGCCGCCTCGCTGATCGCGCCGATCACTGACGAGCCGGCGTTCTTCCTGGTGCCGCCGAACCCGGCCATGCACGACGAGTTCGCCGCCGACCAGGAGCGCCGCGAGCTGCGCGAGCGGGCCGGCGCCCGCGAGGAGCACATCCGCGAACTCGCCGCCCGGCTCGGCGGCGACCGGGCGCTCGCCGCCCGGCTGGCCTCCTGGCAGGCCAGCTGCCCGCCCGGAACGCTCGCCGAACTGGCTGACGCCGCGTCAGAAGCCGCTGAGCAGGCCGAACTTGCCGCCGCCCAGCTCGCCACCGCGCGCGCCGAGCACGCCGAGGCCGAGGTCGACCGGGCCGCGGCCGCCGCCGTCCACGAGGAGCGCCGGGAGGCCGCCCAGCAGAGCCGCCGCCGCGCCGACGCGCTGGCCGGCCTCGCCTTCCGGCTGCGCGAGCGCCCCAGCTGGCACCGCTCGCTGCGCGAACTCGCCGAGGACACCGCCGAGTGCGAACGCCGGCAGGCCGCCTGCGCCGAACGCGCCCAGGCCTGCGACGAGGACCGCCGGGCCGCCCAGCGCGCCGCCGACGACGCCCGCCGCACCGCCCGCACGCTGCGCGCCGAACGCTCCGAGCTGTCCGGCACCGTCGCCGTCACCGACGAGCTGCCCACCGCCTCGCTGCCCGCCCTGCGCGAGGCCTACCGGGCCGCGGCCCAGCTCTACGAGAAGGTCGGAGTCGGCGCCGACCTGCGCGCCGAGCAGGCCCGCGCCGAGAGCGACGAGACCGCCGCCCAGGGGGAGTTGGACCGGCTCACCAACAAGGTGCGGATCCGCGCCGAGGAGCTGCTGAACAGCCCCGACGGCGCCGACGGCCCGGCCCGGCAGGCCGCCGCCGCCCGCGCCGAGGAACTGGTCGCCACCATCGAGGCCCGCTCGGCCGTCGCCAGCGAGCAACTCGGCCGACTGCGCGGCGAGGTGGAGCGATCGGCCCCGGTCTCCGGCGACTCGCACACCGAGCTGCCCGAGCAGATGGTCCCCGCCGACCCCGCCCACGCCCAGCAGCTGCTGCGCGGGGCAACCGCCGAACTCGCCGAGCGGCGCGACCTGTTGGAGAGCGCCCGGATCGAGCACAGCGAGCTGCTGCGCACCACGCAGTCCGCCCAGTCGGCCGCCGCCGACTTCGACGAGGCGGCCGCCCAACTGCGCGACGGGCTGCGCGACCACCTCGCCGAGGACCAGGAGCCCGCCGCCGAGCCGTACCTGGACACGCTCACCGAGGCCCGCACCGCCGCCACCGAGACCCGCCGCGCGCTGCGCGCCGCCTCCGCCGAGCTGACCGCCGCCGACCTCGCCGTCCGCGACGCCGCCGACGCGCTGGTCCGGCACGCCAACGCCGCGCGCTACGAGGCCGTCCGCACCCCCGCCCGCCAGCAGATCCGCGAACTCCCGGCCGCCGCACTGCCCGAGCACGCGGCCGCCTGGGCCGAGGCCTTCGCGCCCCGGCTGCGAGTGCTGACCGACGAACTCACCCAGCTGGAGCGCAACCGCGGCTCCATCGTGGACCGGCTGCGCGGACTGGTGGAGTCCGCGCTCGCCACGCTGCGCGCGGCCCAGCGGCTCTCCCGGCTGCCCGAGGGGCTGGGCGAGTGGTCCGGGCAGGAGTTCCTGCGGATCCGCTTCGAGGACCCGGACCAGACGGTGCTGGCCGAACGCCTCGGCGAGGTGATCGACGAGGCCACCCGGGCCGCCGTCCGCAAGAACTCGGACCTTCGACGGGACGGCATGTCCCTGCTGCTGCGCGCGGTGGCGGCGGCGCTCGGCCCCAAGGGCGTCTCGGTGGAGATCCTCAAGCCGGACGCGGTGCTGCGCGCCGAGCGGGTGAGCGTGGGCCAGATGTCCGACGTCTTCTCCGGCGGCCAGCTGCTGACCGCGGCCATCGCGCTGTACTGCACGATGGCCGCGCTGCGCGCCAACGACCGGGGCCAGTCGCAGCTGCGGCACGCCGGAACGCTCTTCCTGGACAACCCGATCGGCCGGGCCAACGCGACCTACCTGCTGGAGCTGCAGCGCGCGGTGGCCGACGCCCTCGGGGTCCAGCTGATCTACACCACCGGCCTGTTCGACACCACCGCGCTGGCCGAGTTCCCGCTGGTGATCCGGCTGCGCAACGACGCCGACCTGCGGGCCGGGCTCAAGTACATCTCGGTCGAGGAGCACCTGCGCCCCGGCCTGCCGGCCAGCCCCGAGCCGGACGCCCCGGTCATCCACGGCGAGATCACCGCCACCCGGATGTTCAAGCGCCCGGCGGAGCCGGCGGCGGATCCGACTAGCTGAACTCGCCGCCGAGTTCGATCCGCTCGCCCGGCTTGGGCAGGTGAAGCCGGGCAGGCGACTTCTCGAAGGCCTCGACCAGCGTGTCGGCGCCCTCGGTGAAGTGGCCCCAGTGCTCGAAGTGCAGCGGGACCACGTGCCGGGCGCCCAGGATCGAGGCGGCCTCGGCGGCGTCCTCGCTGGTCAGCGTCAGCTGCCCGTCGATCACCGGGATCCGGGCGGCGCCCGCGAAGAGCACCGCGACATCGATCGGGCCGATCCGGTCGAGCACCTCGCGGACCACCTCCAGCGAGGCGTTGTCCCCGCTCACGTACACCCGCGGCAGCCCGGAGCCCTGCAGCACGAACCCGGTCACCTCGCCCACCAAGTGCTCGCTGCCGTCCGGACCGTGCTGCGCGGGCACCCCGGTCACCCGCACCCCGCCGACCTCCACGCTCGCCCAGTTCGCCAGCGCCCGAACCGTCCCGCCGAGCCGCTCGGCGGCGGCGCCGGTGCTCAGCACCACCGGCGCGCCGACCAGGTACGCCGACCCGGCGCGGTCCAGGTTGTCCGGGTGCTGGTCGTGCGAGAGCAGTACGGCGTCCACCGGACCGACCTGATCCGCCGTCAACGCCGGCCCTGCGGTCTTGGTCAGGACCCGGTTCCCGCGCGGGTACTCGCCCGGCGCGTCGAAGGTCGGATCGGTCAGGAACCGCACCCCGTCCAACTCCAGCACCGCCGTCGGACCGCCGATGTAATGCACCGTGAAACGGTTCATCTTCGTATCATCCTCCCCGTTGGAACGTGATCAACGAGTATTCCACCGGGGGAGAGGGCACGCGAATGACCACGACGTACCACCGGATAGCGGGCGGCAGTCTGCACCGGCTGGCCGCGATCAGCGACGGGATCTTCGCCGTCGCGATGACCCTGCTGGTGCTGGACCTGCACGTGCCGCAGCTGGCGGCGGTGCACGGCGGCCAGCCCCTCTGGTCGGCCGACGCGCTGCACGGCGAGGGCCAACTCGCCCGCGAACTGCTGCACCTGGCGCCGCGATTGGGGATCTTCCTGCTCGGCTTCCTGACCCTGGGCATGTTCTGGATGGGCCAGCAGACCCAGTTGGACCACTTCGCCCGCAGCGACCGCCAACTCACCTGGATCCACCTGGCGTTCCTCGGGCTGATCTCACTGATGCCGTTCTCCACCGCACTGCTCGCCGAGTACGAGGCGTACCGGGTCGCGCTGCTGGTCTACTGGCTGCACCTGCTGGTGCTCGGCCTGCTGCTGCTCGCCGGACTGCGCTACGCGGACTCGGCCGGCCTGGTCCGGGCCGACGCGCCGACCGGGACGGTGGCGGCCGCCCGGCGGCGGATCGTGGTCGCCCAGCAGCTCTACGCGGGAGCGGTGCTGCTCGGTGCGATCAGCACCTACCTCAGCGTGGCGGTGCTCGTTCTCCTACAGCTCAATTCCGCGATCGCCCCGAAAGTCCGCCCGCTGAACAGGTTCTGACGGAGCATCATAGCTGCCATGACAACTGTCGAGTACATCCGCTACCAGATCGCGGAGAGCGACCGCGAGGAGTTCACGGCCGCCTACCGCCGCGCCGCCGTCCCGCTGGCCGCCTCGCCCCACTGCGTGGACTACGAGCTCACCGAGAGCGTGGACGAGCCCGGCTCGTACATCCTTCGGATCCGCTGGACCTCGGTCCACGACCACTTGGAGGGCTTCCGCCGCTCCACCCAGTTCGCCGAGTTCTTCGCGGCGATCAAACCCTATGTCGGCGCGATCCAGGAGATGCGCCACTACGCCGACACCGGCATCCAGGGCAGCGGCCCCGGCCGGGGCGAACCGCCCACCCTCTACGAGTACCTGGGCGGCGCCCCGGCGCTGGCCCGGCTCACCAGTGCCTTCTACGCGCAGGTGGCCAAGGACGAGATCCTCGCCCCGGTCTTCGCCGGCATGGACGACGAGCACCCGCAGCACGTCGCGCTCTTCCTCGGCGAGGTCTTCGGCGGCCCGCCGGCCTACTCCGCCGAGCGCGGCGGACACCCGCACATGGTCTCCCGCCACCTGGGCCGCAATCTGACGGAGCAGCAGCGCCGCCGCTGGGTGGCACTGCTCCAGGACACCGCCGACCAGGTCGGCCTGCCGGACGACCCGGAGTTCCGGGCCGCCTTCACCGGGTACCTGGAGTGGGGCACCCGGATGGCCAAGATGTTCTCCGCGCCCGGCGCCGAGCGCGTGGTGCAGACCCCGATGCCCCGCTGGGGCTGGGGCCTGACCCCGCCGTACCAGCCGTGAGCGGCCCGCGGCGGCGGATGCGGGCCGCCGCGGGCTCCCGTCCCGGCGGGTCAGTAGTTGACGACCGGGCTCTGGATGTCGCCGTACTCGGCGCCGCCGTAGTAGTAGCCGCCCGAGATGTTGTACGAGTTGCCGTGGGACACGTTGTAGAACGGGTCCTCCGAGCCAGGGGTCCAGCTGTCGGTCTCGATCCGGTAGAACGAGTACACGTGGTTCAGGCCGACCATCGCGCGCACGCTGCCGGACCCGCTGCCGCTCAGGATGGTCACGCCGGTGACGTGGTCGGAGTAGATGACCATGCAGGGCTGGACGGACAGGTGGAGCGGGCCCACGTTGGGCACCGCGTCGCGGCAGACCCAGCCGCTCGCCGCGTGCGCGGGCGCGCTGGTCAGGGTGGCGGCCGAAGCCGCGATGGCGAGGGCGGCGCCGATCTTGGCCGCAGTGCGAGGAATGCGCATGGAGTCCTCCAGTCGGTGGGAGCGCCTCTCGCCCCCACCGAGGACGATCCGCCCCCGCCCTTACCGCCGACTTACCCCGCGCTTACGGCAGCTGCGGCAGCTCCCCCTGGTACAGCCAGGCGTCGAACAACTCCACCAGGGACTGCCCGGGAGCCGTGTAGCGCTGGGCGTGCGCCATGAAGTCGGCCGTCGTCACCACCCCGTGGCGGCGGCCGGTCGTCCAGTCCCGCAGCATCCGCAGGAACATCGGCGCGCTGAGCGCCCGGTAGAGGGCGTAGACGGTCAGGCCGCCGCGCTCGTACAGCCGGTCGTCGAACATCAGCTTGCGGCCGGGGTCGGCGAGGCGGAGGTCCTGCGGGAGGGCGGCCAGTTTGCGGTGCGCCTCGGCGGCGTGCGCGGCGATGCTGCGGCCGCCC
Source organism: Kitasatospora azatica KCTC 9699 (assembly GCF_000744785.1). Lineage (NCBI taxonomy): Bacteria > Bacillati > Actinomycetota > Actinomycetes > Kitasatosporales > Streptomycetaceae > Kitasatospora > Kitasatospora azatica. Next base: position 1,028,443 of record NZ_JQMO01000003.1, on the reverse strand, counting down.
GAGCGCTCGGACCAGATCCACTCGGCGAACTTGGCGAAGCCCTCGTTGAGCCAGATGTGCCGCCAGTCGGCGATGGTCAGGCTGTTGCCGAACCACTGGTGCGCCAACTCGTGGGCGACCAGCCGCTCGGAGCCGCGCACACCGTCCACGTGGTTGGTGCCGAAGACCGCCATGCCCTGGGCCTCGACCGGGACGTCCAGCTCCTCCTCGGCGATCACCACCGCGTACTCGCCGAACGGGTAGGGGCCGAAGAGCTCCTCGAAGAGCCGCAGCATCTGCGGCTGCCGTCCGAAGTCGCCTGCGAAGCGCGGCACCAGCTCGGCGGGGACATAACCGGTCTGCGGGACGGCGCCCGGTTCGGCGTCGACCAGCAGGACCTTCTCCAACGGCGCTATCGCCACCCCGACCAGGTAGCTCGGGGTCGGCGCGGACTGCTCGTAGACCCAGGTGGTGCTGCTCGCCCGGGTGGTCCTGGTGAGCAGCCGACCACCCGTCACCACCTGGTAGAGCGAGGGCGTGGTGATCGAGATCTGGTAGGCGGCCTTGTCTGCGGGCCGGTCGTTGCACGGGAACCAGGAGGGCGCACCGACCGGCTGACTGGCCACCAGGGCACCGTCCGTCAGCTCCTCCCACCCCAGGCCGCCCCACTGGCTGCGGACCGGGCGCGGATTGCCGCTGTAGTGCACCTCGACCGTGAAGGCCGCACCGACGGCCAGCGGCTTGGCGGGCTTGATCCGCAGCTTGGCGCCGCGGTGGGTGTAGTGCGCGGCCTTGCCGTCCACCAGCACCCGGCCGATCCGGAACTCGGCCAGGTCGAGGGCGAACTCGCGCAGCACCTCGGGGCCGGCCAGCGCGCTGATCCGGGCGGTGCCGGCGAGCCGGTTGGGCCCCGGACGGTAGTCGAGGGTCAGTTCGTAACGGTGGACTCGGTACCGGGGGTCGCCGTTGTTCGGGAAGTACGGATCGGCCTGCTTGGGGCTCACCGGGTGGTCCACTCCTTGGGTCACGCTTGCCAGGCCTCGATCGGGTTGCCCAGCCAGCGGGAGTCCGCCGGGACGGACTCGGCGCGCATCACCAGCGAGGCCGGCCCGAGCGTGCTGCGGGCCCCGACGGTGCTGCCGGGCAGCACGATCCCGCCCGGGCCCAGGGTGGCGCCCTCGCGGAGGACCACACTATCCATGCGCATGATCCGGTCGTGAAAGAGGTGGGTCTGCAGCACACAGCCACGGTTCACGGTGACCCCGTCGCCGAGGGTCACCAGGTCCGCCTCGGGCAGCCAGTAGCTCTCGCACCACACGCCGCGCCCGATCCGGGCACCCAGCGCGCGCAGCCAGAGCACCAGCACCGGAGTCCCCGGCACCGCGCCGACCAGCCACGGGACCGCCAGCACCTCGACGAAGGTGTCGGCCAGCTCGTTGCGCCAGACGAAGCTGCTCCACAGCGGGTGCTCGACCGCCCGGAACCGGCCGACCAGCAGCCACTTCGCCGCCACCGACACCACGCAGGCCAGCAGCCCGGCCGACAGCAGCAGCACCCCGCCGAGCAGCGCCATCAGCAGCGGGGAGGAGAGCGCGGCCAGTGCCGCGACGGTCAGCACCGCCAGCGCCACCGAGCAGAACACCGGCACCAGCCTGGCCAGCTCCACCAGCCCGCGCGCCCAGAGCAGCCGGGTCGGCGGCTCGTAGGTCAGGCTCTGGTCGCCGCCCTCGGCCGCGCGCGGCAGCTTCATCGGCGGCAGTCCCAGGTAGGAGCTGCCCTTCTTGGCCTTCTTCGGGGTGGCCGAGAGCACCCCGACCAAGCCCCGGTCGGGCACCGCGCGGCCGGGCGCGGTCATCCCGGAGTTGCCGAGGAACGCCTTGCGGCCGATCTCGGCCTTCCCGACCCGCAGCCAGCCGCCGCCCAGCTCGTAGGGTGCGATCAGGGTGTCGTCGGCCAGGAAGGCGCCGTCGCCGACCGTGGTCAGGCTGGGCAGCGCCAGCACCGTCGAGACCTCGGCGCGCCGGCCGACCTTCATCCCGAGCAGCCGCAGCCAGACCGGGGTGACCAGGCCCGCGTAGAGCGGGAAGAGCTGCTCCCGGGCCAGGTCCATCAGCTGGCTGACCGTCCAGGCCTGCCAGCCGACCCGCCCGTGCAGCGGGTGGTAGCCGGCCCGCAGGCCGAGGCTCAGCAAGCGGACCGCGAGCACCAGCAACGTCGCGTACACCAGCCCGAAGACCAGGGCGGCGGGCACGACCGCCAGCAGCGCGCCGCGCAGCGCCGCGCCGAGCCCGTCCGAGGGGTCGACGAAGCAGCCAGCCAGCAGCAGCGCGGGCAGTGCGGCCAGCAGCGGCAGCAGGGTCAGGCCGAAGCCGCTGGCGCTGAACGCGGCGGCCCACTGGGCCCGGTGCGGCGGGCGCTGCTTGGGCCAGCCGTGCTCGGCCCGGCCCAGCTTGACGGCGGGCGCGCCGCCCCAGCGCTGGCCGGTCGGCACCTGGCCGGTGACCGAGGAGCCGGGCGCGATCTCGGCCCGCTTGCCGACCCGGGCGCCGGGGAAGAGCGAGCTGCGGGTGCCGACCACGGCCCCCGAGCCGACCCGCACCGCGCCGATCTCGAGCCGGTCGCCGTCCAGCCAGTAGCCGCACAGGTCCACCTCGGCCTCGATCGCGCAGCCGCGGCCCAGCCGCAGCAGCCCGGTCACCGGCGGCAGCGCGTGCAGGTCCACCTCGGGCCCGATCCGGCAGCCCAGGGCCCGCCCGTAGCGGATCAGCCAGGAGCCGGAGAGCCCGGTCGCCCCGCTCGCCTCGGCCAGCCGCTCGGCCGCCCACAGGCGCAGGTGCACCGAGCCGCCGCGCGGGTGGCTGCCCGGCTGGAGACCGCGCAGCAGCAGCCGGGCCCCGCCGGCGGCGATCGCCAGCCGGCCGGGCGGACTGAACAGCAGCGCGGCGCCGGCGCCGACCAGCCACCAGGAGGCGCCCGGCGCCCACGGGTAGGCGCCGAACCAGTGCAGCAGGTTGCCGAAGGCCAGCAGTCCGACGCTCCACCGCAGGCCGGTCAGGGTGAACAGCGGCAGCAGCAGGAGCAGCTGGACCAGCTTGGCCCGGGTCGGGGTCGGTGCGATGCTGCGCGCCGCGCCGTCGCCCTGCGCCGAGCGCTCCAGGTGCCGGGCCAGCTTGCGCAGCACCGGCTGCTGGTAGATGTCCAGTACGGCGGCGGCCGGGTAGCGGGTGCGCAGCAGAGTGGTCAGCCGGGCGGCGGCCAGGCTGCCGCCGCCGATCTCGAAGAAGTCCTCGCGGGCGCTGCTCACGGTCACGCCGAGGATCTCGCTCCACTGCTCGGCCAGCCAGGCCTCGGTGCCGTACAGCTGCTCGACCGGGCCGGTGGCCTCGGGCAGTTCCAGCGGCCAGGGCAGCGCGTTGCGGTCCACCTTGCCGGAGGTGCGGGTGGGCAGCTCGGCGACCGGTGCGAGCAGCGGGACCAGGGCGGCCGGCAGCTCCGCGCGCAGCCGCTGGACGGCCGTCTCGCGGTCCCAGCCGTCCTGGGTGACCAGGTAGCCGACCAGCAGCTGGTTGCCGCCGCGCGCGGTGCGCACGGCCGCGGCCGCGCCCGCCACGCCGGGCAGCGCCTGCAGCGCCGCGTCCACCTCGCCGAGCTCGATCCGGCGGCCGCCGAGTTTGATCTGCTCGTCGGCCCGGCCGAGGAAGAGCAGGCCCTGGGGCTCGGCCTTGACCAGGTCGCCGCTGCGGTAGGCGCGCTCCCAGCCGAGCGACTCCAGCGGCGCGTACTTCTCGGCGTCCTTCTCGGGGTCCAGGTAGCGGGCCAGCCCGACGCCGCCGATCACCAGCTGGCCGCTGCCGCCCATCGGGACCGGCTCGCCCGCCTCGTCCACCACGGCCAGCTCCCAGCCGTCCAGCGGCAGGCCGATCCGCACCGGTCCGTTGCCGTCCAGCAGGGCGCCGCAGGCGACCACGGTGGCCTCGGTCGGGCCGTAGGTGTTCCACACCTCGCGGCCCTCGGTGACCAGGCGCTCGATCAGCTCGGGCGGGCAGGCCTCGCCGCCGAAGATCAGCAGCCGGACGTCGCCGAGCGCCTCGGCCGGCCATAGCGCGGCCAGCGTGGGCACCGTGGAGACCACGGTGATCTCCTGCTCGGCCAGCCAGGGGCCGAGGTCGGCGCCGCCGCGCACCTGCGAGCGCGGCACCGGGACCAAGCAGGCGCCGTAGCGCCAGGCCAGCCACATCTCCTCGCAGGAGGCGTCGAAGGCGACCGAGAGCCCGGCCATCACCCGGTCGCCCGGGCCGATCGGCTCCTCCTGGAGGAAGAGCGCGGCCTCGGCGTCCACGAAGGCGGCGGCGTTGCGGTGGGTAACGGCGACGCCCTTGGGCTTGCCGGTGGAGCCGGAGGTGAAGATGATCCAGGCGTCGTCCTCGGGGGTCGGGCCGGCCGCCGTGCCGCCGCCCTGGCGCAGCACGGTCAGCTCCCGCTCGGCGCCGAGCACGGCGGTCACGGCGGCCTCGCCGAAGACCAGGTCGGCGCGCTCCTGCGGGTCCTCCGCGTCCACCGGCACGTAGGCGGCGCCGGCGGCCAGCACGGCCAGGATGCCGACGTACAGGTCGTTGGTCCCGGACGGCACCCGGATGCCGACCCGGTCGCCGCGCCCCACCCCGGCGGCGGCGAGCCGGCGGCGCAGCCCCTCCACCTCGGCGGCGAGCGTGCGGTAGCTGAGCACCGTGCGGCCGTCGTCCAGCGCTGGTTCCTGGGGGTGCGCGGCGACGGTGGCGGCCAGCACCTCCACCAGGGTGCGCGGCCGTGGCGCCGGGCGGCCGCCGAACAGCGCGAGCTCGACGGCCGGCTCCTGCCGGTCGTCCGGTGTGCTGATCTGCGTCATGACAGCCATACGGTCCTCGTCCCTCGACCCCCACTCGGGCTGGTCCAGGACCCCTGCTGACCTGCGGAGATCCGCTCGGCTGGGTGCCCTGCCCCGTCCCGGAGCACAACAACCCGATCAATACTAGCCCGGTTGGAAATCCAGCGAACTGGGCCAACTGGGCGCAGCGTGAGCCAAACTGACGAACCATCAGATCGCAGCAGCGTTGCCTGGACAGGGCTCTGACGGACCGTCAGTCGAATTGACGGTCCGTCAGATCGGATTTTCGGATGTGACCCAGGCAACACCGTACGGGCGTGGCTGTCGGGCCGCCCGTCGGCGCGGCCGACCGTGCTGGGTCGGATCCGTGCTGGGTCGGATCCGCGTTGGGTCAGATCCGAAACGCCGGGCCGGTCTTGGTGTGCAGCTCGCAGATGTTGCCGAAGGTCTTCTCCCAGCGCACCGGACGGCCCGCCCAGCTGCCGACCGCGGTGGCGGTCACCGGCGCGTAGAGCTGGTAGCAGAGCACCCCGGGGGTCCCGGCGAGCCGGTCGAGCTCGCCGTCCGCCGTATCCAGTGCCGCGCAGGCCGCCCGGGCCTCGGGATGGGTGCCGGCGGCGGGATGGCAGAGCAGGTCGGCCCGGCCCAGAGGGGTGCCGGTCCCGGTGTCCACCACGGTCAGGTTCAGCAGCGAGTCCGAGACGACGGGCTCGGCCTGGGCCGGTGTGGGGACGGTCAGAAAGGCGAGAGCGACGGCGGCCAGCGCCGCGCGGATGCGCAGGGAGATCACCCGCACAGAGGTACCACCGGCCGGGCCACCACGCCCAAGTCCGGTCACTCCATCGTGGGCGCGTCGCTCACCTGTGCCAGCCGCAGCTGTGTCGGCTGCAGCTGTGCCGGACGCTCCGGCGCGGGCTGCTCCGGTGCCGGTTACTCCGTCAGTTCCCGTTCCTCGTCGAGCCCCTCGCCCCGGACCGCCGCGAGCACGCTCTCCAGTACCCCGGGGAAGCGCTCGCCCAGGTCGGTCTCGCGCAGTGTGCTCATCCGTGAGGTGCCGACCCGGTGTTGGCGGATCACGCCGGCCTCGCGCAGGACGCGGAAGTGGTGCGTGCTGGTCGACTTGCTGACCGGCAGGCTGAACGCGATGCAGGCCATCTGTTCGTGTCCGGCGGCGAGTTCCCGCACGATCCGCAGTCGGATCGGGTCGGCCAGGGCACTCAGTACCGCCACCAGGCGGATCTCGCCGGTGGCCGGCTCGGGAAGGAGGGTGCTCGCGGCTTCGGTCACGGAAGCGATTGTACGGCGATCCTCGTAGTTCGACATCTGTCGTAGTTTGATGCACCACGTAGTACGATGCTTCACGTACTTCCGAGAGGCCCCGTACCCCGCCAAGGAGCACCCGTGTCTGCCCTGTTCGAGCCGATCACCCTGCGCGAGCTCACCGTCCCCAACCGGGTCTGGATGGCCCCGATGTGCATGTACTCGGCCGCCAGCGAGGGGCCGGAGACCGGTGTGGCCACCGACTTCCACCTCACCCACCTGGCCGCCCGGGCGGCCGGCGGCACCGGGCTGGTGATCGTCGAGGCCACCGCCGTCGCCCCGGAGGGCCGGATCTCCCCGTACGACCTGGGCCTGTGGAACGAGCGGCAGCAGCAGGAACTGACCCGGGTGGCGAGCGCGATCCGCAGCCACGGCTCGGTCGCCGCGATCCAGCTCGCGCACGCCGGCCGCAAGGCCTCCTCGCGCACCCCGTGGCAGGGCAGTGCGGGCATCCCGGCCGGGGACGGCGGCTGGCAGACCGTCGGCCCGACCGGCGAGTCCTACGGTGACCACCCCGAGCCCGACGCGCTCACCGTCGAGGAGATCCAGCGGATCGTCCAGGCCTTCGGCGCCGCGGCCGAGCGCGCGCTGGCGGCCGGTTTCCAGGCCGTCGAGGTGCACGGCGCGCACGGCTACCTGATCCACTCCTTCCTCTCGCCGAACTCCAACCACCGCACCGACCAGTACGGCGGTTCCTTCGAGAACCGGCTGCGCTTCGCGCTCGAGGTGGTCGCGGCGGTGCGCGCCGTCTGGCCCGCCGAGCTGCCGGTCTTCTTCCGCACCTCGGCCACCGACTGGCTGACCGAGAACGACGAGGACCACCGCGAGGGCTGGACCGGCGAGGACACCGTCCGGCTGGCCAAGGAGCTGCAGGCGGCCGGCGTCGACCTGCTCGACGTCTCCACCGGCGGCCTGGTGAGCAACGCGCAGATCCCGCTCCACCCCGGCTACCAGGTGCCGTTCGCCGCCGCCGTGCGCGAGGCCACCGGCCTGCCGGTCGGCGCGGTCGGCCTGATCACCGAACCCGCGCAGGCGGAGCAGATCCTCACCGAGGGGCGCGCGGACGTCGTCCTGCTCGGTCGCGAGCTGCTGCGCACCCCGTACTGGGCCCACTACGCCGCGCGTGAGTTGGGTGCCGAGCGCCGCTGGCCGACCCAGTACGCCTACGCGGTCGGCAGCCGCGGCTGACGCCGCCCCCGTTCGCAGCCCCGGCCGTGATGACGCACCCTCACCGCCGGGGCTGCCTGCTGCCCGTCGACGGTGTGTCGCCGCCGGGGCCGCGCCGGCGCTGGGCGGCGATCTGTCGGGAGATCACGATCTCCAGCAGGCACCAGACGATCCCGAACACGCCCAGACCGGTGATCAGCAGTGCCATGGTCATCGCCCGGCGCGCGTGCGCCAGCGAGGCGAGCGACGCGAAGATCAGGCTGACCAGGGTGAACGCCAGGAATATCACGGTCCGAACGCTGGCCGCGCGCACCTCGTCCGGCATCCGCCGCCCTCCAGCGGACATCGACGCCCCCCTTCCCGCCGGCCTTTCCGCCCACTCCCTGCCCCCGATCACGGCAGGCAAACAGTGGCGGGAAAGCAGCCCTCAGCCCAGTTCGACGGCCAGCTCCTCCAGCGCCCCGGTGACGATGGTGCGCATCGCCCGCTCGGCCGGCTCGGCGGCGCCCGCGCAGATCGCCTCGGCCACCTCGCGGTGCAACTGCACGGCGTAGGCGCGCGGCTGGTGCGGCATCAGGTTGTGCTCGGTCCGCCCGGTCAGTACCGCGCCCACCGTGTCGCCGAGGTGCGCGAACATCTCGTTGCCGGAGGCGCGCAGCACGGTCGCGTGGAAGGCGATGTCGTGCCGGAGGAAGGACGTCAGGTCGGCGGCTCGCGCGGTGACCGTCAACTCCACTGCCAGCGCGCTCAGTTCGCGGCAATGGTCGGGAGTGGCATGCTGGGCGGCCAGGGCCGCCGCGGCCGGTTCGACGGCCACCCGCAGTGAACCGAGCGAGCGCAGCTGGGCCGCCCGGTCGGCGCCGGCCAGCCGCCAGCGGATCACCAGCGGATCGAAGACGTCCCAGTCGCTCTTGGGCTGCACGGTGATCCCGACCCGCCGCTTGGAGACCACCAGGCGCATCGACTCCAGGATCCGCACGGCCTCGCGCACCACCGTCCGGGAGACGCCGAACTGCTCCTCCAACTCCTCGATCCGCAGCACGGACCCGGTGGGGAGCTCGCCGGACGCGATGGCCGGCCCGAGTTGGGCGAGCAGTTTGCCGGGCAGCCCCTGGATCTCCATCCCGCCAGCCTAGTGCCGCGTCAGGCAACCTTCGCCCCGTCGCGACGCCCGGCACGCACTCTCGCCGCACCGGCCGAAAGCCCAAGTACGTCCAGTACGAGGACTTCCAGCCGGCACGCCGAGAGCACGCACCGGACGCCGCTCCTTGACGGGCAAAGGTTGCCTGACGCGGCACTAGAGGCGTTCCACCGGCCCGAAGGTGCGGACCGCCCGCCTTGCGCATATAAGTATGACGATTTGTTGTCGACGCCTTGAATAAGTCATACCTTTGGAGCGATAGTGGCGTCACCGCAGCCAGAGCAAGGAGCGAACCCCATGGCTCTCAACGCCGACAACCAGCTGATCGTGGTGATGGGCGTGGCGGGTGTCGGCAAGACCACCGTCGCGCAACTGCTCGCCGAACGCCTCGGCCTGCCCTGCGCCGAGGCGGACGACTTCCACCCCGCCGCCAACATCGCCAAGATGACGGCCGGCATCCCGCTGGACGACACCGACCGGGCGCCCTGGCTGCGGGCCCTGGCGGCCTGGCTGCACGAGCGCGGACAGGCCGGCACCGGCGGCGTGGTCACCTGCTCCGCGCTCAAGCGCCGCTACCGCGACACCCTGCGGGCCGGCTGCCCCGACGCCTACTTCCTGCACCTGGACGGCGGCCGCCGGCTGGTCGCCAGCCGCCTCGCGGCCCGCACCGGCCACTTCATGCCGGCCTCGCTGCTCGACTCCCAGTACGCCGTCCTCGAACCGCTCCAGTCGGACGAGCACGGCACCGTCCTGGACGTCGGCCCCGACCAGGACGGCCGGATCCTCACCCCCCACGAACTCGTCGAGACGGCCGTGGCGCGACTGCGGCCCGTCAATGGAGACCTCGCTTGACACCCTCCCCGTTCAGCGGGCCGTGCCTGGTGACGCCGGCGGCGGCACGCCAGATCTGACGATCCGTCGGTTGATTGATGGATGATGGTGAACTGCCAGTACCCATCGAGAGATCGGACAGCGATCATGCCCCTCACCGGCGAGTACCAGCCCAGCCCGACGCAGTGGGTGCGCGACCAGGTCGAGCTGTACGAATCCTCCGGCGGCACCCAGGGCACGACCCTGCGCGACCTGCCGGTGGTGCTGCTGACCACCCTCGGCGCCAAGAGCGGCAAGCTCCGCAAGACCCCGCTGATGCGGGTCGAGCACAACGGCCAGTACGCCGTGGTCGCCTCCCAGGGCGGTGCGCCCAAGCACCCCGTCTGGTACCACAACCTGGTCGCGGATCCACGCGCCGAGCTGCAGGACGGCCCGGTCCGCCAGGACATGACGGCGCGTGAGCTCACCGGCGAGGAACGGGAGACGTGGTGGGACCGGGCCGTCAAGGCCTGGCCGGACTACGCCGAGTACCAGAAGAAGACCGACCGGGTGATCCCCGTCTTCCTCCTGGAGCCGGCACCCGCCCCCCACTGACCCCGGCTCCGCGGGCCGACCGACCACCATCGTCCCGTCCGTCGATCACCTGACCCGCACCATCAAGGCCGGGCGCGCGGACGGGACGGTGGTGCGCCCGGCGTTACCGGACAGCACGCCCGCCGACCTCGCTGCCTCCGTGGTCTTCGGCGCTGACGGACCGTCAGGAAGCGTGCAGCGCGACCGGCAGGCTCACAAAGGAGTTGATCAGCGTGGTCGCCCGGCGCTCGGGCGGCCCGAGCAGTTCGATCCGCTCGACCCGGGCGAGCAGTGCCTCGAAGACCAGCCTGATCTCCAGCCGGGCCAGCGGAGCGCCCAGGCAGAAGTGCTTGCCGCTGGTGAAGGAGTAGTGCGGGTTGGGGTTGCGGTCGATCCGGAAGCGGTACGGATCGGCGAAGACCTCCTCGTCGCGGTTGGCCGAGGTGATCCACAGACAGAGCAGGTCGCCCGGCTCCAGCGCGGTGCCGCCCACCACCCGGGGCTCCAGCACGGTGCGGATGAAGTGCTGGGTGGGGGTGACCCAGCGCAGCACCTCCTCCACCGCCGAGTCCAGCAACTCCGGGTTGCTCCGCAGCAGTTGCCACTGATCGGGGTGCTCGGCGAAGGCGATCAGACCGCCGGCGGTGGCGTTCTTGGTGGTCTCGTTGCCGGCCACGGCCAGGTTGAGGCAGTTCAGCAGCACCTCGTCGCGGGTCAGCCGGTCGCCGTCGAACTCGGCGTCCAGCAGCCGCCGGATCAGCCCCTCGGGCGCCAGCTCGGCGTGGTCGAGCAGGCCCGCCAGGTGCATGAGCAGCTGGCCGTTGGCGGTGGTGGTGGAAGCCCGACGGGCCGTCAGGTCACCGGCGCGCGGGTCGTCCATGGTGAGCGAGCCGCTGATCGCCCGACTGGCCCGATCGGCGAGCTTGTCCCACTCCCGCTCCGGCAGACCGAGCAGCAGACCGGTCGCGGCCGCCGGCAACCTGGCGCTGACCGCCGCGACGAAGTCGCACGCGTCGGCCTGGACCGCCTGCTCCACCCAGCCGGTGATCAGGCTGCGCAGCGCCCCGTCCATGGTGCGGGCCATCGACTTGTTCAGCCCGCCGCTGAGCAGCCGGCGCAGCCGGGTGTGCGCCGGCGGGTCGGAGATCTCGATCATCTTCCCGGCGGCCGGGTCGCGGGTGCCGAGGGCGGAGTCCAGGGTCATGCCCGACTCGCAGCTGAAGCCGCTGGTGTCCCGGAAGACGGCGTCCAGGTCCCGGTAGCGGGTGGCCGACCAGAATCCGGGGGCGTCGGCGCGCTCCTGGTAGTGCAGTCCCGGGCGGCGACGCAGCTCCGCCCAGGCGGCATGCGGTGGGGCGGGGTCGAAGAACCTGGGGTCGGTCAGGTCCGGCACGACGGTCAGGGTGTCAGTCACGGCGCGCTCCCGCGGTGGTGGTCGCAGTGGTCGGGGCCGGGATGAAGCCGGAGGCGTGGAAGTACCCGATGTAGTGGTCCAGCAGGGTCCGGTCGACCGGCGGGCAGTGGATCCCGCTGTCGGCCAGGTCCCGGTCCACCCTCGCCCGGTCGATCACCGGCGAGACGCTGACCGCGGCGAGCTCCTGCACGGTGATGCCGCTGGGCGGGATCCGCTTGGTGAAGAGCTGGGTGAGCGGGGTGAACGGGTGGGACGGGCGGTCCGCCAGGTAACCGAGCATGGCCTCGATCCACTCCGGGTAGCCGACCGTCTCGATCCGGTGGCCGTGCGCGCGCAGCCGGTCCACCAGGTCGCCGAGCACCGCCTCGTGCGGGTTGACCAGGTGGTAGGTCTGGCCCTCGGCCGGGGTGTGCAGGGACAGGTGGACGATCGCGGCGGCCACGTAGTCCACCGGGAGCAGGTTCAGTGCCAGGTCGAGGTCCGGGGCCAGGCCCATCTCGGCGATCAGCCGGAAGAGTTCGCAGAGCGCCGCGTTGCTGTTCCAGGTGAAGTTCTCGGTGTTGCCGGACACCTCGTACGGGCGGTGCACGGCCACCGGCAGCCCGGCCCGGGCGGCGCCGCGCACCACCTCCTCGGCCACCCACTTGCTCTCCGGGTAGCCCATGGCGAGTTGTTCGACATGGTCCAGCGGAGTGTCCTCGGTGACCAGTCGCAGACCCGCCGCGCCCATTCCGTGCACCACGGCCAGGGTCGAGACATGGTGCACCGGGACCGCACGGCCGGCCGCCAGCCGCAGCACCTCCTGGGTGCCGTGGACGTTGGCGACCCGCAGCTTCTCGTACGGGTAGAGGAAGTTGACCTCGGCGCCGCAGTGGTGGACCACGTCCGCCGACGCGGCCTGCTCGGCCCAGTCCCGGTCGCTCAGCCCCAGCCGCGGTTTCGCCAGATCGCCGAGCAGCGGGCGCACCCGGTCCGCGGGCAGCGGCCGGCCGCTGCCGTAGCGCTGCTGCGCCTGGGCGAGCCGCTCACGGGCGTGCGCGGTGTCCTCGGCCCGGACCAGGGTGTGGATCTGTGCCTCGGTCCTGTCCAGCAGCTCGCGCAGCAGGTAGGCGCCGAGGAAGCCGGTGGCGCCGGTCAGCAGCACGTGCCGCGGGGCACGCCAGCGCGGGTGCGGCTGCGCGCTGGTGACGGTGGGCACCGCCCAGCGGGTGTCCGGGCGCCAGCGGTTGACCGGCGCTGCGCCCGGGGCCCGGTCGGCGTCGCCTTGGGCCACCCGCTCCACCACTCGGGTGAAGGCCCGCAGCGTCGGCTCGTTGAGCAGCTCGGTCACCAGCAGGTCGTTGTGCTGGTCGTCGATCTCCAGCTCGGTCTGCACCTTGGCCACCAGCTGGACGGCCAGCAGCGAGTTGCCACCGGACTCGAAGAAGTCGTCGGTCGGCTCGGCCTGCCCGGTGGGCAGCAGGGCCGCCCAGGCCGTGGCCACCCTGGCGGCGGTGGAGTCGGGATCGCCCGGGATCACGGGGGCGGGTGCGGCGGCCGGGTCGGGGAGCGCCTCGCGGTCCAGCTTGCCGCTCGGGGTCAGCGGCAGCCGCTCCAGCACGGTCAGCGTGGCGGGGACGGCGTAGCTCGGCAGCACCTCCCGCAGGAAGGCGCGCAACTCCGCTCCGCTGGGGGCGGGTTCGGGTCCGTCGGGGATCGCCGCGTAGGCCGCCAGGTAGCGGCTGACGCCGTCCTCGCGGGCCAGTACGGCGGCGTCGGCGACGGCCGGGTGGCGCAGCAGCGCGGTGCGGATCTCGCCCGGCTCCACCCGGAAGCCCCTGACCTTGACCTGCTCGTCCCGCCGGCCGCAGAACTCCAGCACCCCGTCCGGTCGACGGCGTACGTAGTCCCCGGTGCGGTAGACGCGTTCTGACGCACCGTCAGGAGCGAGCGGGAGGTGGACGAAACGGGTCGCGGCCAGCTCGGGCGCGTTGAGGTAGCCGGCGGCCACCCCGGCGCCGCCGATGCACAGTTCGCCCTCCTCGCCGACGGCGGCCGGCGTGCCGTCCGCGCGCAGGACGTGGCAGCGGGTGTCGGCGATCGGCCGGCCGATCGGCACCGCGGTGGCGTCCTCGGCCAGGTCGGTGATCTCGTGGGCGGCCGCGACGCAGGCCGCCTCGGTCGGGCCGTAGGCGTTGACCAGGTGCTCGGGCCGGCCCAACTCCAGGACCCGGCGGGCCGCTTCCGGCTGCAGGGCCTCGCCGCCGGTCACCACGTAGCGCAGCCCGGCGAACATCTCGGGCCGCTCGCGGGCCATCAGGTGGAAGACGCTGGTGGTCAGGAAGAGCACGCTGATCCGCTCGCGCCGGATGAACTCGGCCAGCGCGGGCGGTGACAGCAGTACCTCGGCGGCGGCCGGCACCAGGCAGGCGCCGTTCAGCAGGGTCGGCCAGATCTCCAGCACCGAGGCGTCGAAGGAGAGGGTGGCGGCATGCAGCACCCGGTCGTCCGGGCGGATCTCCAGGAAGCCGTTGGCCACCGAAAGCCGGGCCACGCCGCGCTGCGGGACGGCCACCGCCTTGGGCCGCCCGGTGGTGCCGGAGGTGAACATCACATAGGCGGGTGTCGCCGGATCGGGCAGCGGCAGCGGGTCGGCCAGATCGCCGCCCGCCAACACCTCGTCGAAGTCCAGCACCCGCGCACCCGGCGCGAGCAGTTCGGCGGACCCCGGCAGCCGCACCACCGCGGTCGCACCGCTGTCCGCGAGCATGGTCCGCAGCCGCTCGGCCGGCAGCGAGGCGTCCAGCGGCAGATAGCTCGCCTCGGCCGACGCCGCGCCCAGCAGGGCCACGCAGGCGTCCACCCCGCGCTGCCCCGCCACCCCGAGTACGGCCCCCGGCAGCACCCCGAACTCCCGCAGCCCGCGAGCGAACTGCTCGGCGAGCGAGTCGAGTTCGGCATAGCTGAGCTGTGCCTCCGGCCCCGCCACGGCCGGCCGGTCCGGGTGCTCACGGACCTGTATCGCGAACAGTTCGGCCAGTGGCCGCTCGTAGAGTTCCTCGACTTCAGCCACCGTGCCCGTGGTGCTGTCGATGCCCATCAACCAGCTCTCCTTCGGCTCCCCGGAACCAACCCTGCCGGAATGCGGCGATCGTACGGGTGGAGCCGACGGCCAAGCGTGCCGGTGTACCGTCAACTAGGCCTGTTCAGTGCGATGTTGACGGTTCTTCGGGCACCGGGCGGCAGCTCGTGCCGAGCCGGCCGGGCGCGCCCAGGCAGCGGGAGGCGGCGGTGTGTGCCGAGGTCAACACTGGTGCGACAGGTGTTCGGACGGGCTGCTGGTGAGTCCCGACGCCTGCGACGCGCGCGGGTCCGGTGGACCGCGGTACGGGGTCGGGCCGAGCCGTCGGAGGGGCCCGATTCCTGCGTACTCTGGCAGGTCAGGAGAGCGGTGCGGCGGAGAACCGGTCCGACCGGTTCGCCGCCGCACCACACAGCTGCCGCCGGTTACTTGTTCTCGTACTCCGCGACGATGCTCGCCCGTCCCAGGGCCAGGAACCCGAGCGTGCCGCCGATCGCCGCCGCCGAGGTGTCCGCGTCCAGCCCCAGCTTCTCCACGCTGACCGCGTGCACCGTGAAGACGTAGCGGTGCGGGCCGTGGCCGGCTGGCGGGGCGGCGCCGCCGAAGTTCTTGGTGCCGTAGTCGTTGCGCGCCTGGACCGCGCCGGCCGGCAGGCCCGCGAAGTCCCCGCTGCCCGCGCCGGTGGGCAGCTCGGTGACGTCGGCCGGGATGTCGAACAGCACCCAGTGCCACCAGCCGCTGCCGGTCGGCGCGTCGGGGTCGAAGCAGGTGACGGCGAAGCTCTTGGTCTCGGCGGGGAAGCCCGACCAGCTCAACTGCGGTGAGGTGTCGCCGCCGGCCAGCACCTGGGCCTCGGGCAGGATGCCGCCGTCGGGCACGTCGGTGCTGGTCACGGTGAAGCTCGGGACGGGCCGCTGGAAGTCGTGCGGAAGCGGTGGCCTGGTCACGCGGGGGTGCCTCCAGAGTCGGTGGAACAGGTCGGTCCGAGAGTAGACGAAGGGCGGCCGCCCCTCACGGGGTGACCGCCCTTCAGGTCACGCGGCGTCAGCTCTGGGTGCGCTTCTTCAGGAACTGCGCGACCTCGTCGCGGATCTCCGGCGTGTCCAGGCCGCGCACCGTCATGGTGGTGCGGCGCCGTAGCACGTCGTCCGGGGTGTACGCCCACTCGTTGTCGGCGGCGTAGGCGACCTGCGCCCACACGTCCGGGCCGTCCGGGTGGATCGGCTCGCCGAGCGTCGGGTCGTCGGCGATCAGGCGGGCGATGTCGAAGGACAGGGTGCCGTAGTGGCTGGCCAGGTGCTTGGCCACCAGCGGCTCCATCCGGGAGCCGGGCTCACGGTCGATCAGCAGCCGGTGCGCGACGGCGTTCGGCGCGCCGACGCCCGGCAGCGGCACGGTGGCGGGGATGGGGGAGATGTCCTCGCCGATCCCGGTGCCGCGGACGTGTGCCAGCTTCTCCAGCACGGTGCGGCCGATGTGGCGGTAGGTGGTCCACTTGCCGCCGGCCACCGACAGCATGCCGCCCTTGCCCTCGGTCACCACGGTCTCGCGCTTGGCGGCGGCGGTGTCGCCGGGGCCGCCGGGCAGCACCCGCAGGCCGGCGAAGGCGTAGGTGATCAGGTCGCGGTCCAGGTGCTCGTCCTTGATCGCGTGGCCGGCCTCGTCCATGATCTGGTCGATGTCGGCCTCGGTCGCCCGGACGTCCTTCGGGTCGCCGGTGTACTCCTCGTCGGTGGTGCCGAGCAGGACGTGGTCCTCCCACGGGATGGCGAAGGAGACCCGGTACTTGTCGATCGGGATGGTCAGCGCGGCCCGCCACGGCGCACGGCGCTTGACCACCACGTGGGCGCCCTTGGAGAGCCGGATGCTCGGCGCGGCGCCGGCGTCCTCCATGGCGCGCAGGTGGTCCACCCACGGGCCGGTGGCGTTGAGCACCAGGCGGGCGTTGACGCCGAACTCGGCGCCGTCCAGCCGGTCCTTCAGCTCGGCACCGGTCACCCGGCCGCCGGTGAACCGAAGACCGGTCACCTCGGCGTGGTTGAGCACCACGGCGCCGGCGTCCACGGCCGCCCGGACCGTCATCACGGCGACCCGGGAGTCGTTCATCTGGTGGTCGCCGTAGACCGCGACCGAGCGCAGGCCCTCGGTGCGCAGCGCGGGCACCTGCTGGGCGGCGTGCGCGGCGGTGGAGACCCGGCCCATGCCGTCCCGGAAGGCGGAGAGCGCGGAGTAGAGGAAGACTCCGGCGCCGAGCTTGGGGGCGCTGTGCGGGCCGCCCTTGTAGACCGGCACGAAGAAAGTCAGCGGGTTGACCAGGTGCGGGGCCACGTCGGTGGCCAGCGCCCGGCGCTCCTTGTGGTTCTCGGCGACCAGCTTGACCGCGCCGGTCTGCAGGTAGCGCAGGCCGCCGTGGACCAGCTTGGAGGAGGCGCTGGAGGTGGCGCCCGCGAAGTCGCCGGCATCCACCATCGCGACCTTGAGGCCGGCCTGGGAGGCGGTCCAGGCGACCGCGGTGCCGAGGATGCCGCCGCCGATCACCAGCAGGTCGTAGGTGGCCTTGCCCAGCAGCTCACGGGTCTCGGCACGGGAAGCGGCGTGGCCGGGGGTGCGCTCGGCGCCCAGGGTCGGGATGGTTGCCATGATGTGTTTTCCGGGCCGCGGTGCGGGCGGCGCCGGGTCTCCTCTCGAAGTACGGTTCGGCCCAGGGTTCGGGCCTTGAAACTCAGCGGCCGGCCGGGGCGTGTGACGCCCCGGCCGGCTGACGGCTCAGCTCTCCTGGTCCTCCTCCACCCAACCCATGGTGCGCTCCACGGCCTTGAGCCACTTCTTGTACTCGCGCTCCCGGGTGGCCTCGTCCATGCGGGGAGTCCACTCGGCGGCGCGGTGCCAGTTGGCCCGCAGGGTGTCCAGGTCCGGCCAGAAGCCGACCGCGAGGCCGGCCGCGTAGGCGGCGCCCAGCGCGGTGGTCTCGGCCACGTAGGGCCGCTCGACCGGGGCGTCCAGGACATCGGCGATGTTCTGCATCAGGAGGTTGTTGGAGGTCATGCCGCCGTCGACCTTGAGGGCCGTCAGCGTCACGCCGGAGTCCTTCTCCATCGCGTCGACCACCTCGCGGGTCTGCCAGGCGGTGGCCTCCAGCACGGCGCGGGCCAGGTGGCCCTTGGTCACGTACCGGGTCAGGCCGGCGATCACGCCGCGGGCGTCGGAGCGCCAGTAGGGGGCGAACAGGCCGGAGAAGGCCGGCACGAAGTAGGCGCCGCCGTTGTCCTCGACAGTGGAGGCCAGGGTCTCGATCTCGGCCGCGGTCGAGATGATGCCGAGCTGGTCGCGCAGCCACTGCACCAGCGAGCCGGTGACCGCGATCGAGCCCTCCAGGGCGTAGACCGGCTTCTGGCCCGCGATCTGGTAGCCCACCGTGGTCAGCAGACCGTGGTACGAGTTGACGACCTTCTCGCCGGTGTTGAGCAGCAGGAAGGTGCCGGTGCCGTAGGTCGACTTGGCCTCGCCCTCGCTGAAGCAGGTCTGGCCGAACAGCGCGGCCTGCTGGTCGCCGAGCGCGGAGGCGACCGGGACGCCGTCGAGGTCGCCCACGGCGGTGCCGTAGACCTCGGCGGAGGTGCGGATCTCCGGCAGGACGGTCAGCGGCACGCCCATCGACTCGGCGATCTTCTCGTCCCAGGCCAGGGTGGCCAGGTTCATCAGCATGGTGCGGCTGGCGTTGGTCACGTCGGTGACGTGCTTGCCGCCGTTGACGCCGCCGGTCAGGTTCCAGATGACCCAGGTGTCCATGGTGCCGAACAGGATGTCGCCGGCCTCGGCGCGCTCGCGCAGGCCCTCGACGTTGTCCAGCAGCCAGCGGATCTTCGGGCCGGCGAAGTAGCTGGCCAGCGGCAGGCCGGTCTCGCGGCGGAACCGGTCCTGGCCGACGTTGCGGCCCAGCTCCCGGCAGAGCGCCTCGGTGCGGGTGTCCTGCCAGACCAGCGCGTTGTGCACCGGCTCGCCGGTGTTCTTGTCCCACAGCACGGTGGTCTCGCGCTGGTTGGTGATGCCGATCGCGCGGATGTCGTCCTTGGTCAGGCCGGCCTTGTCCAGCGCGCCGCGGACCACGGACTGGACCCGGGTCCAGATCTCGGCGGCGTCGTGCTCGACGTAGCCGGGCTGCGGGAAGATCTGGCGGTGCTCCTGCTGGTCGACGGAGACGATCCGGCCGTCGGCGCCGAAGATGATGCAGCGGCTCGAAGTGGTGCCCTGGTCGATCGCGGCGATGAAGTTGGCAGTGGCGGTCATAGGGTGATCCTCGGCTCTGAGGTGGGGGACGTAAACGGCTTGGGGGTTAGAACAGACCCTTGTAGAGCAGACCGGAGAGCAGGCCGCCGATCACCGGTCCGGCGACCGGGATCCAGGCGTAGCTCCAGTCCGAGCCGCCCTTGTTCGGGATCGGCAGCAGCGAGTGCACGATGCGCGGGCCGAGGTCGCGGACCGGGTTGATGGCGTAACCGGTCGGGCCGCCGAGCGAGAGGCCGATGCCGACCACGGTGAAGGCGGTGATCAGGATGCCCAGGCCGGACAGGCTGTCGCCGAGGGTCAGGCCCGAGGTCAGGATGAGCATGCAGAGCACCATGGTGCCGATGATCTCGGTGATCAGGTTCTGGACCGGGTTCCGGATCTCGGGACCGGTCGAGAAGATGCCGAGCGTGGGCTCCTCGTTGGCCTGGAACTGGCCGAGGTAGGTCAGCCAGACCAGCACGGCGCCGATCATCGCGCCGAGCATCTGGGAGCCCAGGTAGAGCGGCACGTGGCTCCACTCGCCGGTCTTGACGGCGATGGCCAGGGTGACGGCCGGGTTGAGGTGGGCGCCGGACTTGTGGGCGGACATGTACGCGGCGATCAGGACCGCGAAGCCCCAGCCGAAGGTGATGGCCAGCCAGCCGGCGTTCTGGGCCTTGGACTTCTTGAGCGTGACGGCGGCGCAGACGCCACCGCCGAGGAGTATCAGCGCGGCGGTGCCGAGCGTTTCGCCGACGAAGATGTCGCCGTTGGAGAGGGCGGACACAAAGACTCCTTTGTCCGTATGGCCGTTTGCCGGGTGCTTCCGGTTCGGTCCGCAAGCAGGCAGGAGGCGGGTGGGGGAGAGAGGCCGGCGCGACCCCGGTTCCGCTGGGGACGGAGCTGCTAGGGGGTTTCGACGGCCACCGTTCGACATTGTCGACCGCTATGCGGGAGTTTTCACCCTGCCAGCCGCCACGTCAAGGCGCGGTGACCTGCCTGTGACCCTCCCCTCCTCGGCCCCGGGTCGGTGTTTCGCGACGCTAACACCCAAATGGCTGCAAATACGGACAAAACGCCGGAGGGTGGACAGTGCCACTGTCCACCCTCCGGCGTTCGTTCAGGCGGGGCTCAGAACCGGTTCGCGCCCAGGTCACGGGAGATCGCCCGGGCCGCGTCCCGCACCGAGGCGACCAGCTGCGGACGGACGAAACCGTCCTCGCAGACCCGCTCCACCGCGCCGCTCACGCAGACCGCGCCGACCGGGTTGCGGCGGCGGTCCTGGATCAGCGCACCGATCGAGGCCACCCCCTCCCAGGTCTCCTCGACAGCGTCCGCCCAGCCCCGCTCGCGGATCAGCGCGCACTCGGCGTCCAGGTCGTCCAGCGAGGTGAGCGTGCGCGGGGTGTACGACTCCAACGGGCCGTCGCCCAACTCGCCCCGGGCCACCGGGTCGTAGGCCAGCAGGACCTTGCCCAGCGCGGTGCTGTGCAGCGGCTGCATCGAGCCGACCTCCAGCACCTGACGGGTGTCGTCCGGCCGGAACACGTGGTGCACGATCAGCACCCCGCGATGGTGCAGCACCCCGAGGTAGACGGTCTCGCCGCTGGCCCGGGCCAGGTCGTCGGCCCAGACCAGGGCGCGGGCCCGCAGCTCGTGCACGTCCAGGTAGCTCTGGCCCAGCCGCAGCAGTTCGGCGCCCAACTGGTACTTGCCGCTCTCCGGGTCCTGCTCGACGAAGCCCTCCAACTGCAGGGTGCGCAGGATGCCGTGCGCGGTGCCCTTGGCCAGGTCGAGCGAGGTGGCCACCTCGGACAAGCCCAGCCGGCGCTCACCGCCGGCCAGCAGCCGCATGATCGCGGCGGCCCGGGAGAGCGACTGGATCGGGCCGGGCATGGGGACCTCCACTGGCAGTCAGGCAGGCATTCGACAATGTCGCACGGTTCGTGGTCATGTCGACTGCGGGGGCATCGTCCCGAGTCTGCCAGGCGCGAGGGCGCTGATGCACGTCGCCCACCGGTTCACGCCCGTTTCCCGGCCTGCTACCTGCCGGTGGCACTACCGGCGGCCAGGACCGCGGCGAGCTCCGCGATCCGCTCCGGGCCGACCCGGCAGCAGCCGCCCACCAGCCGCGCGCCGTCGGCCACCCAGCCCCGGGCGAACACCGCCGGTCCGCTCGGCTCACCGGTCCAGCCGACCCCGTCCCACCCCTCACCACTGTTCGGATAGGCCACCACCGGCTTGCCGGTCACCCGCGCCGCGATCCGCACCGCCTCGGCCACCTCACCGGGCGCGCAACAGTTCACCCCGACCGCCACCACCTCCGGCACCTCGGCCGCCACCGCGAAGGCTCGCTCCAGCGGCTGCCCGGCCCGGGTACGGGCGCCGTCGACCGTGTAGGAGAGCCAGGCCGGCACCCCCAGCCCGCGCACCACCCGCAGCAGCGCCACCGCCTCGTCCACGTCCGGCACCGTCTCCAACGCCAGCAGATCCGGACCGGCCGCCGCCAGGGCCGCCACCCGCGGCCGATGGAACCGCTCCAGCTCGGCCACGCTCAGCCCGTAACGCCCCCGGTACTCCGACCCGTCCGCCAGCACCGCCCCGTACGGCCCGACCGAGGCCGCCACCCACCGGCCCGGCACCCCGCCGGCCGCCTCCCGGGCCAGCTCGACGCTGCGCGCGAACAGCTCGGCGGCCCCGCGCGGCCCGATCCCGCGCCGGGCGAAACCCTCGAAACTCGCCTGGTAGCCGGCCGTGATCACCACCTGGGCACCGGCCGCGAAGTACGCCCCGTGCGCGGCCACCAGCGCCTGCGGATCGTCCAGCAGCAGCCGGGCCGACCAGAGCTCGTCGTCCACCCGGTGGCCCGCCGCCTCCAGCTGGTTGGACAGCCCGCCGTCCAGGACCACCGGCCCCCGGTCCAGTCGCAGTTCCACCGCCATTCACCTCTCTTGCACGGTAGCCCCGGACTACCATCCAGCCCATGACCACTCACCAGGCCACCCGACCCGCGATCTTCGGCCCGGGCGCGTACTGCCACTGGTGCGGCACCGCCTACCCGGCCGGCACCACCGGCTGGCCGCGCACCTGCCCCGGCTGCGGCGAGATCAGCTACCGCAACCCGCTGCCGGTCACCGTCGCACTGCTCCCGGTCAACCGTCCCGACGGCGGGCAGAGCCTGGTGGTCATCCGCCGCACCATCGAGCCCGGCTACGGCGAGCTGGCGCTGCCCGGCGGCTACGTCGACTACGGCGAGAGCTGGCAGCAGGCCGCCGTGCGCGAGCTGCGCGAGGAGACCGGCATCCTGGCCGAGGCGGAGCAGGTCATCCTGGTCGACACCGCCAGTGACAGCCGCGGCGGGTTCCTCTGCCTCTTCGCCCTGCTGCCCGCCCAGGACCTGGCCGCCCTGCCGCCCTCGGTGCCGACCGACGAGACCGAGGGCTGGCAGCTGATCGACGGCCCGACCCCGCTGGCCTTCCCGTTCCACACCAAGGTGGCCAACGCCTGGTTCAGCGGGGACTACGGCAAGCACCTCTGAGCAGGCGTCAGCAGCGGCCGCAGCATCCCCAACGGCCCAGGGCGCCCGCTACTCCGGCGGCAGCGCCACCGCCGCGCGCAACCGGGCCAGCTCCGCGGCCGGTCCGGTCAGCGTCAGCTCGGTGCGGGCACCCCGGCCGAAGGCGAAGAGCAGCAGCTCGGCCGGCTCACCGGTCACCCGGACCGAGCCCGGCAGGCGCTGACCCACCGTCAGGTCCCGCCCGTCCGGGCGCGCCAGCGCCACCCGCACCGGAGTGCGCCGGCCCAGCTCCCAACGGGCCGTCAGCGGTAGTCGGCGCCACAGCAGCTCGGCCAGCGCGGGCGCCACCGCCGTCCGCTCCCAGTCACCCTCGCCGGCCCGCCGCACGTCCTCCGCGTGCACGAAGTACTCCACCGCGTTCGCCAGCTCGTCGAAGCCCGGCAGCGCGAACGGCGACAGCCGCGGCGGCCCGCTGCGGAACCGCCGCACCAGCTCCGGGTACGGAAGCCGCGCGTACCCGCCCTGGACCCGCGCCGTCCACCCGGCCAGCCAGGGCAGCTGGATCCCCAGCGCCGCATCCGGCCGCGCCTCCCGCAGCACCAGGTGCGCCGCCAGCTCCCTGGCCCGCCACCCCGCACAGAGCGTCGGGGCGTCCGGTCCCACCGCCACCAGCAGATCCGCCAACCGGTCCCGCTCGACCCGCGCGAAGTTCGACATGCCGTCAGCGTAGCCAGCCCCCGGCCGAGCGACTGCGCTGTGACGCAGTGGAGGAACAGCTCACCGAGAGACCATTGCATCTTGGCGTACCGACGATCACATGGCAGGGTCTTGCACCGTCAGCACGCACCGACGCGGGCCGCGCCACAAGCGATGATCCCGCCCACCTCCGGCCGGGAGACCACCACCGTGAGCACCCCACCCCAGGACGCCGCCGACCGCACCGAGCCGCTCTGGCGCCCGGACCCCGCCGCGGCCGCCGCCACCCGTCTGGTCGCCTTCCAGCAGTGGGCCGCCGAGCGGCACGGAGCTCCGGCCGGCCCGCTCGCCCCCGCCTCGGACGACGCCACCGCCGCCGCCCGCTACGCGGCCCTGCACGCCTGGTCCACCGAGGACCTCAACCGGTTCTGGACCGCCGTCACCGAGTACTTCGACGTCCGCTTCCAGACCGCCCCCAGCGCCGTGCTCGCCGACGCCACCATGCCCGGCGCCCGGTGGTTCCCCGACGCCCGCCTCAACTACGCCGAGCACGCCCTGCGGCACGGCGCCGACCCCGCGCACGCCGACCAGCCCGCGATCCTGCACCTGGACGAGACCACCGAACAGCCCGTCGCCGTCAGCTGGGCCGAGCTGCGCCGCCAGGTCGGCTCGCTCGCCGCCGCCCTGCGCGCCCAGGGCCTCAAGCCCGGCGACCGGGTCGGCGCCTACCTGCCGAACATCCCGCAGGCGGCCGTCGCACTGCTCGCCACCGCCTCGATCGGCGCCATCTGGACCTCCTGCGCCCCCGACTTCGGCGCCCGCAGCGTCCTCGACCGGTTCCAGCAGCTCGAGCCCGACGTGCTGCTCGCCGTCGACGGCTACCACTACGGCGGCAAGAACCACGACCGCACCGAGGTGGTCGCCGAGCTGCGCCGCGAACTCCCCTCGGTGCGCGCCTTCGTGCACGTCCCGCTGCTCGGCACCCCGGCCCCCGAGGGCGCCCTCGCCTGGGACGAGCTGGTCGCCGCCGAGGTCGAGCCGGTCTTCGAGCCGCTCCCCTTCGACCACCCGCTCTGGGTGCTCTACTCCTCCGGCACCACCGGCCTGCCCAAGGCCATCGTGCAGAGCCAGGGCGGCATCCTGGTCGAACACCTCAAGCAGGCCGGGCTCCACCTCGACCTCGGCCCGGAGGACCGGTTCTTCTGGTACACCTCCACCGGCTGGATGATGTGGAACTTCCTGATCGCCGGCCTGCTCGTCGGGTCCACGATCGTCACCTACGACGGCAGCCCGGGCCACCCCACCACCGGCGCCCTGTGGGAGGTCGCCGCCCGCACCAGCGCCACCGTGCTCGGCACCTCCGCCGCCTACGCCATCGCCAGCCGCAAGGCCGAACTGCACCCCGGCCGCGACCTCGACCTGAGCGCCGTCCGCTGCATCGGCACCACCGGCTCCCCGCTGCCGCCCGACGGCTTCCGCTGGATCTACGACGAGGTCAAGCCGGACGTCTGGCTCGCCTCGGTCAGCGGCGGCACCGACGTCTGCAGCTGCTTCGTCGGCGGCGTCCCCACCCTGCCCGTGTACCTCGGCGAGATCCAGGCCCCCTGCCTGGGCGCCGCCGTCGAATCCTGGGACGTCCACGGCAAGCCGCACACCGACGAGGTCGGCGAACTCGTCGTCACCAAGCCGATCCCGTCCATGCCCACCGGCTTCTGGAACGACCCCGACGGGCAGCGCTACCACGACAGCTACTTCGACATGTACCCCGGCATCTGGCGGCACGGCGACTGGATCACCGTCACCTCCCGCGGCACCGTGGTGATCCACGGCCGCTCCGACTCCACCCTCAACCGCCAGGGCGTACGGATGGGCTCCTCGGACATCTACGAGGTGGTCGAGCGCCTCCCCGAGATCGCCGAATCCCTGGTGATCGGCCTGGAGGAGGACGGCGGCGGCTACTGGATGCCGCTCTTCGTGGTGCTCGCCCCCGGCGCCGAACTCGACGACGCGCTGCGCTCGCGGATCCGCGCGGTGATCCGCGAGCAGCTCTCGCCGCGCCACGTCCCCGACGAGGTGATCGCCGTCACCGGCCTGCCGCACACCCTCACCGGCAAGCGGATCGAGGTCCCGGTCAAGCGGCTGCTCAGCGGCACCCCGCTGGACCAGGCCGTCAACCCCGGCTCCGTGGACAACCTCGACCACCTGCGGTTCTTCGAGCGCCTCGGCCGCGAACGCCGCTCCTGACAGTGGAAGGGCCCCGCCGCGGCGGGGCCCTTCCACTGTCGATCGGTCAGCTCACTCGCCCGACAGCACCTGTTGCGCCGCCGCCCGGGCCTCCTCGGCACTGTCCGCCGCCCGCGCGGCCTCGGCCGCCCGCCGGCACTGCGCCAGCGTGAACTTCGCGAGCGAAGCCCGGACGTAGGGGATCGACGCGGAGCCCATCGACAGGCTGGTCACACCCAGACCGGTCAGCACACAGGCCAGCAGCGGGTCGGAGGCCGCCTCGCCGCACACGCCGCAGCTCTTCCCAGCTGCTTTCGCCGCCTCCGCGGCCGCGGCCACCAGGTCGAGCAGAGCCGGCTGCCACGGGTCCTGCAGCCGGGCCAGCGAACCGACCTGGCGGTCCGCCGCGAAGGTGTACTGAGCCAGGTCGTTGGTCCCCAGCGAGAGGAACTCGACCTCCTGCAGGATCGACCGGGCCCGCAGCGCGGCCGACGGAATCTCCACCATCGCGCCGAACTTCGCCCGCAGGCCCGCCGCCACACAGGCCTCGGCGAACGCCTTGGCGTCCGCCCGATCGGCCACCATCGGCGCCATCACCTCAAGGTGCACCGGCAGCCCCTCGGCCGCCCGGGCCAGCGCCCGCAGCTGGGTGGCCAGTACCTCGGGGTGCTCCAGCAGCGTGCGCAGACCCCGCACACCCAGCGCCGGGTTCGGCTCGTCGGCCGGCGTCAGGAAGTCCAACGGCTTGTCGGCGCCGGCGTCCAGCACCCGCACCACCACGCGTCCCTCGGGGAACGCCTCCAGCACCTTGCGGTACGCCTCCACCTGGGCGTCCTCACCCGGCGCCTTCTTGGAGTCGTCCAGGAAGAGGAACTCGGTCCGGAACAGCCCGACGCCCTCGGCGCCGTTCTCCAGCGCCGCCGCCACATCACCCGGGCCGCCGACGTTCGCCAGCAGCGGCACCAGATGCCCGTCGGAAGTCCGCCCGGGACCGGAGGACGCCGCCAGCGCCGCCTTCCGCTCGGCCGCCAGCCGACGCAGCTCCGCCTGCTTCTCGGCCGCCGGCTCGATCAGCACCTCACCACTACTGCCGTCGACCGCCACGACCACACCCTCGGCCAGGTCGGTCGCCCCCGGCAGCGCCACCACGGCAGGCACCCCCAAGGCCCGCGCCAGGATCGCCGAGTGACTGGTCGGCCCACCCTCCTCGGTGACGAAGCCCAGCACCAGCGTCGGGTCCAGCAGCGCGGTGTCGGCCGGCGCCAGGTCACGCGCGAGCAGCACGTACGGCTCGTCGCTGTCCGGCACACCCGGCATCGGCACCCCCAGCAGCCGCGCGACGATCCGGTTGCGCACGTCGTCCAGGTCCGCCACCCGACCCGCCAGGTACTCGCCGGCCGCAGCGAGCAGCGCCCGGTAGGCGGCGAACGCGTCGTAGACGCCGCGCTCGGCGCTGCTGCCCACGGCGATCCGGCGGGAGACGTCCGCCATCAGCTCCGGGTCCTGCGCCATCAGCGCCTGGGCCTCCAGCACCGCCTGCGCCTCGCCACCGGCCAGGTTGCCGCGGGCGATCAGGTCGGCGGCGACCGCGTCGACGGCCTGCTGCGCCCGGGCCTGCTCGCGCGGCGCGTCCTCGGTCGGGATCTGGGTGGCCGGCGGCTCCAGCACCGCGGTCCCCATGTGCCGCACCGGGCCGATCGCGACGCCGTGGCTGACGCCCACGCCGCGCAGCGTCTTCTGCATGTCCTTCAGTTCCTCTCGCCCCGGCAGTGCTGCCCCGCCCACCGAAACACGGTGGGCGGGGTGCTGTCCGGCCAATTGCTCGTTCTATGGGTGCCCTGGGCCCGAGTGACCCCGGTCCTGGGCGGCCTGGGTCCTGGGGGCCTGGGCCGGGCCGGACTCAGTTCCAGGTGAAGAGCTCGCCGCCGCTGGCGACCTCGCCGGCTTCGGCGACCGCGCTGAGCGCCTCGGCCGAGGCCTCCAACGCCACGATGGGGGAGATCGGCGACTTGCCCGCGGCCTCCACCGCCGCCGGGTCCCACTTGATCACCGGCTGGCCGCGCTTCACCTGGTCGCCCTTGCTGACCAGCAGCTCGAAGCCCGCACCGTTCAGCTGGACGGTGTCGATGCCGAGGTGGGTGAGCACGCCATGACCGTCGGAGTCCATCACCACGAACGCGTGCGGGTGCATCGACACCACCAGGCCGTCCACCGGCGCCACAGCGGTCGTCGGCTCGCGCACCGGGTCGATGGCAGTGCCGGGCCCCACCATCGCGCCGGCGAAGACGGGGTCGGGCACGGCGGCGAGTCCGATGGCGCGGCCGGTCAGCGGCGACGTCACAGTGGTCATGGTGGAGCCTCCCAGGTGCGGAGTACAGCGTGCGGCCGCGAGCAGCGGCGGGGACATACCGACTGAAGCCTAAATCATGCCAACTTAGGACATCTCGTCACAGAAGGGACCAGGTACCTGCCCGGCCGATCCGGCGCCCGCGACACCTCGCCGCAGGCCACCGCCCAGGTCCCGGGCCGGTCAGGCCCCTGCTCGACTCAAGTGGTCTAGTCCTCTGTGTCGATGTGCCGCACTCTACGGCATACGGGTGAGGCCGAGAATCGTCCCGGCGCGCCGTCCTCGGCGGTGCTGGCACTCGGGTGGCCGAGGGCGCAACATGCTCGATTAGGCGGACCGGCCCGGAGCGGCTATCGTTGCTCAGGTCGCCGCGAGGTGATGGTGAATGCAGCGAGACGGCTGAGCGAATCTCCAGTGAAATCGGAGCGAAACTCATCTGATACGCTGAGAACACGAAAGAACGAAACACCCGGAGAGTTCACGAGAGTGACTTGAAGGAAGTATCCGTTCCTTGAGAACTCAACAGCGTGCCAAAAGTCAACGCCAGATATGTTGACATCCCCGGCCTGGACCTTCTGGTTCGGGTTGGAGATTCCTTTTGAAGTAAAACACTAGCGAGGACGCAGTGCACGGGGTCGGCCTATTCCGCTGATTGTCGTGCCGCTCTGCGCGGGTGTCGACCCGATTACGGGAAAACATTCACGGAGAGTTTGATCCTGGCTCAGGACGAACGCTGGCGGCGTGCTTAACACATGCAAGTCGAACGGTGAAGCCCTTCGGGGTGGATCAGTGGCGAACGGGTGAGTAACACGTGGGCAATCTGCCCTGCACTCTGGGACAAGCCCTGGAAACGGGGTCTAATACCGGATATGACCTGGGACCGCATGGTTCTGGGTGTAAAGCTCCGGCGGTGCAGGATGAGCCCGCGGCCTATCAGCTTGTTGGTGGGGTAATGGCCTACCAAGGCGACGACGGGTAGCCGGCCTGAGAGGGCGACCGGCCACACTGGGACTGAGACACGGCCCAGACTCCTACGGGAGGCAGCAGTGGGGAATATTGCACAATGGGCGAAAGCCTGATGCAGCGACGCCGCGTGAGGGATGACGGCCTTCGGGTTGTAAACCTCTTTCAGCAGGGAAGAAGCGCAAGTGACGGTACCTGCAGAAGAAGCACCGGCTAACTACGTGCCAGCAGCCGCGGTAATACGTAGGGTGCGAGCGTTGTCCGGAATTATTGGGCGTAAAGAGCTCGTAGGCGGCCTGTCGCGTCGGATGTGAAAGCCCGGGGCTTAACCCCGGGTCTGCATTCGATACGGGCAGGCTAGAGTGTGGTAGGGGAGATCGGAATTCCTGGTGTAGCGGTGAAATGCGCAGATATCAGGAGGAACACCGGTGGCGAAGGCGGATCTCTGGGCCATTACTGACGCTGAGGAGCGAAAGCGTGGGGAGCGAACAGGATTAGATACCCTGGTAGTCCACGCCGTAAACGTTGGGAACTAGGTGTTGGCGACATTCCACGTCGTCGGTGCCGCAGCTAACGCATTAAGTTCCCCGCCTGGGGAGTACGGCCGCAAGGCTAAAACTCAAAGGAATTGACGGGGGCCCGCACAAGCAGCGGAGCATGTGGCTTAATTCGACGCAACGCGAAGAACCTTACCAAGGCTTGACATATATCGGAAACGGCTAGAGATAGTCGCCCCCTTGTGGTCGGTATACAGGTGG
Organism: Kitasatospora azatica KCTC 9699; assembly: GCF_000744785.1. Taxonomy (NCBI): domain Bacteria; kingdom Bacillati; phylum Actinomycetota; class Actinomycetes; order Kitasatosporales; family Streptomycetaceae; genus Kitasatospora; species Kitasatospora azatica. The sequence goes on along the minus strand of NZ_JQMO01000003.1, from coordinate 999,323 downwards.
TGCATGGTTGTCGTCAGCTCGTGTCGTGAGATGTTGGGTTAAGTCCCGCAACGAGCGCAACCCTTGTTCTGTGTTGCCAGCACGCCTTTCGGGGTGGTGGGGACTCACAGGAGACTGCCGGGGTCAACTCGGAGGAAGGTGGGGACGACGTCAAATCATCATGCCCCTTATGTCTTGGGCTGCACACGTGCTACAATGGTCGGTACAAAGGGCTGCGATGCCGCGAGGCGGAGCGAATCCCAAAAAGCCGGCCTCAGTTCGGATTGGGGTCTGCAACTCGACCCCATGAAGTTGGAGTTGCTAGTAATCGCAGATCAGCATGCTGCGGTGAATACGTTCCCGGGCCTTGTACACACCGCCCGTCACGTCACGAAAGTCGGTAACACCCGAAGCCGGTGGCCTAACCCTTGGGAGGGAGCCGTCGAAGGTGGGACCAGCGATTGGGACGAAGTCGTAACAAGGTAGCCGTACCGGAAGGTGCGGCTGGATCACCTCCTTTCTAAGGAGCACATAGCAGCTTCGGGCGAATGTCCCGGAGTGCTCGCTCATGGGTGGAACGTTGACTATTCGGCACACTGGGTGATGGTTCGTGAGTACTGCTTCGGCGTGGAAAGCGTTCTTGAGTCTGGTGTGTCGGGCACGTTGTTGGGTCCTGAGGGAACGGCCGTATGGTCTGAACCTCGAGGATGCCGGTCCCATGGACAGTACTCGTTTTCGGGTGGTGTAGGTGGGTGTCTGGTCGTTGTTTGAGAACTGCACAGTGGACGCGAGCATCTGTGGCCAAGTTTTTAAGGGCGCACGGTGGATGCCTTGGCACCAGGAACCGATGAAGGACGTGGGAGGCCGCGATAGGCCCCGGGGAGCTGTCAACCGAGCTTTGATCCGGGGGTGTCCGAATGGGGAAACCCGGCAGTCGTCATGGGCTGTCACCCGCACCTGAACACATAGGGTGCGTGGAGGGAACGCGGGGAAGTGAAACATCTCAGTACCCGCAGGAAGAGAAAACAACCGTGATTCCGGGAGTAGTGGCGAGCGAAACCGGATGAGGCTAAACCGTATTGGTGTGAGACCCGGCAGGGGTTGCCGATACGGGGTCGTGGGAAAGTTCTTCAGTCGTCTGCCGGCGGCTGGGTGAGTCAGAAACCGTTGGTGTAGTCGAAGGACATGCGAAAGGTCCGGCGTAGAGGGTAAGACCCCCGTAGACGAAACATTAGCGGCTCACTTGAGCTTCTCCCAAGTAGCACGGAGCCCGAGAAATTCCGTGTGAATCTGGCGGGACCACCCGCTAAGCCTAAATATTCCCTGGTGACCGATAGCGGATAGTACCGTGAGGGAATGGTGAAAAGTACCGCGGGAGCGGAGTGAAATAGTACCTGAAACCGTGTGCCTACAAGCCGTGGGAGCGTCGTTGGTCTTCGGACCAGCCGTGACTGCGTGCCTTTTGAAGAATGAGCCTGCGAGTTTGCGGTGTGTAGCGAGGTTAACCCGTGTGGGGTAGCCGTAGCGAAAGCGAGTCCGAATAGGGCGTTTGAGTTGCATGCCCAAGACCCGAAGCGGAGTGATCTAGCCATGGGCAGGTTGAAGCGCGGGTAAGACCGTGTGGAGGACCGAACCCACCAGGGTTGAAAACCTGGGGGATGACCTGTGGTTAGGGGTGAAAGGCCAATCAAACTCCGTGATAGCTGGTTCTCCCCGAAATGCATTTAGGTGCAGCGTCACGTGTTTCTTGCCGGAGGTAGAGCACTGGATAGGCGATGGGCCTCACCGGGTTACTGACCTTAGCCAAACTCCGAATGCCGGTAAGTGAGAGCGTGGCAGTGAGACTGTGGGGGATAAGCTCCATGGTCGAGAGGGAAACAGCCCAGAACACCGACTAAGGTCCCTAAGCGTGTGCTAAGTGGGAAAGGATGTGGAGTCGCAGAGACAACCAGGAGGTTGGCTTAGAAGCAGCCACCCTTGAAAGAGTGCGTAATAGCTCACTGGTCAAGTGATTCCGCGCCGACAATGTAGCGGGGCTCAAGCACACCACCGAAGTCGTGTCATTCACAGAATACGTCCAACGACGCTGTGGATGGGTAGGGGAGCGTCGTGTTCCGGGTGAAGCGGCCGAGGAATCGAGTCGTGGACGGGATACGAGTGAGAATGCAGGCATGAGTAGCGATACAAGAGTGGGAAACTCTTGCGCCGATTGACCAAGGGTTCCTGGGTCAAGCTGATCTGCCCAGGGTAAGTCGGGACCTAAGGCGAGGCCGACAGGCGTAGTCGATGGACAACGGGTTGATATTCCCGTACCCGCTTTGAAGCGCCAACGCTGAACCTCTGAATGCTAAGGCCGTGAAGCCGGCCCGGAGTCTTCGGACAAAGGGACGTGGTGGAGCCGCTGATCCGACAGGGTATTAGGTGAGCGATGGGGTGACGCAGGAAGGTAGTCCAGCCCGGGCGGTGGTTGTCCCGGGGTAAGGGTGTAGGCCGAGTGGTAGGCAAATCCGCCACTCTTTAAGGCTGAGACCTGATGCCGAGCCGATTGTGGTGAAGTGGATGATCCTATGCTGTCGAGAAAAGCCTCTAGCGAGTTTCATGGCGGCCCGTACCCCAAACCGACTCAGGTGGTCAGGTAGAGAATACCGAGGCGTTCGGGTGAACTATGGTTAAGGAACTCGGCAAAATGCCCCCGTAACTTCGGGAGAAGGGGGGCCGGAACTGGTGGAGGCACTTGCTGCCCGAGCTGGGGCCGGCCGCAGAGACCAGCGAGAAGCGACTGTTTACTAAAAACACAGGTCCGTGCGAAGCCGTAAGGCGATGTATACGGACTGACGCCTGCCCGGTGCTGGAACGTTAAGGGGACCGGTTAGCTTGGATTCGTCCGGGCGAAGCTGAGAACTTAAGCGCCAGTAAACGGCGGTGGTAACTATAACCATCCTAAGGTAGCGAAATTCCTTGTCGGGTAAGTTCCGACCTGCACGAATGGCGTAACGACTTCTCGACTGTCTCAACCATAGGCCCGGTGAAATTGCATTACGAGTAAAGATGCTCGTTTCGCGCAGCAGGACGGAAAGACCCCGGGACCTTTACTATAGCTTGATATTGGTGTTCGGTTCGGCTTGTGTAGGATAGGTGGGAGACTTTGAAGCCTTGACGCCAGTCTTGGTGGAGTCGTCGTTGAAATACCACTCTGGTCGTGCTGGATGTCTAACCTGGGTCCGTGATCCGGATCAGGGACAGTGTCTGGTGGGTAGTTTAACTGGGGCGGTTGCCTCCTAAAGGGTAACGGAGGCGCCCAAAGGTTCCCTCAGCCTGGTTGGCAATCAGGTGTTGAGTGTAAGTGCACAAGGGAGCTTGACTGTGAGACCGACGGGTCGAGCAGGTGCGAAAGCAGGGACTAGTGATCCGGCGGTGGCTTGTGGAAGCGCCGTCGCTCAACGGATAAAAGGTACCCCGGGGATAACAGGCTGATCTTCCCCAAGAGTCCATATCGACGGGATGGTTTGGCACCTCGATGTCGGCTCGTCGCATCCTGGGGCTGGAGTAGGTCCCAAGGGTTGGGCTGTTCGCCCATTAAAGCGGTACGCGAGCTGGGTTTAGAACGTCGTGAGACAGTTCGGTCCCTATCCGCTGTGCGCGTAGGAGTGTTGAGAAGGGCTGTCCCTAGTACGAGAGGACCGGGACGGACGAACCTCTGGTGTGCCAGTTGTCCTGCCAAGGGCATGGCTGGTTGGCTACGTTCGGGAGGGATAACCGCTGAAAGCATCTAAGCGGGAAGCCTGCTTCGAGATGAGCACTCCCACCTCCTTGAGAGGGTAAGGCTCCCAGTAGACGACTGGGTTGATAGGCCGGATGTGGAAGCCCAGTAATGGGTGGAGCTGACCGGTACTAATAGGCCGAGGGCTTGTCCTCAGTTGCTCGCGTCCACTGTGTTGTTCTGAAACAACGACCCCATCCCGTTTGGTCACGGGGATGGTGCGGCGATAAGTTTCATAGTGTTTCGGTGGTCATAGCGTGAGGGAAACGCCCGGTTACATTCCGAACCCGGAAGCTAAGCCTTACAGCGCCGATGGTACTGCAGGGGGGACCCTGTGGGAGAGTAGGACGCCGCCGAACAATCATTCAGAAGAAGCCCCCACCGTACTGTGTTTAATTAAACGCAGTCGGTGGGGGCTTCTTCGCGTTCCCGGACGGTTCCGGGTAAAGTCGGGCCCGCACAGTCGCCGTACGAGAAGAGGAGGCCCCCGGGTGGAGGTCCAGGAGACGCGCGTCCAGACCGACCGCGTCCTCACCATCCCCAACGTGCTGAGCATGGCGCGGCTGGTCGGGGTCCCGGTCTTCCTCTGGCTGATCCTCTGGCCGCAGTTCGACGGGCCGAACAACGACGGTTGGGCCCTGCTGATCCTGATGCTCAGTGGGATCAGCGACTACCTGGACGGCAAGCTGGCCCGGCGCTGGGGCCAGATCAGCCGGCTCGGCCAGATCCTCGACCCGCTCGCGGACCGGCTGTATGTGCTCTCCACCCTGCTCGGCCTGACCTGGCGGGAGATCCTGCCCTGGTGGCTGACTGCGATCCTGCTGGCTCGCGAGATCTTCATCGCTTCGCTACTGCCTATTCTCAACCGGCATGGATACGGTCCGCTCCAGGTGAGTTTTCTCGGCAAGGCGGCGACCTTCAATCTGATGTACGCCTTTCCGCTTCTGCTGCTGGGACAGGGTCAGGGCTGGTTCCATCACACCGCCGCCGCGGTCAGCTGGGCGTTCATCTGGTGGGGGACGATCCTGTACTGGTGGGCCGGCATCCTCTATGCGGTCCAGGCGCGGCAGATCGTCAAGGCGGACGCCCTCCCCAGCAGCTGACTGCTGACGGGCGGCCGAGTACTGGCTGAGTACTGGTTGAGACAACCGGTCCGTCCGCGCGTCGGATCATTTCAACCGGGTAGAGGTCTCCTGGAACGGTTTGATGGACGAGGAGTCCATTGCCGCGAAGGAGGACGCATCCGCAATGAAAGCCGTTGTGATGGCAGGAGGCGAGGGAACTCGTCTCCGCCCGATGACTTCGAGTATGCCGAAGCCGCTCCTGCCTGTTGCCAATCGACCGATCATGGAGCACGTGCTACGACTGCTCAAGCGGCACGGCCTCACCGATACCGTCGTCACCGTGCAGTTCCTCGCCTCACTGGTGAAGAACTACTTCGGTGACGGCGAGGAACTCGGGATGAACCTCAGCTATGCGAACGAGGAGGTTCCGCTCGGCACCGCCGGGAGTGTCAAGAACGCCGAGGACGCGCTCCGTGACGACTCCTTTCTGGTGATCTCCGGTGACGCGCTCACCGACTTCGATCTTTCCGATTTGATCGCCTTTCACCGGAGCAAGGGCGCTCTGGTAACGGTCTGTCTGACCCGGGTTCCCAATCCGCTGGAATTCGGCATCACGATCGTCGACGACGAGGGCCGCGTCGAGCGCTTCCTGGAGAAGCCCACCTGGGGTCAGGTCTTCTCGGACACCGTCAACACCGGTATCTACGTCATGGAGCCCGAGGTCTTCGACTACGTGGCGGCCGGGACTTCGGTGGACTGGTCGAGTGATGTGTTCCCGCAACTGCTCAAGGAGGGCAAGCCGGTCTTCGGCTACGTCGCCGAGGGCTACTGGGAGGACGTGGGCACCCACGAGAGCTACCAGAAGGCCCAGGCCGACGTGCTGGAGGGAAAGGTCGACGTCGAACTCGACGGCTTCGAGATCTCGCCGGGCGTCTGGGTGGCCGAGGGTGCCGAGGTCGACCCGGAGGCGATCCTGCGCGGTCCGCTGTACATCGGCGACTACGCCAAGGTCGAGGCGGGCGTGGAGCTGCGCGAGCACACCGTGCTCGGCAGCAACGTGGTCGTCAAACGCGGTGCCTTCCTGCACAAGGCGGTCATCCACGACAACGTCTACATCGGTCCGCAGACCAACCTGCGCGGTTGCGTGGTCGGCAAGAACACCGACGTGATGCGCGCGGCCCGGATCGACGACGGCGCGGTGATCGGCGACGAGTGCCTGATCGGCGAGGAGTCGATCATCGCGGGCTCGGTCCGGGTCTACCCGTTCAAGACCATCGAGGCCGGCGCGTTCGTCAACACCTCGGTGATCTGGGAGTCGCGCGGCCAGGAGCACCTGTTCGGCGCGCGTGGCGTCTCGGGCATCCTCAACGTGGAGATCACCCCGGAGCTGGCCGTCCGGCTGGCGGGTGCCTACGCGACCACGCTCAAGAAGGGCGCCACCGTCACCATCGCGCGTGACCACTCTCGTGGTGCGCGTGCGCTCAAGCGGGCGATGATCTCGGCGCTGCAGACCAGCGCGATCGACGTCCGCGACCTGGAGAACGTGCCGATGCCGGTGGCGCGTCAGCACACCGCGCGGGGCAGTGCCGGCGGCATCTTCCTGCGCACCACACCGGGCGTGCCGGACTCGCTCGACATCCTCTTCTTCGACGAACGCGGTGCCGACCTCTCCCAGGCCGGCCAGCGCAAGCTGGACCGGGTCTATGCCCGCCAGGAGTTCCGCCGGGCCTTCCCGGGCGAGATCGGCGACCTGACCTTCCCGTCCAGCGTCTTCGACTCCTATGCCGGAAACCTGCTGCGGGCGATCGACATCACCGGGGTCCGGGAGGCCGGGCTGAAGGTGGTGGTGGACACCGCCCACGGCAGCGCCGGGCTGGTGCTGCCGAGCATCCTGGGTCGGCTCGGGGTCGAGGCCCTGACAGTCAGTGGAGGCCTGGACGAGGCGCGGCCGACCGAGGGCGCGGAGGAGCGGCGCGCGGGGCTGGCCCGGCTGGGCGCGCTGGTGGCCTCCTCCCGGGCGGCATTCGGCGTGCGGTTCGACCCGGTCGGCGAGCGGGTCTCCTTCGTGGACGAGCTCGGCCGGGTGATCGAGGACGACCGGGCGTTGCTGGTGCTGCTCGACCTGGTGGCCGCCGAGCGGCGCAGCGGGCAGGTGGCGCTGCCGGTGACCACCACGCGGATCGCCGAGCAGGTGGCGGCGTACCACGGCACCCAGGTCAGCTGGACCAGCACCTCACCGGACGATCTCGCCAAGGCGGCCGCCGCCGAGGGCACGATCTTCGGCGGCGACGGCCGCGGCGGCTATGTGGTGCCGGAGTTCAGCGGCCTGCTGGACGGGGCAGCCGCCTTCGTCCGGCTGGTCGGGCTGGTGGCCCGGACCCAGCTGACGCTCAGTCAGATCGACGCCCGGATTCCGCAGGCCCACATGCAGCGGCGGGACATTGCCACGCCGTGGGCGGCCAAGGGCATGGTGATGCGCTCGGTGGTCGAGGCGGCGGGCGCTCGCCGGCTGGACACCACCGACGGCGTGCGGGTGGTCGAGGCGGACGGTCGCTGGACCCTGGTGCTGCCCGACCCGGCCGAGGCGGTCACCCACCTGTGGGCGGAGGGTCCGGACGACGAGGCCACCCAACGCCTGCTGGACGAGTGGGCGGCGGTGGTCGACAGCGCCGGGCGTTAGCGCGTAGTCGAGTCGAGGCCCCGGGCGGGCAGTCACCTGATGGGGGCTGTTCGCCCGGGGCCGCGGCCGCATGGGACGATGTCCCGCATGCCAGCCACGCGATCACCGAACGAGCGAAACGGCCGGTTCGCCCGTCCCGACGCCTCGATGACGCTGCTGACCACGGTGATGGACCAGAGCCTGGACGAGGGCTACGCGGCCGCCGCGCGGGCCCGTGGCGAGGAGGGGAGCCGTCGGCTGCCCACCACCGCCAAGGGCAAGGTGCTGCTGGCGGTCGGCCTGGCGCTGGCAGCCGTGGTGGTGACGGTCAGTGGGGTCAACGCCCACGAGTCCAGTCCGGCGCTGGCCAAGGAGCGCGACGCGCTGATCCAGCGGGTCACCGATGCGACCGCTGCCGCCGACCGGCTGCAGCACCAAGTGGAGTCGGCCCGGGCGCAGGTCGACCAGGAGCAGCAGCGCGCCCTGCGGGCCAGCGGCGGAGACGCGGGCCTGGTGGCGCTGGGTGCCTCGGTGGGCACCGGCGCGGTGACCGGCCCGGGGCTGAAGCTGGTGATCGACGACCCGGCCAACGCCAGTACCGGCGGTGGGATCGACCCGCGCACCTCCGGTGGGTTCAGCGGCGGCCGGCTGCGCGACCGGGACCTGCAGTTGATCGTCAACGGGCTCTGGCAGGCCGGCGCCGAGGCCATCGCGGTCAACGGGCAACGGCTGACGGCGCTCTCGCCGATCCGCGCGGCCGGTGACGCGATCCTGGTCGACAACCGCCCGCTGGTGCCGCCGTACACGGTGCTGGCGGTAGGCGACGAGAAGCGGCTGCCGGGTGCGTTCCAGGAGAGCATGGGCGGGCACTATCTGCGGCTCCTGCAGGACAGCTACGGCATCAAGGCCACCGCCGCCGCACAGCATTCGATGGACCTGCCCGCCGCGGTCGGCTTCACGCTGCGGCTGGCCACCCCCGACGCCGGCTCGCCGAGTCCGAGCCCGGCACCCTCGACCCCTACGACAGGAGCATCCAAGCCGTGATCGCCGTACTGGGCCTGGTGGCCGGAGTCATCGTCGGGCTCTTCGTGCAGCCTTCGGTGCCGGCCGCCGTCGTACCGTATCTGCCGATCGCCGTGGTGGCCGCGTTGGACGCGGTCTTCGGTGGGGTGCGGGCGATGTTGGACGGGATCTTCGACGACAAGGTCTTCGTGGTCTCCTTCCTCTCCAACGTGGTGGTGGCGGCGCTGATCGTCTTCCTCGGCGACCAGCTGGGCGTGGGCTCGCAGCTGTCCACCGGGGTGGTCGTGGTGCTGGGCATCCGGATCTTCTCGAATGCGGCGGCCATCCGGCGCCACGTGTTCCGGGCCTGAGCGGGGGACGCGGTGACCAAGGACGAGAACGAGAACGAGCCGGTCGAGGAGACGCCCGAGGCCGAGCCGACGGCTGAGCCCGAGGCGACGCCCGAGCCCGAGCCGACCCCCGAACCCGAGCCGACCCCCGAGCCCGAGCTCGCCCCCGAGCCCGCCGAGGACTCGGCGGCGCCCGCCGCCGACGCCCGGCGCCGGCTGCGCAGCGCCCTCTGGCCGCCGCGGATCTCGCGCGGTCAGCTGGTGGTGGCGCTGCTGCTGTTCGCCCTGGGACTGGGCCTGGCGATCCAGGTCCGTTCCACCAACGACCACAGTGCGCTGCGCGGCGCCCGCCAGGAGGACCTGGTCCGGATCCTCGACGAGCTGGACAGCCGGCAGCAGCGCCTGCAGCAGGAGAAGGCCCAACTCGACCAGTCCCTGGCGCAGTTGCAGAACAGCTCGAACCAGGCCAAGGAAGCCCAGGAGCAGACCAGGCAGAAGGCGCTGGAGCTGGGCGTGCTGGCCGGTACGGTGAAGGCGACCGGCCCGGGCATCGTACTGACGGTCGATGACCCCCAGGGGCAGGTCAAGGCGGATATGCTGCTGGACACCCTGCAGGAACTCCGAGCGGCGGGGGCGGAGGCGATTCAGATCAACGATGTCCGCGTGGTGGCCAACACCTACTTCACCGACGTGCCCGGCGGTGGCGTGCAGATCGACGGCAAGACCGTCGTGCAGCCCTACCGGTTCACGGTGATCGGCAACCCGCAGGATCTGAGTCCCGCGTTGAACATTCCCGGTGGCATCGTCCGTACTCTTGAGAAGCAGCAGGTTGCCACCACCATCTCGGAACAGCAGAAGGTGACGGTGGACGCGCTGGCGGTGCCGTCCGCCGCGCAGTTCGCCAAGCCGGCGGCGAAGTGAGGGCCCGCCCGATTTCGCTGACGGTCCGTCGGCTCCACCGCCCTTCACCTGCGCTTGCGAGTGGCCCCCGGTGTGCGGGCCGAAGACGGCGTCGGCCAGACTGTGCAGTACCACTCCCATCCTGCCCCGCGGGCGGGTCTGTTTCACGCAAGGGGATTCGCCCGTGAGTCTGTTCTCGAAGCTGTTCGGCCGTAACAACCGCCGCGCTGCGGCAGTGGAGGCGCCCACCGCGCGCCACCGCCGGGACGAGGAGCCGGGCCAGGTCCCCGGGATGCGCTCGGCTCCGGAGGGGTACCAGCCCGCCGGTGGCGAGCGTCCGCTGTTCCGTGACGGCAGCTACGGCGCGTCGGTTGATTCCCCGGGTGCGCCGCGCATAGGTTTCCCGACAGGACCCTCAACCTCTGGTGGAGGGTTTGCCCCGGATCCCTACGCCGGGCACGTCCCAGGGGGAGTGCCGTACCAGGAGGCTGCGAACATGACCGGCCAGATCGTCTGTCCGCGGTGCGGCAACCACAACCCGGGTACCGCGAGGTTCTGCAACAACTGCGGCACCCCGCTGCGGGTCGGCGCGCCCGAGAGCTCGGTCGAGACCACCTCGACCATCTCGATCTCCGGTCTGGAGTCCTACGACCCGGCCGCCACCAGCACCGGCGCCACCCCGGCCCTGTCGGCCGAGGTGCTCGCCGCGATCGACGCGCTGCCCCCGGGCTCCGCGCTGCTGATCGTGCTGCGCGGGCCCAACTCGGGCAGCCGGTTCCTGCTGGACGCCGACATCACCACCGCCGGCCGCCACCCGCAGGGTGACATCTTCCTGGACGACGTCACCGTCTCCCGGCGGCACGTGGAGTTCCGCCGCCAGCCGGGCGGCGGCTTCTCGGTCGCGGACGTGGGCAGCCTGAACGGGACCTACGTCAACCGTGAGGCGATCGACGAGGTCGCGCTCAACAACGGTGACGAGGTGCAGATCGGCAAGTACCGCCTGGTCTTCTTCGCGGGACCCCACCGGTACTAGGTCCAGCGGTAACGGGTTCAGCGGTACTGATGCAGCGGTACTGATCCACTGGGTCATCGGGCACGGGCAGGCGGGGGTTCGCACACGACGTCGGCAGGAGAGCGCGAGTGACCTCGAATCAGACCGTGATGGCCCCCCGCCGCCCCAGCGGCCCGCAGCTGCGGGCCGCCGAGCGGCGCGGGGCCGAACTGCTCAGCATCGGTGCGGTGCTCGCCTTCCTGCGCGAGGACTTCCCCGAAGTCACCATCTCCAAGATCCGTTTCCTGGAGGCGGAGGGTCTGGTCGAACCGCAGCGCACGCCCTCGGGCTACCGCAAGTTCGGCCCGGCCGACGTCGAGCGGCTCGCCTACGTGCTGCGGATGCAGCGCGACCACTACCTGCCACTGCGGGTGATCCGTGAGCACCTGGACGCGATCGAGCGCGGTGAGGCCCCGCCGGCGCTGCCGGTGGCGGAGTCCCGTCCCGGTCCGCTGGAGGAGGCCGACCGCGAGCTGGACACCGTGCCGCCCGCCGGCGTCCGGCTGGGCCGGGCCGAGCTGCTGGCCGCGGCCGGTGCCGAGGAGCGTGACCTGGCCGAATGGGAGTCCTACGGCCTGGTGCTGCCCGGACCGGACGGCGGGTACGACGCGGAGACCCTGCAGATCGCCCGCCTGGTGGCCGAGCTCGGCCGGTTCGGACTGGAGCCGCGCCACCTGCGCCAGGTGAAGGCCGCAGCCGAGCGGGAGATCGCCCTGGTGGACCAGGTGGTCGCCCCGCTGCGCCGGCACCGCAACCCGCAGACCAGGGCGCACGCCGAGACCACCGCCCGGGAGCTGGCCACGCTGGCCGTGCGGTTGCACGCCACCATGGTGCAGGCCGGGCTGCGTGCCCGACCCCAATAAGTGCGGGCCGATTCGGGCCGCGCTTTCCTATATCGGACAGGGGCCATAGGGTTGCCTTGTGAATGAGCTCGACGTCGTGGGTGTCCGGGTGGAGATGCCCTCCAACCAGCCGATCGTCCTGCTGCGCGAAGTGGGGGGTGATCGGTACCTGCCGATTTGGATCGGCCCTGGCGAGGCGACCGCGATCGCCTTCGCCCAGCAGGGCATGACTCCGGTGCGGCCGCTGACGCACGACCTCTTCAAGGACGTGCTGGAGGCCCTGGGCCAACAGCTCACCGAGGTGCGGATCACCGATCTGCGCGAGGGCGTCTTCTACGCCGAGCTGGTCTTCGCCGGCGGGGTCGAGGTGAGCGCGCGCCCCTCGGACGCGATAGCGCTGGCGCTGCGCACCGGCACGCCGATCTACGGGGCCGAGGAGGTGCTCGCCGAGGCGGGCATCGCGATCCCGGACGAGCAGGAGGACGAGGTGGAGAAGTTCCGCGAGTTCCTCGACCAGGTCTCGCCGGAGGACTTCGGCGGCAGCGCGCAGTAAGCGCGTCACGCCTGGCTGAAATCGTCCGCAGTCGATCAGCTGTTTTGCCAAAATGTTCGGTCCTACCCACACTAGGGGCACGCGAAACCACTCTTCGGAGTGACGTTGTTTCGCCGACCCGGCGTGGCGATCGTTGACGCGTCTTGGACGACTGCCTACCGTCAGGGGTGGTCACCGGGATTCCACGGTGCGGATGGCGGTGGCGATGCCGGAACACGACTGGACGGAGGTTGGCATGAGCAGCAGCGGCGACGAGGCGGCCGTGGGAGGCCCGTGCACCCTCCACCTGCCGCCCGGCAACCGGCCTCGGATCGGACGCGCCTGGGAGGCGCCGGCGATCGAGACGGTCGCCGAACTGCCCCGGGTGGGGCGCTTTCCCGCAGTTCAGGCCGGTCAGCCGGCCATCGAGCGGATCGGTCCGTCCTCGGACCTGCTGGGCTACCGCGGGCCGACGGCCTGTGCGGCGGCCGGCATCACCTACCGGCAGCTGGACTACTGGGCCCGCACCGGCCTGCTGGAGCCGAGCGTGCGGACCGCCTACCCGGCCGGAGCGCACCGCCTCTACAGCTTCCGGGACATCCTGATCCTCAAGATCGTCAAGCGACTGCTGGACGCCGGCGTCTCGCTGCAGAACATCCGAGTGGCCGTCACCCATCTGCAGTCCAGCGAGCTCTCCGAACTGGCCGGACTGACCCTGATGAGTGACGGGGCGACGGTCTACGAGTGCACCTCCCCGCAGCAGGTGGTCGACCTGCTGAAGGGCGGTCAGGGCGTCTTCGGGATCGCGGTCGGCGCGGTCTGGCAGGAGCTCGAGGGCACCCTCGGCCGGCTGCACGCCGAGCGCACCGACACCGGCGAGACGCTGGTCGGGCACGATCCGGCCGACGAGCTGGCCCAGCGGCGCAACCGCGCGGTCTGACCCCCGGTCAGCGGACCGTCCCGGTCGGCGGTCCGACCCCCGGTCGGCGGAACCGCCGCAGCCGCGCGTATCGTCCGCCCTCGTGATGGGCCACGGTGGTCCACGGAGGGGGTAGTGATCATGCGGGTGACCAGCGTGCTGCGCGGGCGGCGCCGTCAGCGGCGGGCCTTCCAGGGCCTACTGCTGCTCTGCTCGCTGGCCCTGGTCCCGAGCACCTGGCTGTTCTGCGCCGACAGCTCCCGGATCCGCACGGTGGCGGACGTCCCGGCCGAGCCGGTCGCGGTGGTCTTCGGCGCCGGAGTGGTCGGCACCGAGCCCTCGGCCTACCTGGCGCACCGGCTGGACGCCGCGCTGGAGCTCTACCGGGCGCACAAGGTGCAGGCGATCCTGGTCACCGGTGACAACGGCCGCACCAGCTACAACGAGCCCGGCGCGATGTACGACTACCTGGTCGGGCACGGGGTGCCGCCGGTGCGGGTGGTGCGCGACTACGCGGGCTTCGACACCTGGGACTCCTGCGCCCGGGCCCGACGGATCTTCGGAGTCGACCATGCGGTGTTGGTCAGCCAGGACTTCCACGTCCGCCGGGCCCTCGGCCTGTGCCGGGCGGCCGGGATCGACTCGTACGCCGTCGGGGTGGCCGAGCCGCACGACGCCACCTGGTACTACGGCGGGGTGCGCGAGCTGCCAGGAGCCGGCAAGGCCGCGCTCAGCGCGCTGCTGCATCCCGACCCGGCGCTGCTCGGCCCCACCGAGCCGGGCGTGGCACAGGCGCTGGCGGACGCCGCACGCACGCCCTAGCTAGGGTCTGTCCGGCCGATCTTGCCGGGCGCGCGACGCCGGGCATCCCGGCTGGACGCACGCCCGAATCGCCCAAGTACGGCCCAGTACGAGGTCGACTCGGGCGCACGCCCACCCGGGCGCGGAATGGGGGCCCCTCCCGGCCGAAGGCTGGGGGAGCCGCGCGCTGATCCGACAAGATCGACCGGACAGACCCTGGCAGGGACTGTCAGACGGGTGCGCGATGATCGGCAGTGTGCGCACCCTGCCGAGCATCCTGCACCTCGACATGGACGCCTTCTTCGCCTCGGTGGAGCAGGCGGCCAAGCCGAGCCTGCGCGGCAAGCCGGTGATCGTCGGCGGGCTCGGCCTGCGCGGGGTGGTCTCCACCTGCTCCTACGAGGCGCGGGTCTTCGGGGTGCGGTCGGCGATGGCCACCGCGGTGGCCCGCCGGCTCTGTCCGAATGCCGCCTACCTGTGGCCGCGGTTCGTCGCCTACCGCGAGGTCAGCGAGCAGGTGATGGCGATGATCCGGGAACTCTCCCCGCTGGTCGAGCAACTGAGCGTGGACGAGGCCTATGTGGACCTCGAGGCCGGCCCGTACGGTCCGGCGCTGGCCGCCGCGACCCCCGCCGAGGGGGCCGAGCTGGTCCAGGCGATCGCCCAGGACCTGCGCGCCGACATCGAGGAGCGCACCGCGCTGACCGCCTCGATCGGCGCGGCCGGCTCGAAGCTGATGGCCAAGATCGCCTCCGAGCAGGCCAAGCCCAACGGCCTGGTGCTGGTGACGCCGGGTCAGGAGCGCGCGGTGCTCGGCCCGATGTCGGTGCGGGCGCTGCCCGGGGTCGGTCCGGCCACCGAGCAGGCGTTGCGCCGGGCCGGGCTGCTCACCGTGGCGGAGGTCGCCGAGCAGTCCGAGGACGAGTTGATGCGCCTGCTCGGCAAGGCCCACGGCGCCGGCGTGTCGCTGATGGCCCGCGGCCTGGACGAGCGCGAGGTGGTACCGGACCGGGACGCCAAGTCGGTCTCGGTGGAGGACACCTACGAGGTGGACCTGGCCGATCGCGATCGGATCCTGCACGAGCTGGACGAGCTGACCGCCCGCTGCGTGCGCCGTCTCAGGGCCGCCGGGCGGTCGGGGCGGACGGTGGTGATCAAGGTGCGGCGGTTCGACTTCAGCACCCTGACCCGGTCCGAGACGCTGCGCGGGCCGACCGACGACGAGCGGGTGATCGCCGCCACCGCGCGCCGGCTGGCCGCTCAGGTCAACCTCACCGGGGGCATCCGGCTGCTCGGGGTCGGGGTCTCCCAACTGGCCGAGTACACCCAGGAGGACCTCTTCGCGCATGCGGCCGAAGCAGAGGCGGCGGAAGCGGAGGCGGCGGAGGCGGAGATCGCTGCGCAGGCCGATGCGGATTCCTCGGGGCCCGAGCCGGAACCCGCCGCCGAACCGCTGCCGACCGCTTCGGCCGCCCAGCCGGTGCGGTGGCGGATCTGGCTCCCGGGTCAGGACGTGACGCACGAGGAGTACGGCCCGGGTTGGGTGCAGGGCAGCGGGGTGGGCCGGGTCACGGTCCGCTTCGAGACGCCGTACTCGCCGCCGGGGCGGGTACGGACCTTCCCGGTCGACGATGCGGCGCTGACGCCGTCGGACCCGCTGCCGCTGAGGCAGCGCCCGGAATAGCCGTCGCCCCCGTCCGGGCTTTCCGAACGGGGGCGACGGGGGTCCCCGGGTGCCGCCGATCCCTGGGCGGCACTCAGCGGACGGCTCCCCCAGCCTTCGGCCGGGAGGAGCCCAGCGTCAGGCGCTGGTCCTGGCGGGCTCGGCAGCGGCGTCGCTCGGCTGAGCGGCGGCCTCGACCGGAACCGGGGCGGGCCGGACGGTGCGGATCGCGAACGGGACGACGGCGGCGATCACGCACATCACGGCGGCCACCCAGTAGGCGTGCTGGTAGGCCTGCAGGGTCGGCAGCTGGATCGGGATCGGCAGGTGCTTGATGGTGTCGCCGGTGAGGATCGCGCCCATCACGGCGGTGCCGATCGCGCCACCGACGGTGCGCAGCACCGCGTTCATGCCGTTGGCGATGCCGCTCTGCTCGGCCGGGACGGCGCCGTTGATGTAGGCCGGCATGGCCGCGTAGGCCAGGCCCACGCCGAGGCCGAAGATCGCCGAAGCGAAGTAGATGTCACCCTCGGCGCTGTGCCGCACGGCCAGGTAGGCCATCGAGACGAAGCCGAGCAGGCCACCGAGGACCAGCGGCAGGCGCGGGCCGCGGCGGGCGATCAGCAGGGCGCCGACCGGGGCGGCGGCCATCGAGCCGAGCGCGGAGGGCAGCAGCATCACACCGGCGTGCAGCACGGTGGCGGTGAAGCCGTAGTGCGCGAGCTTGGCCGGGGTCTGGGCGAAGTTGCTGATCACCAGGAAGGAGCCGTACATCCCGAAGCCGATCAGCAGGCCGGAGATGTTGGTGAAGGCGACGGCCGGACGGGCCATCATCTTCATGTCCACCAGCGGGTGCTTGACCTTGACCTCGATGATCCCCCAGACCAGGGCGACCACGGCGGCGACGGCGAACAGGCCCAGCGTCTTGTTGGAGGTCCAGCCCCACTCGTTTCCGCGGCTGACCGCGATCAGCAGGGCGGAGAGCCAGCCGGCCAGGGTGAGCGCGCCCAGCGGGTCGGCGCCGCCGGCCTTGTCGACCACCGGGTCCTGCGGGACCCGCCAGATGACCAGGGCGACGGCGATCAGGCCGAAGATCAGGCCCATCCAGAAGATCGACTTGTAGTCCCAGTGCTCCAGCAGCAGACCGGTGGCGACCAGGCCGAGACCGCTGCCGACGCCCATCGAGGCGCTGATCGCGGCGACGCCGCCGGTCACCTTGTGCCGGGGCAGCTCGTCGCGGACGATGCTGATCGCCAGCGGCAGCACGCCACCGCCGGCGCCCTGCAGCACTCGGGCCAGCACCAGCAGGCCGAAGGAGTGGGTGGCCACGGCCAGCCCGGAGCCCAGCACCAGGCCGGACAGCGAGATCAGCAGCATCGGCTTGCGGCCGCGCAGGTCGCCGAAGCGGCCGAGCAGCGGGGTGAGCACGGCGGCCGAGAGCAGGTTGGCCGTCATCAGCCAGGTGATGTTGGAGCCCGAGACGTGCAGCTCCTTGGCCAGCGACGGCAGGATCGGCACCACGGCGGTCTGGATCACGCTGTAGGCCAGCATCGCCAGCACGAGGGCGGGCAGCACCCGGGCACTGCTCGGGTTCACGGCCGTGGCGGCGGGCTTGGCTGCCTCACTCACGGATGGCTCCTTCAGGGACGGGCTCTGGCGGCCTGTCAGGCTGCTTCAAGCCAGCGATAGTCAATGTGCTGAAGTAACCATGCCGAGAAGTGCTTCAGTTTGTCAAATATCTATCGCTGAAGCTTTGGGCAGGACGTCGGCCCGGAACCCGCGCCTGCGGGGTCCGGGCCGGAACGGCGCTGCTCAGCCCGTGGTCTTGGCGGCCTGAGTCTGCGACTGAGCCTGGGACTGAGTCGGAGCCTGGGCATGGGCATGGGCATGGGCCTGGGCCTGGGCCTGGGCCTGGGTATGGGGCTGGGGCTGGGCGTGGGTGCTGCCGGGGTCATCCGCGGGCGTGGTGCTGTCGTGGATCTCCACCTGCTCACGACGCAGCTCGTCCTTGATCACCTTCTCCTCGGTGTACCGCTCCACCACCAGTCGCACCCGCTCCAGCGGCGCGGTGAACTTGCGCACGGTCGGCCGTTCCTCGTGCAGCGTCACCTCCTCCACCGCCTCGGCGATCTCCTGCGCCGAGAGCGAGGACCGCTCCGCCTCGCCGACCGCGACCCGCTCCACCCGGACCCGCTCGCGCACCACCTCGACCCGGCGCTCCACCGGCTCGGTCACCACGTACTTGTGCATCCGGGCGGTGCCCAGCACATGCCACTCGTTGGTGATCTCCAGCCGCTCCTCGCGCAGGGTCAGCTCGATCGGGTCGGGCGGCGGCATGGTGGCGGTGCCCTCGGCGGCGGCCGGCTTGGCCGCGGCCGCGTGCACCGGGTCGGGGGTCGGCGTCGGGGTGGGCACCGGCTGGGGTTCCCGCTCGACCGGCTTGTCCAGGCCGATGGTGGTCGCCATCGGCGTGGTGGTGGTCTGGGTGGGGGTGGCCGCGTGGGTGGTGGTCGCGGCCGTCGGCCGGTTCGCGGTGGTGGTCGCGGCGCCGGCGGCGACGCCGAAGTCCATGTCCCGCGCGGTGTTCGAGGTGGCGGGCGTGTTGTTCGCGGCGGTCGGTCGGTCGGCGCCGGGCGAGTCCAGACCGTAGTACCGGTACAACTGCAGCTCCTGGGCGGGCGAGAGGTGCTGACCGACCCCGAAGTCCGGCGACTCCTTGATCAGCGACTTGTCGTAGGGCACGCGCAGTTCCTCGCCGGAGAACTCGCTCGTGGTCAGTGGGACGAAGGCGTCCCGGCCGAAGATCCCGGTGCGCACGGCCGCCCATTCGGGCTCGCCCGTCGCGTCGTCGAGGTAGACCTCGTCCACCGTGCCGATCTTGTCGCCGTTCCGGTCGACGGCCTTGTGCCCGATCAGGTCTCGGGGGTCGATGTCGGTCTGCACGCTTTCCTCCTGGTGCTACTACTTTCGATTCACACCAAAAGGCACCAAGCGGACAACGGCCAGCCGAACGCCGCCGTACGGGCTGGTCATGGGCCGTCCGGGGGAGTGCGATCGATCACCTGCCCGGTCACTGCGGGGGCCCGCGCTGGTACCCTTGGCGCGACCGCCGAACCCGCTCGGGAGAGTCCCCACCTCTTGGATTCCAAGGGCGTGAGGCGCCGAAGGAGCAACTCCTCCCCGGAATCTCTCAGGCATCCGTACCGTGTGGGATAGGTCACTCTGGAAAGCAGGGCAGGACCTCCGGCGAGGGAGCCGGTGGACCCCACCCTCACCGACGGTGCAAGCCGGCGGGGCATCAGCCCCGTGCGGGCGAAGCTCTCAGGTCCCGATGACAGAGGGGGAGGCCTGACGGCTCGTCCGCTGCAGGTCCGTCCGCTCCCCACGGCGGCGAGGCTCACGGCGTGCGCGCCCCCGCCGGTCCGTGACCAGGAGGCCTCGACCACCATGACTGCCCAGCCGACCGCCGGTCGTCCCCGCAGCTCCGCGACCCTCGCCGAACTCGAAGCGGCCAGCCCGTTCGAGTCGCGCCACATCGGCCCCGACGCCGCCGCCCAGGCGAAGATGCTCGCCCAGGTGGGCTACGGCTCACTGGCGGAGCTCTCCACCGCCGCCGTCCCCGAGGCGATCCGCAGCATCACCGGCCTGGACCTGCCGGCCGGCCGCAGCGAGGCCCAGGTCCTGGCCGAGCTGCGCGAGCTGGCCGGCCGCAACCAGGTGCTCACCCCGATGATCGGGCTGGGCTACTACGGCACCTTCACCCCGCCGGTGATCCTGCGCAACGTCATGGAGAACCCGGCCTGGTACACCGCCTACACCCCGTACCAGCCGGAGATCTCGCAGGGCCGGCTGGAGGCGCTGCTCAACTTCCAGACCCTGGTCTCCGACCTGACCGGCCTGCCGACCTCCGGCTCCTCGCTGCTGGACGAGGGCACCGCGGCCGCCGAGGCGATGGCCCTGGCCCGCCGGGTCACCAAGGTCAAGGGCGGTGTCTTCCTGGTCGACGCCGACACGCTGCCGCAGACCATCGCGGTGATCAAGACCCGCGCACTGCCGACCGGCGTCGAGGTGGTCGTCGCCGACCTCTCCGCCGGCATCCCGGCCGAGGTGGTCGAGCAGGGCGTCTTCGGCGTGCTGCTGCAGTACCCGGGCGCCTCCGGCGCGGTGCGCGACCTGACCGCCGTGATCGAGCAGGCGCACGGCCTGGGCGCGATCGTCGCGGTCGCCGCCGACCTGCTGGCGCTCACCCTGCTCAAGTCGCCCGGCTCGCTCGGCGCCGACATCGCCTGCGGCACCTCGCAGCGCTTCGGCGTGCCGATGGGCTTCGGCGGCCCGCACGCCGGCTACCTCTCGGTGCGCGCCGAGTACGCCCGCTCGCTGCCCGGCCGCCTGGTCGGCGTCTCGGTGGACGCCGACGGCCACCGCGCCTACCGGCTGGCGCTGCAGACCCGCGAGCAGCACATCCGCCGCGAGAAGGCCACCAGCAACATCTGCACCGCCCAGGTGCTGCTCGCCGTGATGGCCTCGATGTACGCCGTCTACCACGGCCCCGACGGCCTGGCCGACATCGCCCACCGCACCCACCGCTACGCCGCCGCGCTGGCCGAGGGCCTGCGGGCCGGCGGCGTCGAGCTGGCCCACCAGGCCTTCTTCGACACCGTCACCGCCAAGGTCCCGGGCCGGGCCGCCGAGGTCGTGGTCGCCGCCCGAGGCGAGGGCGTCAACCTGTACCAGGTCGACGCGGACACCGTCTCGATCTCCTGCGACGAGACCACCACCCGCGAGCACCTGGCCGCCGTCTGGACCGCCTTCGGGGTGGCCGGCGCGGAGGTGGCCGAGGCCGCCGACACGCTGCCCGCCGAGCTGCTGCGCGAGGACGAGTACCTGACCCACCCGGTCTTCCACAGCCACCGCTCGGAGACCGCGATGCTGCGCTACCTGCGCCGCCTCTCGGACCGGGACTACGCGCTGGACCGCGGCATGATCCCGCTCGGCTCCTGCACCATGAAGCTCAACGCCACCACCGAGATGGAGGCGGTCACCTGGCCGGAGTTCGGCCAGCTGCACCCCTTCGCCCCGATCGAGCAGGCCCAGGGCTACCTGACGCTGATCCGCCAGCTGGAGCAGCAGCTGGTCGAGGTCACCGGCTACGACGCCGTCTCGATCCAGCCGAACGCCGGCTCGCAGGGCGAGTTCGCCGGCCTGCTGGCGGTGCGCGCCTACCACCACGCCAACGGCGACGTCCAGCGCGACGTCTGCCTGATCCCCGCCTCGGCGCACGGCACCAACGCCGCCTCCGCGGTGATGGCCGGCATGCGGGTGGTCGTGGTCAAGACGCTGACCGACGGCGACGTGGACGTCGAGGACCTCAAGGCGAAGATCGAGCAGCACCGCGAGCAGCTCGCCGTGCTGATGGTCACCTACCCGTCCACCCACGGCGTGTTCGAGACCCAGATCACCGAGATCTGCGGCCTGGTGCACGAGGCCGGCGGCCAGGTGTACGTGGACGGCGCCAACCTGAACGCGCTGGTCGGCCTGGCCAAGCCGGGCAAGTTCGGCGCCGACGTCTCGCACCTCAACCTGCACAAGACCTTCTGCATCCCGCACGGCGGTGGCGGCCCGGGCGTCGGTCCGGTCGCGGTGCGCGCGCACCTGGCGCCGTACCTGCCCAACCACCCGCTGCAGAGCGAGGCGGGCCCGGCCACCGGCGTCGGCCCGATCTCGGCCGCCCCGTGGGGCTCGGCCGCGATCCTGCCGATCTCCTGGGCGTACGTGCGGCTGATGGGCGGCGAGGGCCTCAAGCGCGCCACCCAGGTCGCGGTGCTGAACGCCAACTACATCGCCAAGCGCCTCGCCCCGCACTTCCCGGTGCTGTACACCGGCCCCGGTGGCCTGGTCGCGCACGAGTGCATCATCGACCTGCGCCCGCTCACCAAGGAGACGGGGGTGACCGTGGACGACATCGCCAAGCGCCTGATCGACTACGGCTTCCACGCCCCGACCATGTCCTTCCCGGTGGCCGGCACGCTGATGATCGAGCCCACCGAGTCCGAGGACCTGCACGAGATCGACCGCTTCTGCGACGCGATGATCGAGATCCGTGCGGAGATCGACAAGGTCGGCTCGGGCGAGTGGGCCGCGGACGACAACCCGCTGCGCAACGCCCCGCACACCGCCGCCACGCTGGCCGGCGACTGGGCGCACGGCTACTCGCGCCACGACGCGGTCTTCCCCGCGGGCGTCAACCCGGCGGACAAGTACTGGCCGCCGGTGCGCCGGATCGACGGCGCCTACGGCGACCGCCACCTGGTCTGCTCCTGCCCGCCGCTGGACGAGTACGGGGTCTGACGGGATTGACGAAGTCCCCTGCGGCACTGCCGCAGGGGACCTCGTCGTGTTCGCGCCGGTAGGGCGGCGGTCAGGCGGCGATCACCAGGGAGCGGCGGGGCGCGATCACCCGGCCGTCCGGCAGCAGCTCGCCGGTGTCCTCGAAGAGCAGGACCCCGTTGCAGAGCAGGCTCCAGCCCTGCTCGGGGTGGCGGGCGACCGGCTCGGCCGCCTCACGGTCGGCGGACTCGGCCGACGGGCACTCAGGTCGGTGCTGGCACATCGTTGTACCTCGCTTCACTCAACGATCCACGCCCCCCGCAGTGGCACTCAGGTGTGAACCCGCGCGTCTGTGGGTAGGAAGGTGGTCCTTCCACGCTGGGTCCCAGTGTCGGCGTCGGTGGGCCCTCGCGCAGCGGTTTCGGTGACATGTGCCACAACTGTGGCCCAGAGATCACCCATTCAGATGGTTGGCGGCGGTTTTGGGGCACCGAAAGGGCCACCCGGCCCTGACCTGGCCGGGTGGCTGCGGGGTAGTCCATCGGGGTGAGGCGGTCGTTCTCCGGTGAAGACTGGAGGCTGAAGGCCACCGCTCGGGCGGAGGCCTTCTCTCAGGCGAACGCCGTCACTCTGGCCGACGGCCGGGTGAGCAGGGCGAGCAGCTGGTCGGCCGGATAGGCGTGGTGCGCGGTGATGCCCAGTGGGGCGGGCGCCAGCGGCAGCAGCAGGTCGCCCTCGGGGTCGGCCTCGGTGGCGTGCAGCCACAGCGCGGTGGCGTAGTGGTCCGGCATCGACAGCAGCCGGGCCTGGAAGAGGGTGCGGCTCGGCTGGACCAGCTGCCAGGCCTCGGCCAGCGCCTGCACGGTGGAGTCCAGGTAGGGGCCGGCGGCGAAGTGCGCGAAGGTGTGGCCCTCGGTGGACTTCACCACCTCGGCGGCCGCCAGCACCGCGCCGCCGTGCTTGACCAGGAACCGCCAGCCCGTCCGGGGCGCTGCGGCCAGCGCGCGCGCCGTCGCGGTACCCGGCGGCAGCTGATGGACTGCCAGCGGATGGGACGGCAGCAGCGGGCCGGTGGTACTGCGTAGCGCCGCCGCGCCGGACTGCCGCAGGGCGGCCTCCGAGGTCAGGGCGGCCAGCACGGCCCGTAGGGCGCTGGGCGGGGGCTGAGGTGTCTGCAAGGTCATGGCGGGTCGCCTCTCCGTGCGAGATCGGCGTGCGAAGGCGGCATACCGGCGTGGCGCGAAGGGCCGGGTCCGGTTGGGCGTGATCGCGGGGCTGGGCGCGCGAGGGGGCTCCGCGGCAAGCGATGAGTGCAGCGCGGAGTCTACTCGAACAAGTGCGCAGGGTGACCTGTTTATCACCTTCTGTCGTGCACGGCAAGTCGGGAGGGAGGTGAGAAATCGTCAGATCCCTTGTGCCGCACGGCATTACCCGGAGTCGGGTATCGATCTTCCGGGTGGGCATGATGCAGGGCACGGTGTCTCGGCCTGAGGGGGTATCCATGGGGGAGAAGGTCATCGCGACCCGAGCCGATCTGTCCGATCGGCAGCAGTACCGGCGCAAACTGCAGTCCTGCCAGGAGGCGCTGGAGCGGATGCTCCGGGAGGGGCGGTTCGACCGCCCGCGGGCGGTGCTCGGCCTGGAGATCGAGCTCAACCTCGCCGACGAACAGGGCCTGCCGCTGCTGCGCAACGAGCAGGTGCTCGCCGCGATCGCCTCCGCCGACTTCCAGACCGAACTGGGCCAGTTCAACATCGAGGTCAACATCGCGCCACACCGGCTGAGCGGCCACGTCTTCGAGGAACTGCGCGAGGAGCTGGACATCGGGCTGCGCTACGCCGACCGGCGGGCCGCCGAGGCCGGCGCCCGGATCGTCATGGTGGGTGTGCTGCCGACCCTGGACCTGGCCCACACCGGGCTGGACGCGATGTCCCACAACAACCGCTACAGCCTGCTCAGCGACCAGATCATGGCGGCCCGCGGCGAGGACATCGCGCTGGACATCGAGGGCGT
Organism: Kitasatospora azatica KCTC 9699; assembly: GCF_000744785.1. NCBI lineage: Bacteria > Bacillati > Actinomycetota > Actinomycetes > Kitasatosporales > Streptomycetaceae > Kitasatospora > Kitasatospora azatica. The sequence goes on along the minus strand of NZ_JQMO01000003.1, from coordinate 975,461 downwards.
GGAGCGCCTGGAGCTGGAGTCGGTGACCATGGTGGCCGAGGCGGCCGCGACCTCGCTGCAGCTGCACCTGCAGGTCACCCCGGACCGGTTCGCCCCGGTCTGGAACGCCGCCCAGGCGATCGCCGCCGTCCAGGTGGCGCTGGGCGCCAACTCGCCGTTCCTGTTCGGCCGCGAACTGTGGCGGGAGACCCGCCCGGTCCTCTTCCAACAGGCCTGTGACACCCGTTCGGCCGAGCTCAAGGCCCAGGGCGTGCGCCCCATCACCTGGTTCGGGGAGCGCTGGGTGAACTCCGCGCTGGAGCTCTTCGCCGAGAACCTGCGCTACTTCCCGGCCCTGCTGCCGATCTGCGACGACGAGGACCCGGCCAAGGTGCTCGCCTCCGGCGGCATACCGCGGCTCGCCGAGATGCGACTGCACAACGGCACCGTCTACCGCTGGAACCGCCCGGTCTACGACGTCGCCGACGGCGTCCCGCACCTGCGGGTGGAGAACCGTTGCCTGCCGGCCGGCCCGACGGTCGTCGACACGCTGGCCAACGCCGCCTTCTACTACGGACTGGTCCGGGTGCTCGCCGAACAGCCCAGGCCGATCTGGAACAAGCTGCCGTTCGCCAAGGCCGACGAGAACTTCCACACCGCCGCCCGCTACGGCATCGACGCCTCGGTGCACTGGCCGCGCCAGGGCCGCGGCGCCCGCGGCGCCCTGACCGAGGTGCCGGTGGTCGACCTGGTGCTCGGCGAGCTGCTGCCGCTGGCCCACCAGGGGCTGGACGAGTGGGGCGTGCAGCCCGCCGACCGGGACCGCTACCTCGGCATCATCGAGCAGCGCTGCCTGCGCCGCACCAACGGCGCCAACTGGCAGGCCGCCACCGTGCACCAGCTGCGCGAGCGGTACGGGATGGACCGGGCCACCGCGCTGGCCACCATGACCCGCCGGTACATGGAGCTGTCCCGGGCCGGGGAGCCGGTGCACACCTGGCCGGTGGGGTGAGGGCTGCGTTTCGGCCGGTGGGGCGCGCTGCGTTCAGGGGCAGGCTCAGCACGGTGTGACAAGATGATCCGCCATGACGATGGCACCTCCCGCACAGCCCGCGAACACCCTGCCACCCGGTGACCGCGGGCGCCGGCTGCTCGGCGCGGAGCTGCTCATCGTGCTCGGCCTCTCGCTCGGCGCCAGCGGGATCGGCGCACTGATCAGCTTCACCGACTCGCTCACCCAGAACGTCGCGCTCTCCCACCAGACCGCCGCGCTCAACACTTCCGCGGCCCCCGGCCGCCCGTGGATCGACCTGGCCTGGCAGCTCTACTACATCTGCCGCGGCCTGATGCCCGTGGTGCTGGTCGGCTACCTGCTGATCCGCGAGGGCACCTCACTGCGGGTGCTCGGCTTCGACCTGCGACGCAAGCTCGCCGACCTCGGGCGCGGCGCGGCCGTGGCCGCCGTGATCGGCGGCAGCGGCCTGGCGCTCTACTTCGGCTCGCGGGCGGCCGGCTTCAACCTCACCGTGGTGCCCTCCGGGTTGCCCGACGTCTGGTGGCGGATCCCGGTCCTGATCCTCTCCGCCTGCCAGAACGCGGTGCTGGAGGAGGTGGTGGTGCTCGGCTACCTGATCCGCCGACTCGACCAGCGCGGCTGGGGGGCCGTGGCGGTGCTGCTGACCAGCGCGGCGGTGCGCGGCTCGTACCACCTCTACCAGGGGATCGGCGGGCTGGTCGGCAACATGGTGATGGGGGCGGTCTTCGTCCTGCTGTACCGGCGCTGGGGGCGGGTGATGCCGCTGGTGGCGGCGCACGCGCTGATCGACACGGTGGCCTTCGTGGGGTACGCGCTGCTGCACGGGCACGTGGGATGGCTCAACTGAGGAGGCCGGCTCAGGGCGTGCTGTGCAGGGTGCCGGTCAGCACCGTGACGGCGCGGCCCGAGAGCAGGACCCGGTCGCCGCGCAGCTCGCAGTGGACCAGGCCGCCGCGCGCCGAGGCCTGGTACCCCGTCAGCTCGGTACGGCCCAGGCGCTCGGCCCAGAACGGGGCCAGCGCGGTGTGCGCGCTGCCGGTCACCGGGTCCTCGGCCACCCCGGCGGCGGGCGCGAAGTAGCGCGAGACGACCTGGTAGCCCTCGCTCGGATCCTCGGCCCGGGCGGTGACCACGATGCCCCTGGCCCGCTGCCGGGTGACCGCGGCCAGGTCCGGGGCCAGGCCGCGGACCGCGTGCTCGCTGCGGACCTCGGCGACCAGGATGTCCAGCGGGCCGGTGGTGCGGCAGCTCAGCACCGTTGTCCCGAGCGCCTCCTCCAGCCCGTCGGGGATCTCGGCCGCGGCCAGGCGCGCGGCCGGGAAGTCCAGACTGATCATCGAGTCCGCGCGCGGCGTCGCGGTGAGTACGCCGCTCAGCGAGCTGAACCGGATCGGCCCTTCGGGCGCCAGGCCGTGGGCGCGCAGCGCATGCGCGGCCGCGAGGGTGCCGTGGCCGCAGAGCGGGACCTCGGTCATCGGGGTGAACCAGCGCAGCGCCCAGTCGGCCTCGTCCCGGTCGGTGCTCGGCAGCACGAAGGCCGTCTCCGAGAGGTTCATCTCGCGCGCGACCTGACGCAGCCAGCGCTCCTGCGGCCACTGCTCCCGGGGCCACTGCTCGCCCGTCAGCAGACAGACGGCGGCCGGGTTGCCGGCGAACGGGCGATCCGTGAAGGCGTCGATGATCGAGATGCGCATTCCGTGAGCGTAGACGCTGTCGGTCCGCGCCGGGCAGGGCCAATGACCGACGAGTGGCCTGGACCGCCACGGGTCCAGGCCACTCGGTCGAGTCGACCTGCTACGCCGGGCTAGCCGCCGTCTCCTGCACCTGGGCGTAGGGAGCGAGCTTGCGGAGCGACTCGATGTTCTTCAGCAGCGATTCCCTGGTCTCGTGCGCGTCGCCGACCACGACGACCGCACCGTTGCTCGCCTTGAGCCGGAACCGGTGCATGCCGCTCTCGTCGGTGTAGAGCTCGAACTTGCCTGCCATGGGGATGGTCCTCTCACTATGGTTGCCCCCTTCTGACGCACGGTAGGCGGTCGGTGACGGGTGCGCATGTCGGACGGTCCGTCAGGGACGGGGCGTTGGTGTTGAGGTCCGCGCCTTCGTCCTGTCGGGAGGGCCGGGCGGGGCGCCGGCGGTGGACAGCAGGCCGCCGGTCAGCAGGCGGCCGGTCAGCGGCTCGGGTCGGATGCGGGTCGACACCTGGCCGGGCAGCTGCGAACCGGTGGGGACCGAGGCCCGGCAGCCGGGCTCGTCCCCAGGTGAATCCTCGGTCGCGTCCGCGTGCCCGAGCACGGTGACGCTCCAGTCGCTGCCGTCCGCTTCGCCGACCTCGCCTGCTTCGAAGGCGACCAGCGCGCCGGAGACCGCGCGGACGAGCTCGGAGCGGGCGTCGGCCCGCAGCAGCACACTGCCGGCGTCGTTCACCGGCCGGATCGCCGACCACGACGGCGACGCAACCCTCGACAGCACCTGCCGAGGGTCTGGCAGGTGCTGTCCCTGATGGATCGTCAGCCAGTGGGCGAGGCAGTGCTGTTCGGCGTCTGCTTGGCCACCGATCGGGTGATGATGGGCCATTCGTTGTGGTACTGCTTGAACGGCAGGTCCTTCTCGAGCAGCGGAGTGCCGAGGACGGCGATGCGCGCCATGACGGCTCCCGTCACGTCGAGGCCGCCGTAGAGGCCGGCCGTGCCGGTGACGGTGGGAGCGGCGCCGCTGCTGTCGATGCTGACCTCGCCGTTCACCGCCGCCCGCAGGTACGGCTCGACGGTCGCCTTCACGCCCAGGCTGTCGTAGAGCGCGACGGACCCGTCCGCGACCAGGCCGCTGCGCACGTTGGCGGAGCCGGTGAACCTGGCCTTGACCGGGGAGACCTTGGTGGTGACCGGTTCGGTCGCCGAGGTCCAGCCGGCCGCCTTGGTGTAGTCGGCGTGGATCGCCCAGGCGCCGTCGAGCTGCTGCGTGGTGTCGACGGTGACGGTGCCGTCGGCACTGACCTCGGCGTAGACGGTCAGGTTGAGGGTGATCACGACGGGCACCGAACCGACCATCACCGTCGGGGTGGCGGTGAGGGTGGCGATCGGGATCTTCACCTGGCCGGTGGAGCCGGAAAGGCTCGCGGTGAGGTGCCAGTTGGCGTGCGCGCCGAGGTCGAAGCCGACCTTGGCCTGGTCGGCGCCGAGGATGCCGGTGGTGCCGTGGTAGGAGAAGGTCACGCTGGGGTCGAGTTCCAGCGAGCCGCTGAGGGTGGCCGTGGCCCCGCCGGGCAGCGGGATGCTGTCGTTCGCGTCCAGCTCGAGGGCGGCCGAGGCGGAGCCGCTGCCGCCGTCGGGCTTCGGGACGTAGGAGGCCTTGAGGTCCTTGAGCTTCGGGGTGACCTGGATCTTGTGCGGGTCGAGCGCGCTCTTGATGTCGGCCCAGGTCCGGCCGAGCAGTTCGGAGATGGTGGCCGGGCGGGTGCTGGCCACCACCTTGCCATTGGCGGCCGGCTTGACGTCGGTGATGGCGAGCAGGGCTCCGTGCGGCGCGGCGGCCGACGGCGGGCTGTCGATCAGCTGGCCGGGCCGGACGGCAGCGGCGGCCGCCGCCGAGCCGGCCGGGCTGGGGGTGGCCGCTGCCGAGGTGGCCGGGTCGGGGCTGGCTGCTGCCGTCCGGGCCGGGCTGGGCGTTCCCGGGCCGGGCGTGCCCGAACTGGGCGCTCCTGGGTTGTCGGCGACGGTGAGGACGGCCTTGCCGCTCGCCTGGTCGTAGGAGTCCAGCTTGAGGTCGGGGGTGGCGGCTGCGGTGGGTGTTCCGGACGGAACCGCGCCGGTAGACGCCTGGTTCGGCGCGGACACCGGAGCCGGGGTCGGAGTGGTGGCGGTGGGGCCGCCGCTGCTCGGGCCGGCCGGCGTCTGGTCGGAGGCCGGGGTCACCAGGGTCACCCGCTGGCTCGCCGAGGCGCTCGACGTGTCCGACGGGTTCCCGTCGGTCGTGTTGGGCGCGGCCAGGGCGGCGGCGCTGGAAGGGTTGGCGGACTGGGCGGCCGGCGCGGTCGGATCGCAGGCGCTGAGCGAGAGCACAACGGATGCGGCGAGCACGGGCAGCCCGAGGGTGCGCATTGTGGACATGCGGAGGGTCACCTTCGGCGAAAGGCGGACAGGGGCAGCCGGCAGAGCGATGAAGTGTCACGCTCATGCCAGATGTGACGTCGGCAAGTTCCACCTCGGGGGAGCCTCGGTGGCTGCTGGCAGGTCAAGGGGGATGCGTGGGTGGTGGCCGAAGTCCGCCGTCGGCCGAGCCTGCGAAGAATCGTCGTTCTCCGAGGCCATGCCCGCCGGCACCAGGTGCCGCCAGGCAGGATCCACCTGGCGCCCGCTAAAACTAGAGCCAGTAGTTTTGCCTGGCGTGAACGTACACTAGTCGGCGTTCGCCGCCCAACACGGGGTGGACGAATCCGGACAGCGAGAGGAGGGCCAGATGGGCAGACCGTCGCGGCCGATGCTGACCCGGGACGGGATCATGCAGGCCGCTCTCGCACTGGTCGACGAGGAAGGCGCCGAGGCCCTGTCGACCACCCGGCTCGCAGCCCGCCTCGGCGTCAAGGGTCCGTCCCTCTACAACTACGTCTCCAGCCGCGCCGAGATCGTGGACGGGGTCAGCGAACTCATCGTCGCCGAGATGGATCTCGATCCGACCATCCGCCCCTGGACCGCGGCTCTCGACAGCTGGGCGCGCGCCTACCGCGCCACCTTCGCCGCTCACCCGAACATGGTTCCGCTGCTGGTGATGCGGCCGGCGCAGTCCATCGCCGCACTCCAGGGCTACACCGACACCTTCGCGGTGCTGCGCGAGGCGGGCTGGCCGGAGGACCGCCTGGCGCCGATCGTGCAGTGCCTCGAGTACTTCCTCGCCGGCGCGGCCCTCGACTTCGGCCTGCCGCGCGCGGTGCAGAGCGAGGGCCTGGCGTCGAGCCCGGACCCCACCCTCCCCGGCTCGCTCCGCCTCAGTGACCTGGCCTTCGAAACCGGCCTCAGCATCCTGATCCGCGGCTTCGAGGAAACCCTGGACAACCTGCCTTCCCAGCAGCACGACTGACGCAGCCTCAGGTCTAGGTCTCGCGCCCCTCGGCCGGATCCGATGCTGGGTCAGGTCGGCTTCTGACATAGCGAGTAAGCGCTTACCTGTGCCGTCCCGGAGGCCGAAACCTCTCGGGCGGTAGATGACGATGTGTCAGGGCGGTTCCCCGTAGGTACACGGCCTACTCCAGGGGCGCCCGGGTCCGGTAGCGGCGCGGGGCAGGATGCCTGCGGGTGGGGGGTCGACAGGGCCATGCCCATGGTCCGGATCTGGCGGAGGGGGAGAATCCTGCGGCTGCGGGGCCGACTTGGCGACCTGTCACGCCCGTTCTGGTCATTTGCCATCTGGTTGTCTGGGTTCACTACGGGGTGCATCGATGATGGACATTGCTGGTCATGGCGCGCGTGATCTCCCTTCGCGCGCGGTCGCGGTCGTCGGGATCGGCTGCCGGTTTCCGCAGGCGGACGGGCCGGACGCGTTCTGGCGGCTGCTGCGCGGCGGCGGCGACGCGATCACCGACCGGCGAGACGGCCGGGGGCCGGCGCGCGGCGGGTTCCTCGATCGGGTGGACGGATTCGATCCCGAGTTCTTCGGCATCTCGCACCGTGAGGCCGTGGCCATGGACCCGCAGCAGCGGCTGGCCCTCGAACTGGCCTGGGAGGCCCTGGAGAACGCCAGGACCCTGCCCGGCGACCTCGCGGGCAGCCGGACCGGCGTGTTCCTGGGGGTGATCGCCGACGACTACGCGACGCTGCTGCACGGCCTGGGCCCCGACGCCGTGACCGGACACACGCTGACCGGGTTGCAGCGCGGTGTGACCGCCAACCGGATCTCCTACACGCTGGGCCTGAACGGTCCGAGCCTGGTGGTGGACACCGGGCAGTCCTCCTCGCTGGCCGCCGTGCACCTGGCCTGTGCGAGCCTGCGGGACGGCGAGTCCGACCTGGCGTTGGCCGGTGGTGTGAACCTGATCCTCGCGCCGGACAGCACGCTGGCCCTGGAACGGGCCGGGACGCTGTCGGCGGACGGGCGATGTTTCACCTTCGACGCCCGCGCGAACGGCTACGTCCGGGGCGAGGGCGGCGGGGTGGTCGTCCTCAAGCTCCTGGAAGCCGCCGTCCGGGACGGCGACCGGATCCATGCCGTCATCCGCGGCAGTGCGCTGAACAACGACGGTGCGACCGAGACGCTGCCGACGCCGGGCCGTGCGTCGCAGGAGCGGGTGCTCCTGGCCGCCTGCGCCGACGCGGGCGTCGAGCCGGGCGAGGTCCAGTACGTCGAGCTGCACGGGTCGGGGACGCGGGCCGGCGACCCGATCGAGGCCGCCGCGCTCGGTGCGACCTTGGGATCGGCCCACCCGTTGGACGCCCCGCTGCTGGTCGGATCGGTGAAGACGAACATCGGTCATCTGGAGGGCGCGGCCGGGATCGCCGGGTTCATCAAGGCCGTCCTGTGCGTCGGCGAACGCGAACTCGTGCCCAGCTTGAACTACTCCGACCCCGGTGACCGGATCCCGCTCGACGAGCTGCACCTGCGGGTGAACACCGAGACCCGGTCCTGGCCGGCGCCCGAGGGGCCGCTGGTCGCGGGAGTCAGCTCGTTCGGGATCGGCGGCACCAACTGCCACATCGTCCTGACGGACTGGCAGGGCGCGGATCGTCCCGTCGGCGAAGGCGATGCCGGGGTGTTGCCCTGGGTCCTGTCAGCGCGGGACGAACCCGCGCTGCGCGACCAGGCCGAACGGCTGCGCGCTCAGCTGGAGGCGCGCCCCGAACTCGGGGTGGCCTCGGTCGGCCGGTCGCTGGCCGCCACCCGCACCACCTTCGAACACCGCGCCGTCGTCCTCGCGGACCACCGGGACGGCTTCCTCGCCGAACTGGAGGCACGGTCGGCCGGCCAGCCGTCGGCGGCCGTGGTGGAGGGCCGTCACGAGGGGCCGCCGGTCCGGCCGGTCTTCGTCTTCCCCGGCCAGGGCTCGCAATGGGCGGGCATGGCAGCGGAGTTGATCGAGACCTCCACCGTCTTCGCCGATCGGATCGGCGACTGCGCCGACGCGCTGGGCCCGTACGTGGACTGGTCGCTGCTCGATGTCCTGCGCGGTGTCCCCGGTGCGCCGCCGCTGGCGGGCGACGAGGTGATCCAGCCCGCGTTGTGGGCGGTGATGGTGTCGCTGGCCGCGCTGTGGCGCTCGGCCGGGGTGGAGCCCGCCGCCGTGGTGGCCCACTCGCAGGGCGAGATCGCCGCCGCCACCGCCATGGGCGCCCTGTCGCTCCAGGACGGCGCCCGGATCGTGGCCCTGCGCAGCCGGGTGCTGAATCGGATCGCTGGCAGTGGCGGGCTGCTGTCGGTGGAACTGCCGGCCGAACAGCTGCGGCGGGACCTCGCCGTGGTGGACGCTTCGCTGTCGATCGCCGCGGTCAACGGCCCCGCGCAGACGGTGGTCGCGGGGCCGGCGGCCGCGCTCGACGCGCTGGCCGCCCACTACGGGCCGCAGGTGCGGACCCGGCGGGTGCCGATCGACTACGCCTCGCACAGCGCGGCTGTCGAGGAGCTGCGGGAGGAACTGCTCACCGCCTTCGCCGGGATCGCCCCGCACTCCACCGACGTTTCGTTCTGGTCCACCGTCACCGCGGAACCGATCGACACCGCCGAGCTCGACCCCGGGTACTGGTTCCGCAACCTGCGCGAGCCGGTGCGGTTCGGACCGGCCGTCGAGAAACTGCTGGACGCGGGCCACTCGACGTTCCTGGAGGTCAGCCCGCATCCGGTGCTGGCGATGGGCATCCGGCAGGCGATCGACACCCACGGCGGCGACGGCGCCGCGCTGAGCACGCTCCGGCGCGGCCACGGGGACCGTCGCCGGTTCCTCACTGCGGCGGCCGAGGCCTTCGTGCGCGGCGTAGCGGTGGACTGGGCCGCGCTGCTGCCCGGTTCGGCGCCGCTGGTCGACCTGCCGGGCTACCCGTTCCAGCGCCGCTCCTACTGGCCGTCCGGAATGCCCGGCGGCACCGAGCAGGCGCCAGACGCGACCCCGGCACCGGCCCCGGCCGTGGACCGGCGATCGGTGCTGGAGCTGGTCCGGAGCCTCACGGCGATCGTGCTGGGGGCCGGGTCGGCCGGCGAGGTCCGGCCCGGCCGGACGTTCCGGGAGATGGGCCTGGACTCGGCCATGACGCTCGAACTGCGCGACCGGCTGTCGGCCGCGACGGGGCTGAGACTGGAGAGCACCGTCCTGTACGACCACCCGAGCCCGGCCGCCCTGGCCGCCGCCATCGGCCGGCTGACGGAGGGCGCGTCCACCGGTGGTTCCCCGGCCCTGGTGCGCGAGCGGGCCGACGAGCAGGACCCGGTGGTCATCGTCGGCATGGCCTGCCGGTTCCCCGGCGGGGTGCGCTCGCCCGACGACCTGTGGCAGCTGGTCGACACCGGAACCGACGCCATCGGCGACTTCCCCGACGACCGCGGCTGGGACTTGGCGACGCTCCACCACCCGGATCCGGAGCGGATCGGGACGTCCTACGTCAGCCAGGGCGGCTTCGTGCGGGACGTGACGGACTTCGACGCGGAGTTCTTCGGGATCAGCCCGCGCGAAGCCCTGGCCATGGACCCGCAGCAGCGGCTGCTCCTGGAAGTCGCCTGGGAGGCGCTGGAGCGCGCCGGGATCGACCCGACGGCGCTGGCGGGCAGCCGGACCGGCGTGTTCGCCGGGGCGATGCACTCCGACTACGGGCCGAGCATGGCGGCGGCCGGGCCGGGCGTCGCGGGACACCTGCTGACCGGGACCAGCACGAGCGTGATCTCCGGGCGGATCGCCTACGTCCTCGGCCTGAACGGGCCCGCGCTGACCGTGGACACCGCCTGCTCGGCCTCGCTGGTCGCGCTGCACCAGGCGGTGCGGGCGGTGCGGGCCGGCGAGTGCTCGCTCGCCCTGGCCGGCGGGGTCTCGGTGCTGTCGACCCCCGGCATGTTCGTGGAGCTCTCCCGCCAGCGGGTGCTGGCCGCCGACGGCCGCAGCAAGGCCTTCTCGGCCCGGGCGGACGGCGCCGGGTGGGGCGAGGGCGCGGGCATGCTCGTGGTCGAACGGCTCTCGGACGCCCGCCGTCACGGCCACCCGGTGCTGGCGGTCGTCGCGGGCAGCGCCATCAACTCCGACGGCGCCTCCAACGGGCTGTCCGCACCCAGCGGCATCGCCCAGCAGCGCGTCATCGAGGACGCGCTCGCCGACGCCGGGCTCGCGCCGCAGCAGGTCGACGCGGTGGAGGCACACGGGACCGGCACCGCCCTCGGCGACCCGATCGAGGCCAACGCCCTGCTGGCCGCCTATGGATCCGATCGGGACCGGCCGCTGTGGCTGGGCTCCCTCAAGTCCAACATCGGACATGCGCAGGCGGCGGCGGGCGTCGGCGGCGTCATCAAGATGGTCCAGGCCATCCGGAACGCGACCCTGCCCGCCACACTGCACGTCGACGAGGCGTCCCCGCACGTGGACTGGGCGGCCGGGTCGGTGGCCCTGCTCGACCAGGCCCGTCCCTGGCCGGACACCGGCGAGCCCCGGCGCGGCGGCGTCTCCTCGTTCGGGATCAGCGGCACCAACGCGCACGTGATCCTGGCGCAGCCGCCGGCCGCGGCCGGACCCGCGCAGGAGCCGGTGCGGCCGCCCGTGGTGCCGGTCGTCCTGTCGGCCCGGACACCGGAGGCGCTGCGGGAGCAGGCCCGGCAGCTGGCCGCCGCGCCGCTCGACCCGGTCGAGGCGGCGCCGGCCCTGACCGCCAGGACCTTCCTCGACCAGCGCGCCGTGGTGATCGCCGGCGACCGGCAGGAGGCCGACCGGGCCCTGGACGCACTGGCCCGCGCCGAGGAGGCCCCGGGCCTCGTCACTGGCCGCGCCGGCGAGCCCGGCCGGACCGTCCTGGTCTTCCCCGGACAGGGCGGCCAGTGGCAGGGCATGGCAGCGGCGCTCGCCGCCGAGAACCCCGTCTTCGCCGCCCGCCTGGCCGACTGCGAGCGGGCGCTGGCGCCGTACGTCGACTGGTCGTTGGCCGAGGTCCTGGCCGGCGCGCCGCTGCTCGACCGGATCGACGTCGTGCAGCCCGCGCTGTGGGCCGTGATGGTGTCGCTGGCCGAGCTGTGGCGCTCGGCCGGGGTCGTCCCGGACGCCGTGGTCGGCCACTCCCAGGGCGAGATCGCCGCCGCCGTCGTGGCCGGGGCGCTCTCCCTCGAGGACGGCGCCCGCGCCATCGCCCTGCGCAGCAGCGTGGCCATCGACCTGATGGGCAAGGGGGCGATGGCCGTGATCCCGCTGCCCGCGGAGCGGGTGCGGGAGCGACTCGGCACGCTGAGCATCGCCGCGATCAACGGACCGACCACCACCGCCGTGGCCGGAGCCCCGGACGCGATCGCCGAGCTGGTCGACAGGTTCCGGGCCGAGGGCGTCAACGCCCGGGTGATCCCGGCGGCCTTCGCCTCGCACAGCGCGGCGGTCGAACCGATCCGCGAGAGGATCCTGGCCGAGCTGGCGCCGCTGGCGCCGCGCACCGGCGAGATCGCGCTGATGTCCTCGGTCACCGCCGACTGGCAGGAGGGCGGCGAGCTCGACGCGTCCTACTGGTACCGGAACCTGCGGCACACCGTGCGCTTCCAGGAGGCGGTCGAAGCGCTCATCGCCTCCGGCCACACCACCTTCGTCGAGGTCGGCCCGCACCCGGTGCTGGTCGGCAGCATCGGCGAGATCCTCGAGCAGGCCGGAGCCGACGGGATCGTGACGGGCTCGCTGCGCCGCGAGGACGGGGGCCTGCGCCGGTTCCTCAGCTCCGCCGCCGAGGCCTACGTCCAGGGCCTGCCCGTCGCGTGGGAACGGCTCACCGGAACGGCCGCCGGCCCGGTGGAGCTGCCCACCTACCCGTTCCAAGGTCGTCGCTACTGGCTCACGGGCACCACCGGGCCGGCCGGCACGGCCGACCTCGGCCAGGCCCCGGCCGACCACCCCCTGCTCGGCGCGGCCGTCGAACTCGGCGACGGCGAGACGGTGTTCACCGGGCGGCTGTCCACCGGCGCCCACCCCTGGCTGGCCGACCACGCCCTCTCGGGGACGATCGTCCTGCCGGCCACCGCGTTCCTGGAGATGGCACTGCACGCGGGCGCCAAGGCCGGGACGACGGGCGCACTCCCGGCCGAACGCTGGGCGAGGATCGAGGAACTGACGATCTCCACGCCGATGGAACTCCCGAAGGACGGCGCCGTCGACCTGCGCGTCCGGGTGGGGGCCGCGGACGGCAACGGGCTGCGGACCTGCCGGATATCGGGCCGGGCGAGCGGCGGGGAGTGGATCGAGCACGCCACCGGCACCCTCGGCCCCGACCGGGCCCCGGCCCCGGCCTCGGTCGCGGCCACCACGGCCTGGCCGCCGGCGGACGCGACGCCGGTCCCGCTGGCCCGGATGGGCGAGGACCTGGGTCTGCAGGGGTACGAGTACGGGCCGGTGTTCGACGGGCTGCGGGCCGCCTGGCGACGCGCGGGCGAGCAGTTCTCCGAGGCCGTGCTGCCCGAGCCGGAGGCCGCGAACGCCGAGGCCTACCACCTGCACCCCGCCCTGCTCGACGCCGCGTTGCACGGCATGATCGCCGATGCCCGGGGCGGCGAGGGGCAGCGGATGCAGCCGCTGCGCTGGCGCGGGGTGTCCCTGTTCGGGGCCGGTGGCCGCGCGTTCCTGCGGGTTCACGCGGGGGCCGCCGTGGACGGGGGCCTCCCGCTGACCCTGTTCGACGCCTCGGGAGAGCCGGCGGGACTGGTCGAGTCGGTGGAGCTGTGCCCGGTCGCAGCGGGCCGCCCGGCCGATCCCGCCGTCGTGGCGCGCGACTCCCTGTTCGCGCTGGGCTGGGAACCGCTGCCCGAGCCGACGGCCGGATCGCCGACCGGGCAGCCGCCGGTCCGGTGGGACGGCCGCGACCTGGCGGCGCTGCTCGCATCGGCCGAGCCACCGGGGCACGCCGTCGTGCTGTGCCCGGCCGCGGATGACGGCACCGACCCGGCGACGGCGGCCAGGCAGGCGGTCCAGCGGACGCGGGAACTGCTCGGCCGCTGGCTCGCCGAGGACCGGCTCGCCGGGTCCCGCCTGGTGCTGGTCACCCGTGGGGCCGTTGCCGTGCGGCCCGGCGAGCCGGTCCGGGACCTCGCCCAGGCGGCGGTCTGGGGTCTGGTGCGGACGGCACAGGTCGAGCACCCGGGCCGGTTCGCCCTGGTCGACCTCGGGCCCGACACGGCCCTCGCCCCCGACACCGTCGAGGCGGTGGCGGCGGCACTGGTGCCGGACGAGAACCAGGCGGCGGTCCGGGGCGGTGCCGTCCTGGTGCCCCGGCTGGTGTCCGCGGCGGGTGACTCCGCGCTCCGGCTGCCCGAGGACGCGGCCGCCTGGCGCCTCGACATTCCCGAACGCGGCACGCTCACTGCCCTGGACGTGCGGCCCTGCCCCGAGGCCGCCGCCGAACCCGGCCCCGGCCAGGTCCGGATCGCGGTACGCGCCGCCGGGCTCAACTTCCACGACCTCCTGGGCGCGCTCGACATGCACCCCGGCGACCCCGGCCCGCTCGGCCTGGAAGGCGCCGGCGTGGTCACCGCGACCGGGCCAGGAGTCACCGGCCTGGCCGCCGGCGACCGGGTGATGGGCCTGATCCCCGGCGCGTTCGCCACGCAGGCCCACGCCGACCACCGCACCCTGGTCAGGATCCCCGACGGCTGGTCGTTCACCCAGGCCGCCGCCGTGCCGGTCGCCCACCTGACCGCCCTGCACGCGCTGATCGAGCTGGGCGGCGTGCGCGCGGGCGACCCCGTCCTGATCCACGCCGGGGCGGGCGGCGTCGGCATGGCCGCCGTCCAGCTGGCCCGGCACCTGGGCGCGGAGGTCTACGCGACCGCGAGCCCTGCCAAGTGGCCCGCGCTGCGGGCCCTCGGCGTCGACGACGACCACCTCGCCTCCTCCCGCGAGCCCGGATTCGGTGAGCGCTTCGGCGCGGCCGGCCGGCCGATGGCGGTCGTCCTGAACTCGCTGACCGGCGAACTCGTCGACGAGTCGCTGCGGTTGCTGCGTCCTGGCGGGCTCCTGGTCGAGCTGGGCCGGACCGACCCGCGCGATCCCGCCGAGGTGGCCGCCGCGCATCCCGGTGCGCGCTACCAGGCGTTCAACCTCCTCCAGTTGCCCCCCGAGCACCTCGCCCGCCTGCTGGACCGCACGGTCGAGCTGTTCGCCGAGGGCGCGTTCGGCTGGCCCGCCGTCACCGACATGGACGTTCGGCGCGCACCCGAAGCCTTCGGGCTGCTGCGCCAAGGCGCCCACGTGGGCAAGGTGGTGCTCACCGTCCCGCCGGTCCTCGACCCGGACGGAACCGTCCTGGTCACCGGCGGGACCGGCGCCATCGGCCGGGCCGTCGCCCGCCACCTGGTCACCGAACACGGCGCCCGACGGCTCCTGCTGGCCGGACGCCGCGGCGCCGACGCGCCCGGAGCGGCCGAGCTGGCCGCCGAGCTGAACGGGCTCGGCGCCGAGGTGAGCTTCGCGGCCGTGGACGTCGCCGACCGGGCCGCCGTCGCCGCGATGATCGGAGCCGTCCCCGACCGGCACCCGCTGACCGCCGTGATCCACACCGCGGGCGTGGTGGACGACGCGCCGATCACCTCGCTCACCGCCGAGCAGATCGACCGGGTGATGCGCGTCAAGGCCGACGGGGCCTGGCATCTGCACGAGCTGACCGCGAGCCACCCGCTCACCGCGTTCGTCCTGGTCTCCTCGATCATGGGGACCTTCGGCGGCGCGGGCCAGGGCGGCTACACCGCCGCCAACGCGTTCCTCGACGCGCTCGCCCGGCGCCGCCGCGCGCAGGGCCTGCCCGCCCTGGCACTGGCCTGGGGCCTGTGGGACACCCCGGACGGCATGACCGGCGCCCGCACCGACGCCGACCGCGCCCGCTTCGCCCGGGCCGGACTGGTGGCGATGGCTCCCGAGTACGGCCTGGCGCTGCTGGCGGCGGCACTGCCGTCACCGCACGCCGTCCTGGCGGCCGCCCGGCTCGACCGCGAGATCCTGCGCGAGCTCGGCACGGACCTCCCGCCGGTCCTTCGCGAGGTCGTGGCAGCCGCCGGCGCGGGGCGGCCCGGGAACCTCCCCGAACACCGCAGGCGCCGGCCGCTGCGGGAGGAGCTGACCGGCCTGACCGCCGATGAACGCGCCGGGATCCTGGCCGACCTGATCCGGACCCACATGGCCGCGGTGCTGGGCTCGCGGCCCGAGGCGATCCCGGACGACCGGCCGTTCGGCGACCTCGGCGTCGACTCCCTCACCTCGGTCGAGTTCCGCAACCGCCTCAACGCGGCGACGGACCTCAAGCTCCCGGTCACCCTGCTCTTCGAGGCGCCGACCCTTCCCGAGCTCGTCGCCGCACTGGACACCGAACTCGCGCCGCCCGCCCCGCCCGCCTCGACGGCGCCGCCCGCCCCGCCCGCCTCGACTGCCGCGGCAGGCGCCGCCGGAGACACCGAGGCGGACGTGACGGCGCTCGTCGAAGCCGCGACCGCCGAGGAACTCCTCGCCTTCATCGACCGCGAGCTCTCCGGCTCCTGACCCCACGGAGGACCGATCCGTCATGGCATCAGAATCGGATCAGAAGCTGCTCGGATACCTCAAGCGCGTCACCGTCGACCTGCACCAGACGCGCGAGCGCCTGCGCGAGCTGGAGGAGGGCGAGCGGGAGCCGATCGCGATCATCGGCATGGCATGCCGCTATCCGGGCGGGATCGACTCGCCCGCCGCCCTGTGGCGGCTGCTGGCCTCGGGCGGCGAGACCGTCGGCGCGTTCCCCCGCGACCGCGGCTGGGACGACGGCCTGCACGACCCCGAGAACGGCGGCCGGAGCCTGACCGGCTCCGGCGGCTTCCTCTACGACGCGGCGGACTTCGACGCGGGCTTCTTCGGCATCAGCCCGCGCGAGGCCCTGGCCATGGACCCGCAGCAGCGGCTGCTGCTCGAGACCGCCTGGCGGGCCTTCGAGGACGCCGGGATCGATCCGGAGTCGGTGCGTGACAGCGAGACCGGCGTGTTCACCGGGCTGTCCGGGCTGGACTACGCGATGGGGAACGGCGAAGTGCCCAAGGAGGCCGAGGGCTTCCTGACGACCGGGTCGGTGGGCGGCGCCGCCTCCGGGCGGATCTCCTACACGCTCGGCCTGCGCGGCCCGGCCATCAGCGTGGAGACGGCCTGCTCGTCCTCGCTGGTCGCGCTGCACCTGGCCGTCCAGTCGCTGCGCCGCGGCGAGTGCACGATGGCGCTGGCGGGCGGCGCGACGATCATGTCCACACCGCAGCTGTTCACCGAGTTCACCCGGATGGAGGGCGTGTCACCGGACGGCCGGAGCCGCCCGTTCTCGGCCGCCGCCGCAGGCAGCGGGCTCTCCGAGGGCGTGGGCCTGCTGCTGGTGGAACGGCTTTCGGACGCGCAGCGGCTCGGCCATCCCGTACTGGCCGTGGTGCGCGGCAGCGCGGTCAACCAGGACGGCGCCAGCAACGGCTTCACCGCACCGAGCGGCTCCGCGCAACAGCGGGTGATCCGGCAGGCGCTGACGGACGCGCGGCTGTCGCCCGGTGACGTCCAGGTGGTGGAGGCCAGCAGCACCGGCACCCCGCTCGGCGACCCGATCGAGGCGCGCGCCCTGCAGGCCACCTACGGGCGTGATCGGGACCGGCCGCTGCGGCTCGGCTCGCTGAAGCCCAACATCGGGCACGCCCAGGCGGCGGCGGGCGTCGCCGGGGTCATCAAGACGGTGCTGTCGATGCGCCACGGCACGCTCCCCGCGACCCTGTACGTGGACGAGCCCACCCCGCACATCGACTGGTCGGCGGGCGCGGTCGAGCTCGTCGCCGAGGAGACCGCGTGGCCCGAGACCTCGGGGCCGAAACGCGCCGGGGTGTCCTCGCAGGGCATCAGCGGCACCAACGCACACGTGATCATCGAAGAAGCTCCGGTTGTCCCGGCGGCGGCGCCGGCCGACGGGGAGGACCGACCCGCCGAGCAGGACGGGCCACGCCTGCTGACCCTGTCGGCCAAGACACCGGCCGCGCTCGCCGAACTCACCGCGCGCTACGCCGACCTGCTCGCCGACGGTGCGGGCGGTGCGGGCGGTGCGGGCGGCGATTCGCTCGCGTCGATCTGCCGGACCACGAGCCTGCGGCGGGCGCACTTCACGCACCGGCTCACGGCCGTCGCGTCCTCGCGCGCCGAGCTGCGGAACCTGCTGACCCGGACGCGCCCGGGCGAGGAGCCGCCGCCCGGCGTCCGGGTCGGCGTGCGGACCCCGGAGACCAGTCGGGGCCCGGTGTTCCTCTTCACCGGCCGCCTGGACGCGCGGTACGCCGACGCGGCCGCCGAGCTGGCCGAGGCCGAGCCGGTCTTCCGCCACGCCCTGGACCAGTGCGCCGAGGCGTCCGGCGGGCGGCCCTCGCCGTTCGCCGTCGGGTACGCGTTCGCCGAGCTGTGGCGGTCGTGGGGCGTGGAGCCGGCCGCCGTCCTCGGCCACGGCGTCGGCGAGCTGGTGGCCGCGTGCGTCACGGGCACGATGAGCCTGGCGGACGCGCTGCGGGAGGCGGCCCGGAGGCCGGCGGACGCCGCCGAGCCGGAGCGGTTCACCATGGGGGTACCCCCGGCCGAAGGCTGGGGGAGGATCGCCGCGCTGCTGCGGGACGGACACCGGACCTTCGTGGAGATCGGGCCCGCCGGGCCGCTCCTCGACCAGGTCCGCACGGCCGAGCACACGGCGTTCCTGCCGTCGCTGCCCGAGGGCCAACCGGGGTCCGACGCCCGGCGCACGCTCCTCGACAGCCTCGGCGCGCTCTACACCCGAGGGGTCCGGGTCGACTGGACGCGGGTGCACGGCGAGCCCGCCGGGCCGCCCGCGCTGCTGCCCGGCTACCCGTTCCAGCGCCAGCGCTACTGGCTCTGGACGGGAGGCCCCCGCAGGGATCAGGCACCGGTCCACGGCGGGGCGCTGGTCGCGCAGGTACGGTTGATCGGCGCCGACGGCACGCCCGTGGCGCTCGCCGACGGCGTGCGCCTGGAGGCGGTGACCGGCACGCCCGCTCCCGAACCGCGGGCGCTCGAGAACGAACCCGCCGCACCGGAGACCGAGGACGTCGCGGAGCTGGTGCTCGGCATCATCTGTCCGGGCTGTGGTGCGACCGTCAGCCACGACGACCTTCAGCTGCACCAGCCGCTGCGCAGCCTGGGCGCCGACTCGCTGATCGCGATGGACATCCGGCAGGCGCTCGCCCGGCGGTTCGGCGTCGACCTTCCGCTGTCCGACCTGCTGGACGGGCGGAGCGTCGCGGAGATCGTCCGGACCGTCGAGGCGGCCCGCGGCGGCGCTGCGGGCCGGCCCGCAGAGCCCGCCGTGCCCGGGGCGGTGCTGGTCGCCGACCCGGCGGCCCGCCACGAGCCGTTCCCGCTCACCGATCTCCAGCAGGCCTACCTGGTCGGCCGGACCGACGCCTTCGAGCTCGGCAACATCTCCACCTCCTTCCTGGTCGAGATCGACCTCGTGGAGACCGACCTCGACCGGCTCGCCGGCTCCTTCCGGCAGCTCGTCGACCGGCACGACATGCTCCGCGCGGTCGTGTCCCGGGACGGGCACCAGCGGGTGCTCGCAGAGGTCCCCGACTACCGGATCGCCACGGTCGACCTGCGGACCTGCGAGGACGCGGAACGGGCCCGCCGTCTGGCCGAGATCCACGAGGAGATGCGGGACCAGGTCTTCGACACCGAGGTCTGGCCGCTGTTCGACGTCCGGGCGACCCTGCTCGACGCGCGCACCACCCGGCTGCACCTCAACTTCGACGCGCTGATCATCGACGGCCGCAGCTGCGGGCTGCTGTTCCAGGAGTGGGCCCAGGCCTACCGTTCCGGGACGCCCGCACTGCCCGCCCCGGCCGTCACCTACCGCGACTACCTGCTCGCCGCCGCCGAGCCGGACGCGGTGCAGCGCGAGAAGTCGCTCGCCTACTGGCAGGCGCGCGTCTCCGCCCTCCCGCCCGCACCCGCCCTGCCGCTGCGACCGGGACCGGCGCCACGGCGACCGGTGTTCACCCACCGCACGGCCCGGATCGAGGCCGAGGCGTGGCAGCACTTCAAGGACAACGCCGCCGCGGCGGGCATCTCGCCCTCGGCCGCCCTGTGCACCGCGTACGCCCAGGTGCTGGGCGTCTGGAGCGCCTCGCCGCGCTTCACCCTCAACCTGCTGGCGTACAACCGGCGGCCGCTGCACGAGGACATCGGCAGGGTGATCGGAAACCTCAGCGCGACCACCCTGCTGGAAGTCGACGCCGCTCCCGCCGAGGACTTCACCTCGGGCGCCACGCGGTTGCAGAACCAGCTGCTGGCCGACCTCGACCACGGGTACGTCAGCGGCGTCGAGGTGCTGCGCGAGCTCAACCGCACCCGCGCCGGGACCGGCCTGGCGAGCATGCCGGTGGTCTTCACCAGCACGATCGGCTTCGCCGGCCAGGGCGACTCCGCGGGGCGGAGCGAGGCCGAACGCGGCGCGCTCACCGCCCTGGCCTCGCTCGGCGTTTCCGGCAGGCTGGCGTCCAGCTCGGTGCGGACGCCGCAGGTGTGGCTCGACCACCAGGCCCTGGAGGAGGCCGGGGAACTGGTCCTCAACTGGGACGTGGTGGAGGAGATGTTCCCCGAGGGCGTCGTCGACGGGATGTGGGACGCCTACCTGGACCTGGTGCGGGACCTGTGCGGCGAGGGGGCGTGGCGCCGTCCGCCGTCCGTGCTCACCCCGGTGGCCGACCTGGAGGTCCGGCAGGCGGCCAACGCCACGCACGCCCCGGTCCCCGCCGAACTGCTGCACGAGGCGTTCCTGCGCCAGGTCGAGGTCCGGCCGGAGGCGCCCGCCGTGATCACCGCCGCCCGGACCCTCAGCTACGGCGAGCTGGACCGCCGCTCCGACCGGATCGCCCGCTGGCTGATCGACCGCGGCGCGGGCCCGGGCGTGCTCGTCGGCATCGTGATGGACAAGAGCTGGGAGCAGGTCGTCGCGGCGCTGGGCATCCTCAAGGCCGGGGCCGCCTACGTGCCGGTCGACGCCGCCACGCCCGGCCGCCGACTCCGGATGATCATGGAGAGCGCCGGCATCGAGCTGGTGCTGACCCGGTCGGCGGTCGCGGACGGGCTCGACCTGCCGGACGGCACGAGCTCGCTGCAGGTCGACACCGAGCCGGCGGACACCGGTGCGAGCAGCCCGCTGCCGCCGTCCCCGGCCAAGCCCGACGACCTCGCCTACGTCATCTTCACCTCGGGATCCACCGGGGTCCCGAAGGGCGTGATGATCGAGCACACCGGCGCGGTCAACACGATCCAGGACATCAACGACCGGTTCGGCGTGACCGCGAGCGACCGTGTGCTGGCCCTGTCCGCGCTCAACTTCGACCTCTCGGTCTACGACGTGTTCGGCCTGCTCACGGTCGGCGGGGCGGTGGTCCTGCCGGACGCGTCGGCGCTGCGCGAACCGGCGGCCTGGCTGGGCTTGGTGAACCGGCACGGCGTGACGGTCTGGAACAGCGTCCCCGCGCTGATGGACATGTTCGTCGAACACGTGCGGGCGCTCGGCGGCCCGCCCTCGCTGCGCGTGGTGATGATGAGCGGCGACTGGATCCCCGTCACGCTCCCCGGAGCCATCGCCTCGGTGCTGCCGAACGCGCGGACCTGGAGCCTGGGCGGCGCGACCGAGGCGTCCATCTGGTCGATCATGTACCCGATCACCCGGGTGGACCCGGACTGGACGAGCATCCCGTACGGCCGGCCGATGCGGAACCAGCGCTTCCATGTGCTGGACGAGGCCTTGCGGCCGTGCCCGACCTGGGTCCCCGGCGACCTGTACATCGCCGGGACCGGCCTGGCCCGCGGCTACCTCGGCGACGAGGCCAAGACGCGCGCCGCGTTCCTGCGCCACCCGGTGACGGGGGAGCGGCTCTACCGGACCGGTGACCTCGGCCGCTACCTGCCGGACGGCGACATCGAGTTCCTGGGGCGCGCGGACTCCCAGGTGAAGATCCAGGGGCATCGGATCGAGCTCGGCGAGGTCGAGGCGGCGCTGCTGCGCCGGCCGGACGTCCATGCGGCGGCCGCGGTGGCCGAGGGCGAGCGGGGCGGCCCCCGGCGGCTCGTCGGGTACGCCGTCTCGAGGACCTCCGAGGAGGAGCTGCGCGAGGCGCTCGGCCGGGAACTGCCCGGCTACATGGTGCCCGCCCGGATCGTCCTGCTGGACGAGCTGCCGCTGACCGACAACGGCAAGGTCGACCGCCGCCGCCTGCCCTCGCCTGCGGAGACGGCCCCGCGCTCCGGTGCGGCGGTCGCCCCGCGCGATGCCGCCGAACAGCTCCTCGCCGGGATCTGGGCCGAGTTCTTCGAGCCGACCGACAGGCCTGCCGAAGGCACCGCGGACTTCTTCGACGTCACCGCGAACTTCTTCGACCTCGGCGGCGACTCGATGCTCGCGGTGCGGATGATGGCCCGGATCCGGCAGCGCACCGGCCGGTCGCTGCCGGTGGCCACGCTGCTCGCCCGGCCGACCGTCGAGTCGCTCGCCGAGGCGCTGCGCGAGCAGCCGGGCGAGCAGCGGGGCGAGGAAGGCCGGGCCGCGCTCGTCACGGTCCGGGGGGCCGGGACCCGGCCGCCACTGATCCTCGTCCACCCGGTCGGCGGCGACGTGCTCTGCTACGCCGGGCTCGGCGCCCTCCTGGAGGAGGACCAGCCGCTGCACGCGCTGCAGTACCCCGACCTCGAACCCGCGCCGCGGACCGTGGCCGAGCTGGCCGCGCACTACGCCGACGCGATCACCGAACGGTTCCCGGACGGCCCGTACCGGCTCGGCGGCTGGTCCATGGGCGGCGTGATCGCCCTGGAGATCGCCCGCCTGCTCGCCGGGCGGGGCCGGACGGTCGAGCTCGTCGCGGCCGTGGACCTGCTCGAACCGCCCGGCCGTGCCGAACCCGCCGCCGACGCGGCACTGCTGGCCCGGTTCGCCCACGACCTGGCCGGGCTGGCGGGCAGCGACTGGAACCCCGGGCCGGCCGAGTTCGAGCCCACCGGCGAGCGGTCCCCGATCGAGGAACTGCTGACCCGGGCCCAGCAGGCCGCCGTCCTGCCCGAGGAGATCGACGCCGCCACCCTGGAACGGCTCGCGGGCCGGTTCCTGCACCTCAGCCGCGCGCTGGCCGACCACGAGCCCGTCGCGTACCGGGGCAGGGTCGTGCTCCTGCGGGCCATCGACGGGGCCACCGCCGCGACCACCCGGCAGTGGCTGGACCTCCTCGGCGACCAGGCCGAGAGCGTCGACGTGCCCGGCGACCACTACAGCGTCATGCGTTCCCCGAACCTCCAGACGCTGGCGGCCGAGCTCGACAAGGCCCTGAACGACCTGTGACCCGGACCCGCGCGACCCGCTGAAACCGTCAACCCGCCGCCCCAGGAGGACCGGATGACCGCCATGGAACTGCCGCCCCGGACCGAGCCGGGCCTCACCGCCGCATCGGTCATGGACCGGGTACGGGCGTACGCCTCCGGCCTCCCGGCCTCCGCGCCGGACATCGAGCGGCTGGGCCGGATTCCCGGTGACGTCCTCGACGGCCTGAAGGCCACCGGGCTGCTGCGCGCCGCCCTGCCACCGCAGCTGGGCGGTGTCGAGATGACCGTGCCGGAGATCACCCGGGCCGTCGACCTGCTGGCCGAGGGGGACGCCTCGGTCGCCTGGTGCGCGGCCGTCGCGTTGAACGCCGCGCTGGCCGTGGTCTCGCTGCCCACGGAGGTGTTCACCGAGCTGTTCCCGGACCCGGACCTGATCACCGCGACGGTGCTGCCGCCGGCCGGCCGGGCGGTCCGGCGGGACGGCGGCTACCTGCTGTCGGGCCGCTGGACCGTGGGCAGCGGGATCACCCACGCCGACCGGGTGATCGCCGGGTTCCAGACCCCGGAAGGCACCCCGAGGATCGCCGTCTTCGACGCCGTGCACGCGCGGGTGCTCGACACCTGGCACACCACCGGTCTGCGCGGCACCGGCTCCCACGACTTCGAGGTGGCCGACCTGTTGGTCCCGGAACGGCACACGTTCGCGCTCGCGCCGACCGGCACCCGGCAGGAGCCGCTCCACCTGCGCGCCGACAACCTCGCCCTCAAGATGGCGGGCGTGCCGCTGGGCATCGGCAGGTCCGCGCTGAACACCGCCCGGGAGATCCTCACCGCCAGGCGTTCCGCGCTGGCCTGGCCGGGCGTCCCGGCCGACCTGGCGCACGCCGAGGCGCTGATCGGCGCGGCGGACGCCTACGTGTACGCCACGCTGGAGGACGCCTGGGCCGCGCAGTCGGCGGGCCTGGCGCCCGAACGCGGCACGGCCGCGCTGGCCCGCCAGTTCGCGCACCGGGCCTGCCGGGAGGCGGTCCAGCTGCTGTACGACGCCGTCGGACTGTGCGCGGTCTTCACCGACTGCACCCCGCTCGACCGGTGCCTGCGCGACCTCATCACCGCGGGCCGCCATGTCGCGTCCTCGGAGAAGATCCTGGACGGGGTCGGCGACCTGCGGCTCGGGGGCCACCCCACCTCACCCTTCCTCTGATCTCCGCCGGTACGTCTGGTACCTCTGGTACCCCTAGTACGTCTGGTACCTCTGGTATGCGTGGTATCTCTGGTACGCCTGGTACGCCGAATTCGCCGACGGAGGTCGGGACTGGTGATCGATGAGCTGCTCCCCGATTCGGTGGTGGCCGTGGAGAGCTACGGCGACGACGAGGCCGACCGGGCCCCGCTCTACCCCGAGGAACAGGAGGTGGTGGCGCGGGCGGTGGACAAGCGCCGCCGTGAGTTCGCTGCGGTGCGCGCCTGCGCTCGTCGCGCCATGGCGAAGCTCGGGGTGGCGCCGGTTCCCGTGCTGCCCGGCGAGCGCGGTGCCCCGCGATGGCCGCAGGGACTGATCGGCAGCATGACCCACTGCGACGGCTACCGCGCTGCCGCCCTGGCCCGCGCCGCCGACCTGGCCTCCCTGGGCATCGACGCCGAACCCCACGGCCCGCTGCCGGACGGCATCCTGCCCTCCGTCTCGCTGCCCGCCGAACGCAAGCGCCTGACGCTGCTGGGCGCCCGGCGGCCCGCGGTTCACTGGGATCGACTGCTGTACAGCGCGAAGGAGTCCGTCTACAAGGCCTGGTTCCCGCTGACCGGGGAGTGGCTGGACTTCGAGGAGGCGGACATCGAGATCGAGATGGCGCCCGGCACGGCCTCGCACGGCCGCTTCCGTGCCGAACTCCTGGTTCCCGGACCGGTCGTGGGCGGCCGCCGGCTCGGGTACTTCGAGGGACGGTGGACGGTCGGCCAGGGCTTGGTCGCCACCGCGGTGACGGTTCCGCACCTCGCGTCGTCACCTGACGGGTGACCGGCTCAGGCCAGCAGGCGGATCAGGGCCGTGTCGAAGAGGTCGAAGGCGCGTGGCAGCGGTCCCTCGTCGTGGTGGTGCAGGGCCGACCAGAAGAGGTCGCCGGGGAGTGCGTTCCTGGCCGCGTAGACGCGGTAGGCGTAGCGGCGGCCGTCCACGCCGGCCAGTTCGACCAGCCAGCAGCCGTCGGTCGGGGGTTGGTCTGACAGATCGTCAAAGACGAACCTCTGGGCTGGTCGTGGCAATGGGTCTCCCTCCCGGGACGGCAGCCCTCAGGAAGTCGGACCGTCGCTGTGGCCGGAAGGCTGTGCCTGCCGGGCAAGTTCAGCCGGCTGCGCTGCTCGAAGACGTGCCCGGCTCGTCGAACAGCCAGCGGTCCAGCATCAGTTGGGCTTCGGCGAGGATACGGGAATCGCCCTCGGCGTGTTGCTTGAAGGCCAGGTTGAGCAACTGTGCGGCCATCGTGACGGCGAGTTCGGTGCGCAGCAGGAAGTCCGCCGTGTCCGGGAAGCCGTAGTCGCGGACCAGGACGGCGTTGATCGAGGCGGCCAGTGCGCGGTCGGTCGCCTCGTCGTACTCGCGCAGCTCGGGGTGGGGCGGGCCGCCGAACCAGAGCCGGCGAAAGCCCGGTTGCTCGCGGCGGATCCGGACGTGCGCCGCGAGCAGGAGTTCGGCCAGCTCGCCCGGGCGCGCCGGCAGCGGGCCGGCCAGCACCTGTTCGGTGACCGCGGTGAACTCGTCCAGCCAGCTGACCAGCAGCGAGCTGACGATCGCGTGCTTGTCCGGGAAGAAGCGGTAGAGCACGCCGATCGAGACGCCGGCCTCGGCCGCGATCAGCTTGGTGCCGATCTCCTCGTACTCGTGCTCCTCCAGCAGTCGGGCGGTGGCCTGCAGGATCCGGTCCACCTTCTCCCGGCTGCGCTGCTGCTGCGGCGCGCGCAGCACACCGGCGGGGACCGGGGCGGTGGCGGCCGGGGTGCCGGGCGGCAGGTCGGTGGTCATCGGACTCCTTGACAACGGATCAGATTCGAATCAGAGTCTAGTTCATGTTTACCCATGGGGGAGCGGCCGCCGCGCCGCTGGGACGCCGTTTCGGACTGCTCTGGGCGTCGGTCACCGTGTCGAGCCTCGGCGACGGCATGCGCTTCGTCGCGCTGCCGCTGCTCGCGGCCAGGATCTCCGGCGACCCGCGTGACCTCGCCCTGGTCGCCGCCGCCGAGCAGTTGCCCTGGCTGCTGCTCAGCCTGCCGGCCGGCGCGCTCGCCGACCGGGTCGACCGTCGGCGCCTGCTCTGGACGGTGGACGCCGTCCGAGCCGTGCTCGCCGCCGGCTTCGCCCTCGCCGTGGCCGCCGGCGCCGTCAGCATCTGGCTGCTCGCGCTGGTCGGCTTCCTGCTCGGCTGTGGCCAGACCCTCTACAACGGCGGCTGGGCCGGCGTGGTCCCGACCGTGGTCGAGCCCGCCGACCGGCCGCGGGCCAACGGGCGGCTGCAGGCCGGCGTGCTGGTCGCCGACTCGCTGCTCGGCACGCCGCTCGGCACCGTGCTCTTCACACTGGCCGCGGCCGCGCCCTTCACGGTGGACGCGCTCTCCTTCGGGGTGGCCGCGCTGCTGGTGTGCACCATCCCCGGCGGGCTGCCGCCGCGCGAGCGGCCCGCCCGGGACGGTGCACCACAGCGGCCGACCCGGGCCGGGGCCCGGTCGCTGGCGGCGGAGGCGGCCGAGGGGGTGCGCTGGCTGGCCCGGCACCAGCTGCTGCGGGCGCTCTGCCTGACCGCGACCGCGGCCAACCTGGTGCTGGGCGGGGTGATCGCGGTGCTGGTGCTCTACTCGCGCGAGGTGCTGCACCTGGGCTCGGTCGGATTCGGCCTGCTGGTGGTCGCCTTCGCGCTCGGTGGGGTGCTCGGCTCGCTCGGCGGGCCCTGGTTGGCCGGGCGGCTGGGGACCAGGTGGACCTTGCTGACCACCCTGGTCGGCTCGGCGCTCGCGCTCGGCAGCACGGGCCTGTCCGGGCACTGGCTGCCGGCCGGGTGCGCCACCGTGGTCTACGGCGCGCTGAGCCTGGCCTGGGGTGTCACGGCGGTGTCGCTGCGTCAGGACCTGGTGCCGGAGGCGCTGCTCGGCCGGGTCAGCATGGCGTACCAGATGGTGGCCAACGGCGGCACGGCCGTGGGCGCCGCACTGGCCGGCCTGGTGGCGCACGCCTGGGGGCTGCGGGCGCCGATGACGGCGGGCGCGGTGCTGCTGTTGGCCGTCGCGCCGGTGCTGATGGTGGTGCTGAGAGATCGTCAGGCCGCCGTCTCCAAGCGGACGGACGGCGCGGCCGGGGCGCTCTCCGACACCGTCGCCGCGCTGCCCGACACCGTCGCTGCGCCGCCCGGGACCGCCGCCCGGGCCAGCCGCCGCACCTCGGGCACCGCCAGCACCAGCAGTGACAGCAGCGTCATCACGCCCGCGCAGGCCCAGAGCGCCCCGTTCAGCCCGAGTCCGCCGGCCAGTGGCGCCGCCGCCGCCGTCCCCACCGGTGCCAGCGCCACCGAGCCGCACCAGTCGTAGGCGGCCACCCGGGAGAAGCTGGCGGCCGGAATCTCCTGCTGCAGCGCGACCATCCAGCTGACCCCGTACACCGTGCCGCCGACCCCGGAGGCGAACATCGCCGCGCCCAGCAGGGTCAGCGGCGCGCCGGCCGCCAGCGCGGCGGCGGGCAGCCCGAAGAGCAGGATGCCGAAGGTGCCGGCCAGCAGCAGCCGGCGCGGCTGCCAACGCACCATCAGCAGCCCGCCGGCCACCAGCCCGGCGCCCATCGCCGCGTTCACCAGGCCCCACGGGCGCGGCCCGCCGAGGCGCAGGTCCGCCACGATCGGCCCGAGCACCGATTCGGCCGCGATCAGGCAGGCGTTCACCACCCCGTACTGCACCACCACTGCCCACAGCCAGCGCCGCGAGGTGAACTCCCGCCAGCCCACCCGCAGATCGGCCAGCATCCCGGGCCCGCCCTGCGGCGCCACCGGCGCCGGCGCCCGCAGGCGCAGCCGCATCGCCGCCGCCGCGGCCAGCCCGGCGGCGTCCAGTGCCAGCACCCAGCCGGGACCCACCGCCGCGACCAGCGCCCCGCCGAGCGCGGCGCCGACGATCTGCGAGGAGTTCAGCGCGGTACGGAAGAGCGCGAAGGCCCGGCCGGCCTGCTCCTGGTCCACCGACTCCATGATCATGCCCTCGGCGGCCGGTGCGAAGAAGGCCAGCCCGATCCCGTTGGCGGCGGCCAGCAGCACGATCTGCCACAGCCGGGCGGTGCCGGTCAGCACCAGTACCGCCAGCAACGCCTGTGCGAGCGCGTTGCCGAGATTGGCGGCGACCATCACCCGGTGCCGCGGCAGCCGGTCGGCCACCGCGCCGCCGACCAACAGGAAGAGCACGGTGGCGGCGAGTCTGGCCCCGGTGACGTAGCCGATCTCGGCGGCGCCGCCGCCGATCCGCAGCACCGCGAAGGCGGTGGCGATCGGCGCACCGGCATTGCCGAGCCCGCTGACCACGGTGGCGGCGGTCTGGA
Organism: Kitasatospora azatica KCTC 9699; assembly: GCF_000744785.1. Lineage (NCBI taxonomy): Bacteria > Bacillati > Actinomycetota > Actinomycetes > Kitasatosporales > Streptomycetaceae > Kitasatospora > Kitasatospora azatica. The sequence continues at coordinate 947,378 of NZ_JQMO01000003.1, read as the reverse complement.
TCTGGTAACTGCGCCCGGCCCGCGGGGCACGTTCCTCGGTTCGGTTCGGCATTCGCCCGACTATGACGTTGGCAAGGGTGGCTGTCCACGCTACGGACAGGTAGAGGGAGGTACCCGTTGACCGGCGGTCGGAAACCGGGGAAAAAGGGTTGGGCGGTCGGAGGGTCGATGACAGGATGCCCCGATGAACGAGATCCTTCGCCTGGCCGGTGATCTGTTGGGTCGGCAGCTGACCGAACCGGTGGACCTGGGCGGCAGCCGCCGCAGCGCGGTGCTGCGCTGCCGCACCACGGACGGTGCGAGCGTGATCGTCAAGGCGTTCGACGAGCAGGCCGACGCCCGCCGGGCCTTCGCGGGGGAGGCGGCCGGCCTGAGCCTCGGACTGGCCGGCCCCGAGCTGTTGGCCGTGGACCCGGACGCCCGGCTGCTGGTGATGGCCGACCTCGGCGCCGTGCCGACGCTGGCGGACCTGCTGCTCGGTGACGATCCGAAGGCCGCCGAGCGCGCCCTGCTGGAGTGGAGCCGAGGTCTGGGCCGGCTCGCCGTCCGCTCGGTCGCCCACCGGGCCGAGTTCGCCGAGCACTGGGCGCGCTACGACCCCGGCATGCCGAGCTGGGACGAGGACCCGTGGGTCGAGCAGAACGCCGCCCGGCTGCCCGGTGTGCTCGCGATGGCCGGCCTCGACCCGGCGCCCGGTCTGGCCGAGGAACTGGCCCGGATCGGCACCGCGGGCGGCGAGCGCTACCCGGCCTTCACCCCCGGGGACACGTGCCCGGACAACAACCTGATCACCCCCGACGGCCTGCGGCTGATCGACTTCGAGGGGGCCGGCTACGTCTCGGTCTTCCTGACCGCCGCCTACTGCCGGATGCCCTTCGCCACCTGCTGGTGCGTCTTCGAGCTGCCGCCCGAGCTCGCCGCCGAGGCCGAGCAGGCCTACCGCGCCGAGGTGGTGCAGGCCTATCCCGAGCTGGCCGAGGACGCCCTCTGGTCAGCCGGGATGGAACAGGCCATCGCGGTCTGGACGGTGGACGTGACCGTGCGGGCGCTGTCGCGCGCCCTGACCGAGGACTGGCTCCGGCACCCCACCCGCCGCCCGGTCCCGACCATGCGTCAGCTGCTGCGCCACCGCTGGGAGCAGGCCGCCACGCTCACCGGGCACCCGGCGTTCGCCGAGACGATGCGCCGGCTGCTGCGCGAGGTCGCCGACGGCTGGGACCTGCCGCCGCTCGGCGGCTACCCGGCGCTGCCACTCACCCCAGGTGTCCGCGCAGGAAGCTGAGGGTGCGCCGCCAGGCGATCGCGGCCTGCAGCTGGTCGTAGTTGCCCGCCGGGTTCTCGTCGTTCATGAAGGCGTGCCCGGCCGGGTAGAAGTGGATCTCGGGACGCCGGTCGGTGGCCTCGCCGATCAGGATCGCCGCCTCGTCCACCGTCTTCAGCGGCAGGCCGTGGTCGCGCTCGGCGAAGTGGCCCAGCACATGGGCGGTCAGGCCGCGGTAGTCGTAGTCGGGCTCGCGCGGCAGCCCGTAGAACGGGACCACGGCCGCCACCCGGTCGCCCTCCAGCGCCGCGAGCCGCATCGCGAAGCCGCCACCCATGCAGAAACCGACCACCGCGACCGCGTCACCGGCGACCGCAGGATGCTCGAGCAGGAAGTCGACCGCGCCGCGCAGATCGCGCACCGCGCGCTCCGCCGGCAGCTTGGCGAGCAGCTCGGCGGCCTCGACCCGGTCGTGCGTGGTGGCGCCGCCGTACAGGTCCGGGGCCAGGGCCAGGAAGCCCTCGGCGGCGAACCGGTCGACCATCGAGGTCATGTGCGTGGTCAGACCCCACCACTCCTGGACCACCACCAGACCGGGCCCGCGCCCCTGCGGCGGCAGCGCCAGGTAGCCGTGCGCCTGGCCCCCGTTACTGGGGAAGGTGACGTTCTGCGTCATCGGGATCTCCGGGTCGGCCGCGCGGACGGGGCCGGGCGGCCCGCGGGGACGATGCTATGCGGGGCGGGAGCCGACGGTCGGTCAGTTCTTCGGCCCGTCATCTGCGTGTCGTGATCAGTTCGGCGGCCCGGTCGGCTCAAGACCGGCCGGGCAGTCGCCGCGCCGGGCGAGCCGGCGCAGCAGCTGCTCGCGGGCACCCGGGTCGCCCGGGCCGTTCCGCTCGGCGAGCCGTCGGCCCGCCGCCGCCTGCTGCTCGGGAGTCAGCTTGTCGTCGTACTTGAACTTCGCCCGCACCTGAGACACGGTCAGCCGCAGCCCGCGAAGGCCGCTCAGCTGCGGGCCGTAGGGATGCTCGCCGGGCACCACCCGGGCCTCGGGCGTCTCGGGCTGGAAGTGGGCGAGCTGACGGTTGAGGATCTCGGCCTTGGCCGCGGGATCGTCCAGCACCTCGGCCCGGCAGTCGAACTGCACGGAGGCGTAGTAGCTGGTCGGCACCTGGGTGGGCCGCCAGTGGCCGGGGGCGAAGGCGTAGTCGTCGGTCACCGCCAGGGTCACCCGTGGATCGGCGCGCACCGCCGCGAGCAGCGGGTTGGGGGCGGCCAGGTGCAGCAGGATCTGGCCGGCCCCGGCGTCCAGCAGGAAGTGCGTCGGGACCAGCAGTGGGCCGCCGTCCGGATTGTTGGCCGCCAGCACCCCGAAGTCGCGGCCGGCCAGCCACTGGCGCCATTCGGCCTCGCTGCCCCGGTCCCAGCTGCGGATCAGCACGGCGCACCGGCCGGCTGGAAGTCCCGCAGGTACGCGGGCAGTTCGCGCTCGGTGCCCGGGTGCGGGACGGGCGCGCCGTACACCGTCGCCACCGGGACCACGCCGGACCAGTACGGCAGGCCCGCGTCCTCGGGGTCGTCGTCGGCGCCGTCCGCCCGGGTCTTGGCCGACACCTCGTCCAGCACCAGCCGGATCACCGCGGTCTTGGCCAGCTCCTTGGGGTTGCCGGGCCGGCAGTCCTTCGCGCGGCCGGGCACCGCCTGGTCGACCAGCGCGTCGAGCGCGATCGCCAGCTCCTGCGGGTCGGTGACCTGTTCGGCCGTGCCGTGCGCCACCACCGAGCGGAAGTTGACCGAGTGGTTGAAGGCGGACTTGGTCAGCACCAGGGCGTCGACCTGGGTCACCGTCACGCAGACCGGCAGGCCGGCCGGCGCCCCGGCCGCGCGCAGCGGGCGGCTGCCGGTGGAGCCGTGCAGGTAGAGCCGGTCGTCCACCCGGGCGAAGATCGTCGGCAGCACCACCGGTCGGCCTTCGCCGTCGGTGAAGCCCAGGTGGCAGACCCAGGAGGAGTCCAGGACGGCGTGGATCTCGGCCTGCTCCCAGGTGGCCCGATCCTTGTAGCGGGTGGGCGTGGTCCGGGCGGTGCGGGCGTAGCTCTCCGGGACGTCCGACATGACACTCTCCTGGGTGGCATTCAGCTATGTACTAGTGCATAATCATGTTTGTGCTAGGAGACTATCGGATTCAGGGCCGCCGTGCCACGGAGATCGCGACCGACGTCGAACGCGCGGTCGCCGCCGGCGCGCTCGAGCCCGGGCAGGCGCTGCCCCCACTGCGCGAGCTGGCCGAGGAGTTGGGCGTCAACCCCAACACCGTCGCCGCCGCCTACCGCCTGCTGCGCGACCGGGGGGTGATCGAGACCGCGGGCCGCAAGGGCAGCCGGATCCGCCCCCGCCCGGTCACCACCTATCGCGACCAGATCCGGCTGGACGTCCCGCCGACCGCCCGCAACCTGGCCGCCGGCAACCCCGACCCGCGCCTGCTGCCGCCACTGAGCGCCGCGCTGGCCGCCGCCGGCGCCGCCGCCGACCGGGCGCCGGTGCTCTACGGCCACCCCGCCGCCGAGCCCGAGCTGCTGGCCCTGGCCGCCGACGGCTTCCGGGCCGACGGCGTGCCCGAGGGCGCGCTCGCGGTCACCGCCGGCGCGCTGGACGCGATCGACCGGGTGCTCGCCACCCAACTGCGCCCGGGCGACGCCGTCGCCATCGAGGACCCGGGCTGGGGCAGTCTGCTCGACCTGCTCCCCGCACACGGCCTGCGGCCGCTGCCGGTCGCGCTCGACGACCACGGTCCGCGCCCCGAGGCGGTGGCCGCCGCCTGCGCGGCCGGCGCCCGCGCGCTGATCGTCACCAACCGCGCCCAGAACCCGACCGGCGCCTCACTCACCGCCGAACGGGCCGCTCAGCTGCGCGCCGTGCTGGCCGAGCACCCCGGGGTGCTGCTGCTGGAGGACGACCACGGGCACGGCATCACCGACCTGCCGTTCCACTCGATCGCCTGCGGCCCGGACCGACGGCCCGTCATCTCCCGCTGGGCGGTGATCCGTTCGACCGCCAAGGCGTTCGGCCCCGACCTGCGACTCGCGGTGCTGACCGGCGAGGCGGAGACCGTCGACCGGCTGCTCGGCCGTCAGCGCCTGGACACCGGGTGGGTCAGCCACCTGCTGCAGCGCACCGCCCTGGAACTCTGGCGCACCGTCGGCGCCGCGCCGCCGGGGGTGGCCGCCGCCTACCGGGAGCGCCGCGAGGCCCTGTTGACGGCGCTGGCCGGGCACGGCATCCGCGGCCACGGGGTGAGCGGGCTGAACGTCTGGATCCCGGTGCCGCAGGAGACGGCCGCCGTGGTGGGCCTGCTGCAGCGTGGCTGGGCGGTCACTCCCGGTGCCGCCTTCCGACTGGAGTCGCCGACCGGAATCCGGGTCACGGTCAGCCAGTTGGACCCGGCCGAGGCGCCGCGGCTGGCGGCCGACCTGGCGGCGGTGCTGGGGACGGCGGGGGCGGCCGCGCGGCAGATCTGAGCTCGCGGTCGGGCAGTCGCATTTGACTACGCAGAGTTTCGCAACTCGGCTATGAAACTCATCGGTAACAGAGCGGGAAAGGTCCCTGCAGCTACCTAGCGGTAACTATCGCGCGCATGTCACATTCATCGCGCCACCGGCCGGCGGCCAACCCTCACCTCCAGCGACTCCCCACCCCACTCAGCGGGGAGTCGCCGACCGCAGGAGTTCCGCCGTGCTCGAAAGCTGCAACAGCACCACGCGCGTCCCCAGAACCACGCGGCCCCGAAGGAATCGATTCCTCGCCGCCCTGCTCACCCTCCCGCTCACCGCCACCGGCCTGCTGGCCGTCGCCGCTCCGGCCCAGGCCAGTGCCGGCCCGACCGCGAGCGTCACCCTCGGCGACTCCTACATCTCCGGCGAGGCCGGTCGCTGGCAGGGAAACAGCGACACCGCCTCCGGCAGCCGCGCCGGCACCGACCGGGCCTGGACCGGCAGCAGCTACAACCCGGCCGCCGTGTACGGCTCGACCTACGCCAGCGGGTGCGACCGCTCGGACTCGGCCGAGGTCAACAGCGCCACCGGGATCGCCGCCACCACCATCAACCTGGCCTGCTCCGGCGCCACCACCGCCAACGTCTTCCGCGCCGCCAACGGCGGCCAGGCCTTCAAGGGCGAGGCCCCGCAGGCCGACCAGCTCGCCTCGATCGCGGCCACCCACACCGTCAAGCTGGTCACCCTCTCGATCGGCGGCAACGACCTCGGCTTCGCCGACGTGATCACCACCTGCGCCAAGGACTACCTGATCTGGTACTCCTACTGCCACGACGACCAGCAGGCCGCGATCGACGCCAAGATGCCGGCCGCGATGGCCGGGGTCGGCAAGGCGATCGACGAGATCCGGGCGGTGATGGCTGCCGACGGGTACGCGGCCGGCTCCTACCGCCTGGTGCTGCAGTCCTACCCCTCGCCGATCCCGCGCAGCAGCGAGAACCGCTACTCGGAGAGCGGCTGGGACCGCGCCGACTACGGCGGCTGCCCGTTCTGGGACGCCGACTCAGACTGGGCCCGGGACTCGATGGTCCCCGAGGTCTCCGACAACCTGGCGGCCGTCGCCGCGAGCAGGGGCGTGCAGTTCCTCGACCTGCGCGACGTGCTGCAGGGCCGCGAGGTCTGCTCCACCAGCACCCGGCTGGCCACCTCGGGCAGCGCGCCGTCGGCGACCACCAGCGAGTGGGCGCGCTTCGTGGACACCGGGCTGTCCGCCAGCCAGGGCACCGTCCAGGAGTCCATGCACCCGAACTACTACGGTCAGCTGGCGCTCGGCCGCTGCCTGAGCCTGCTGTGGGCCAAGCCGACCGGCACCTACGCCTGCCGCAACACCCCGGGCCAGGACGCCTCGGGGATGTACCTGAACTGAGTCCGGTCGGTCTGGGAGCGACATAGCTGGGAGCGACACAGCTGGGACCGACACAGCTGGGACCGACACAGCGCCGCGCTCGTCCCGAGGGGGGACGAGCGCGGCACCGGGCTCGATCAGTGCTTGGCGTGCAGCGCCCGGGTGTGCTCGCGGACCTGCTCCTTGGTCAAGTACGCGTCCGTGTACTCGAAGTCGCGCAGCGTCGCGGGCTGGCGGGCCAGGAACCCGGTGCGGACGAAGTCGTCGCCCGCCGTCGCGTTGATCAGCCAGTTGCAGCCGACCCGGAACTTCGCGACGTTGGTGCGCATCGCCATCAGGTGGTAGCCGCGGGCCACCAGCTGGGCCGGCACCCCGGTCATCTCCACCCCGACCGGCTTGGACACGGCGTCCTTGCCACCCAGGTCCACCACCAGGCCCAAGTCCTTGTGGTAGTACGGCTCCAGCGGTTGGTTGCGGAGCGCCGCCACCAGGTTGTCCGCCACCTTGCGCCCCTGCCGGGCCGAGTGCTGCGCGGTGGGCGGGCAGACCGCGCCGTCGCCCTTGGCCAGGTCCGGTACGGCCGCCGCGTCGCCGAGCGCGAAGACGCCCTCGAACTGCGGGACCCGCATCTCGGCGGTCACCGCGATCCGCCCGCGCACCGTCTCGGCGTCCAGCGTGCCGATCAGCGGGCTGGCGGCCACGCCGGCGGTCCAGATCAGGGTGCGCGAGGGGATCACCCGGCCGTCGGTGAAGGTGACGCTCTTCTCCGCGACCTCGGAGACCGAGACGCCGAGCGAGACCTCCACGCCGCGCTCGCGCAGCACCTTCAACGCCCGGGTGCCCAGGTGCTCGCCGAGTTCGGGCATCAGCTTGGGGGCGATGTCGATCAGGTGCCACTTCATCAGCCGGGGGTCCAGCCGCGGGTAGCGGTCCAGCGCGGCGGTGGTGAGGCGCTGCAGGCAGGCGGCCGTCTCGGTGCCGGCGTAGCCGCCGCCGACCACCACGAACTGCAGCCGCTCCGCGCGCTCGGCCTGGTCCAGGGTGGCTGCGGCGAGGTCGAGTTGGGCGATCACGTGGTCGCGCACGTAGGTCGCCTCGGCGAGCGTCTTCATACCGCGCGCGTGGTCGCTCAGGCCCGGGATGTCGAAGGTCCGGGTGACACTGCCGGGCGCCAGCACCAGGTAGTCGTACGGCTCGGCGATCTCCTGGTCGGTGATCTTGCGGATGATGCAGACCTTGGCCCGCGGATCGATCCCGATCGCGCCGCCCGGGATGATGTCGGTGCGGCGCAGCGAGCGGCGCAGCGAGATCGCGACCGACTGCGGGGTGAGCACCCCGGCGGCCACGTGCGGCAGCAGCGGAAGGTAGAGCTGGTAACTGAACGGGGCGACCAGTGTGATCTGGGCCTCCGTCGCGGCGAGCTTGCGCTCCAGCCGGCGGGCGCACTCCAACCCGGCGAAGCCGCCGCCCACCACCAGGATCCGAGGACGTTCCATCACTGTTCCTTCGCTGGGTGAGGTCCTTCGCCGGGCGTGACGGCCCGGTATGACGGGGTGCCAACTCCCTGGTCACCCTCGCACGGGCCCTGGGGCGGCGCCACCGCAACACGTCGGATGGGTAGGGTTGGCGCGTGCTTCGTGAAGTGACGGCGGTGCGGTACGTGACGCCCCTGCGAGAAGGCGGCTCGATGCCGGGCCTGGTGGAGGCCGACGACCACCGGCTGTACGCCCTCAAGTGGAGCGGCGCGGCCCAGGGCCGCAAGGCGCTGGTGGCCGAGGTGCTGGCCGGCGAGCTGGCGCGCGGGCTGGGACTGCCGGTGCCGGAACTGGTCCGGATCGAGCTCGACCCGGTGCTCGCGCGCAGCGAACCCGAGCAGCAGATCCAGGAGCAGATGCGGGCCAGCGGCGGGCTCAACGTGGGCCTCGCCTTCGAGAGCGGGGCGCTCAACTTCGACCCGCTCTGCTTCGAGGTGCCGGCCGAACTGGCGGCCCGGGTGCTCTGGTTCGACGCGCTGATCGGCAACGTGGACCGCTCCTGGCGCAACCCCAACCTGCTGGTGGTGGGCGGCGAGCTGCGGCTGATCGACCACGGCGCCAGCCTGATCTTCCACCACCACTGGGCGGGCGCGGCCGGCTGGACCAGGCGGCCCTACGACGCGGGCGACCACGCGCTCGGGCGGTTCGCGGGCGAGCTGGCGGCCGTGGACGGGCCGCTGGCCGCGCTGGCCACGCCCGAACTGCTGGGCCGGGCGACCGCGGCGATCCCGGACGAGTTCCTGGTGGACGAGCCGGGCTTCGACAGCCCCGACGCGGTGCGCGCCGCCTATGTCGCCCAGCTGACCGCACGGCTGGCCGGACCGCGGGACTGGCTGCCCGCACTGGAGGTGACGGCATGACCGAGCCGGCCGAGCCGACTGAACGGCACGACTACGAGTACGCGCTGGTCCGGGCGGTGCCCCGGGTGGAGCGGGGGGAGTGCGTCAACCTCGGCGTGCTGCTCTACTGCCGCTGGCAGGAACGCCTGCTCGCCCGCACCCTGCTGCCCGAGTCCAAGCTGCTGGCCCTCGACCCGGCGATCGACCTGGCCGGGGTGGCCCGCGCCCTGCGCGGTATCGAGGCCGTCGCCGCCGGTGGCCCCGCCGCCGGCCCGGCGGCGGGCGACAGCCCGGGCCGGCGCTTCCGCTGGCTGACCGCACCGCGCAGCGCCGTCGTCCAGCCCGGCCCCGTCCACACCGGCCTCACCGCCGACCCCGAGGCCGAGCTGGCCCGCCTCTTCGCCCAGCTCGTCGCGTAGGGCTTGTCCGGGGCCCGGTGCGGTGGATTCTCCGGTTGAACGTATGAAAGCTGGAGTTAATAAAGCTTTTATGCGTACCCTGATCTCATGGCCCCCATGACTACCGCTGCACCCCGCATCACCACCGCCGACCTGATGGCGGCGGTGTCGGCCGTGAGCTCCGCGTTCTGGATCGACTTCGCGGGGGCGGCGGGGCGGCACGGGCTGAGCTCCTCGCAGGCGAAGGCACTCGGGGTGGTGACCGAGGCGGTTCCGATGCGGGCGCTGGCCGGGCGGCTCGGCTGCGACGCCTCCAACGTGACCGGCATCGTGGACCGGCTGGAGACGCTCGGCTTCGCCCGGCGCGAGGCCGCCTCGACGGACCGCCGGGTCAAGATCGTCACCATCACCGACCCCGGTCGCGAGGTGCTCGAGCAGATCCGCGCCGACATGACCCGCGCCCACCGCGCGCTGGAGTCCCTCGACCCCGGGCAGCGCGAGAGCCTGCTCGCCATGTGCGACCAGATCCTCCCGCTGCTCCAGGGCTGAGCCCCGGCGCGCGACGGACCGGGCTACGGCCGCAGTTCGGGCGGGAAGCCGGTCCAGCGCAGCTCCTCGGGCAGATGCGCGAGGTCGTTGAAGCAGACCACCGCGGTCGGGCGCCCGGGGGAGTAGCGGATCACGGTCAGGGCGGCGTGCGCGGCGTTCAGGCCCAGCCAGCGCCACGGCGGTGCGTCCAGCGCCGCCCGGACCAGCCACCCGACCAGGAACGCGTGGGTGACCACCAGCTCGTGCCGCGCCTGCTCGCCCGGCACCGGACCGGTGAAGCGGGCCAACGCCTGCCGCGCCAGCTCGGGACCCACCGCCCGCTCGGCCGGCTCGAAGCCGGCCAGGAAGCCGAGCAGGTACTCGGCACTGTCGGCGGGCAGCTCCTCGGGCCGCGGCAGATACGGCGGATAGTCGCCGGCCGCCTCGTCCACCCGCACGGGAACTCCTACGAGCTGCTCCCCGACCAGCCGGGCGGTCTGCGCCGCGCGCGGCAACGGCCCGTGGTGCACGGCGGCCAGCGGGACGGAGCGCAGCCGGGCGCCGAGCAGCGCCGCCTGGCGGCGGCCGCGCTCGGTGAGCCCGGCCTCGTCGGGGGTGGGCTCGGCATGCCGGGCCAGGTAGAGGTAGCGTGCGGCGGTCGTAGTCATCGAACCGGTGGACGACCGTCCGCACCGGTCCGGTTCCAGCTTCGGGGGAGTCCAGCGTGCCGCACGGGTGGGAGGCCGACCTGCTGCTGGGCGGCGTGGTGCTGGCCGGCGCCTCGGTGCAGCGGATGGCGGGGATCGGCTTCGCGCTGGTCTCGGCGCCCGCGCTGGCGCTGCTGCTGGGCCCGGCCGAGGGCGTGGTGCTCTCCAACTGCGCGGCCGGCGCGATCAGCGCGATCGGTCTGGTGACCAGCTGGCGCCAGGTCCGGCCGGCCGCGATGCTCCCGCTGGTGGCGGCGGCCGCCTGCAGCGTGCCGCTCGGCGCCTGGGTGGCCGCCCGGCTGCCCGAGCCGACGCTGCTGGCCGTGATGGGTGCGCTGGTCAGCCTCGCCGTACTGCTGGTGATGCGCGGTGCCCGGGTGGCCGCGTTGCGCGGCCGGGGCGGCGCGCTGGCGGCGGGGGCGGCCAGCGGCTTCATGAACTCCGCCGCCGGGGTCGGCGGCCCGGCCATCTCGCTCTACGCCGTCAACGCCGGCTGGACGGTGCGCGAGTTCGTCCCCAACGCCCAGTTCTACGGCCTGCTGGTCAACCTGCTGTCGATCGCCGCCAAGGGCACGCCCCGGCTGGCCGCCCCCGCCTGGCTGGCGGTGGCGGCGGCACTGGCCGGCGGCGCGGTGATCGGGCACTGGCTGGCCGACCGGGTCCCCGAGCACCGGGCCCGCCGGGTGGTGCTGCTGCTGGCGCTGGCCGGTGGCGTGACCACCCTGGCGAAGGGCCTGTCGGCGCTCTGACGGCCCGCCGTACGGCGGCGCTGACCTCGACTGTTAGGCTTGCGAAGCGTGAGCGCGAAGCCCCAGATCCCCAATGTCCTGGCCGCCCGGTACGCCTCGGCGACCCTGGCCCAGCTGTGGTCCCCCGAGCACAAGGTGGTTCTCGAACGCCACTTGTGGCTCGCCGTCCTCAAGGCCCAGCAGGATCTCGGGATCGACGTCCCCGAGACCGCCGTCGCCGACTACGAGCGGGTGATCGACCAGGTCGACCTCGCCTCCATCGCCAACCGTGAGCGGGTCACCCGGCACGACGTCAAGGCCCGGATCGAGGAGTTCAGCGAGCTCGCCGGGCACGAGCAGATCCACAAGGGGATGACCTCCCGGGACCTGACCGAGAACGTCGAGCAGCTGCAGATCCGCCAGTCCCTGGAGCACGTCCGCGACCGCACCGTCGCCGTCCTGGTCCGGCTGGGCCGGCTCTCCGCCGAGCACGCCGAGCTGGTGATGGCCGGCCGTTCGCACAACGTCGCCGCCCAGGCCACCACCCTCGGCAAGCGCTTCGCCTCGATCGCCGACGAGCTGCTGGTCGCCTTCGCCCGGCTCGAGGAGCTGATCGCCCGCTACCCGCTGCGCGGGATCAAGGGCCCGGTCGGCACCGCCCAGGACATGCTCGACCTGCTCGGCGGAGACGCCGAGAAGCTCGCCGAGCTGGAGCGCCGGGTGGCCGGCCACCTGGGCTTCGAGAACGTCTTCACCAGCGTCGGCCAGGTCTACCCGCGCTCGCTGGACTTCGAGGTGCTCACCGCCCTGGTGCAGCTGGCCGCCGCGCCGTCCAGCCTGGCCAAGACGATCCGGCTGATGGCCGGCCACGAGCTGGTGACCGAGGGCTTCAAGGAGGGCCAGGTCGGCTCCTCGGCGATGCCGCACAAGATGAACACCCGCTCCTGCGAGCGGGTCAACGGCCTCGCGGTGATCCTGCGCGGCTACGCCTCGATGACCGGCGAGCTGGCCGGCGACCAGTGGAACGAGGGCGACGTCTCCTGCTCGGTGGTCCGCCGGGTGGCGCTGCCGGACGCGTTCTTCGCCTTCGACGGCCTGCTGGAGACCTTCCTGACGGTGCTGGACGAGTTCGGCGCCTTCCCGGCCGTGATCGAGGCCGAGCTGGACCGCTACCTGCCCTTCCTGGCCACCACCAAGGTGCTGATGGGCGCGGTGCGGGCCGGCGTTGGCCGCGAGGTCGGGCACGAGGTGATCAAGGAGCACGCCGTCGCCTCGGCGCTGGCGATGCGGGCCGGCGCGCGCGAGAACGAGCTGCTGGACCGCCTGGCCGCCGACGAGCGGATCCCGCTGGACCGGGCCGGGCTGGACGCGCTGCTGGCCGACCGGCTCTCCTTCACCGGCGCCGCCGGTGCCCAGGTGGCCGAGCTGGTCCGCCGGATCGAGACGGTCGCCACCCGCTACCCGGAGGCCGCCAAGTACGCGCCGGGCGACATTCTGTGACACCCCGGCGCTGACGTGCCGTCAGGTGGACTCGGAGGCCTGGTGCCCCGGGTCCACCGGCGGTCCGGTCGGACAGCAGTACCAACTGGTGTCCGGCTCGACCGCCACCGCAGGCCGCCGTCCCGGCACGGTGGCCAGGGCCAGCAGCCCGGAGCCCGCGAGCAGCCCGGCGCAGATCAGCACGGCGGTGCGAAAGGCCGAGTCCACCGCGCTCGGCACCCGGTACTGCTCACCGCTCAGGCCGGTCAGCAGCGGCAGCGCCGCCACCGCGAGCAGCCCGGCGGCCCGCGCGGCCGCGTTGTTCACGCCGCTGGCGATCCCGGCCCGGCGCACGTCCACGGCCGCCAGCACGGTGGCGGTCAGCGGCGCCACCAGCAGGGTCAGCCCGACCCCGAAGACCACGGCGGCCGGCAGCACGTCCGTCCAGTACGAGGCGGCCGGGCCGATCCGGAGCATCAGCAGCACCCCGGCCGCGGCGACCAGCGGACCGAGGGTCAGCGGCAGCCGGGGGCCGATCCGGGTGGCCAGCCGCCCCGACCGGGCGGAGAAGAGCAGCATCAGCACCGTCACCGGCGCGAAGGCCACCCCGGCCACCAGCGGCTCGAAGCCGGACACCGTCTGCAGCTGGACCTGCAGGAAGAAGAACACCCCGCTCAGCGCACCGTAGACGCCGAGCGTCACCAGGTTGATCGCGGTGAACAGGCGCGAGCGGAAGAGCTCCAGCGGCAGCATCGGACGGGGGCTGCGCCGCTCGGCCACCACGAACGCCACCCCCAGCAGGACCCCCGCGGCCGCCGAGACCCAGACCGCCGCCGACACCCCCTCCGCCGCCGCCGTCAGCGCGTAGGTGACCCCGCCGAGCGCCAGCGCGGCCAGCACCGCGCCGGGCACGTCGAAGCGGCCGGTCGCCCGCTCGTCCCGGCTCTCCGGCACATGGCGCAGCGTCAGCGCCGCGACCACCACGGCCACCGGCAGGTTGATCACGAAGATCCACCGCCAGCCCGGGCCGCTCACCAGCCAGCCGCCGAGGAACGGCCCGACGGCCGTGGCCACCCCGCCCAGGCCGGACCAGGCGCCGACCGCCGCCGAGCGGTCGTCGGGGTGGAAGCTCGCCTGCAGCAGCGCCAGCGAGCCTGGGGTCAGCAGCGCGCCGCCGATGCCCTGCAGCGCGCGGGCGGCGATCAGCACCCCGACCGTCGGCGCGATCGAGCACAGCCCCGAGGCCAGCGCGAACCAGCAGACGCCGATCACGAAGACCCGGCGCCGCCCGTAGCGGTCGCCGAGCGAGCCGCCCAGCAGGATCAGCCCGGCCAGCGTGAGCAGGTAGGCGTTGACCGTCCACTGCAGCGCCGCCAGCGAGGCACCGAGGTCGGCGCCGATGGCCGGCAGCGCCACGTTCACCACCGTGCCGTCCAGCATCGCCATCCCGGAGCCGAGCGCGGCGGCCAGCACCACCCACCGCCCCTGAGCACTCTTCAGCCTGAGTCCACCGTCCATGCCTCGATCCTGCTGGATCACGCGGCCCGCCGCGGGCATACCGCGCCGACCGACCCGCGCCGACCGACTGGGGGCACTCCGGTGGCGGGGCGTCAACTGCCGGGCGAGGGTGGAGGCGGATCACGTCCCCGCGAAGTCAGGTGCTGCTGCCATGACGTTCCCGTCCTCCTTCGGCTCCGGCGATCCTTTCGGCGACCTGTTCAGCCGCTTCTTCGGCACCAGTCCGCATTCCTCGCCGCCCGCCGCCCAGCGGGCCGCCGAGGACGGCAGCACCGACCTGGACACCGGGCACCTGCTCTGGGCCGCCACCCCCGTGGAGGCCACGGCCGGCCGGCTCGACCCGGTGGTCGGGCGAGCCGGCGCCCGGGTCCGGCTGCGCGACCTCGGCTCCAGCGGTGAGTCGCAACGGACCAAGGACCGGATCGCCAAGCTACGCCGGGAACTGGACGAGGCGGTCACCGCCGTCGCCCAGGCGGTGCGCCGCGGCCGGGCCGGCATGGGCGACCCGGACCGTCCGACCGGCAGCTTCCTCTTCTGCACGCTGGCCCGCCCCGCGGCCTCGGCCGCCACCCCGAGAGCCTGAGGTGGCGGTCATGGAGCGGCGGATCGTGGTCGGCGTCGACGGCTCGCCCGCCGCGGCGGCCGCCCTGCGCTGGGCGCTGGACCAGGCGGCGGCCACCGGCGCGCCGCAGGTCGAGGCGGTCTGCGCCTGGGAACTGCCCGGCTACTACGCGCTGGCCGGCGGGATGCTGCCGCCGCCCGCGGAGGGCCTCGACCCCGAGCAACTGGCCGCCAAGGTGCTCCGCGAGGCGGTCACCGAGGTAACAGGTGGTCAGTCCGGCGTCGAGATCACGGAACTGGTGCTGCCGGGCCCGGCCGCGGCCGGGCTGCTCGACCGGGCGGCCGGCGCCGAGCTGCTGGTGGTCGGCAGCCGGGGCCTGGGCGGGTTCGCCGGGGTGCTGCTCGGCTCGGTCAGCCGGCATGTGGTCGAGCACGCGCCCTGCCCGGTCGTGGTGGTCCGGGCCGCCCGGGCCGACCAGCACGCGCCCTGATCGGCCGACCGTGACCGAGCTCCCCGAGCCGCACCTCGACCAGCTGGAGGCGCTGGCCGCCAACCAGGTCGGCTGCTTCGAATGGGACACCGCCACCGGCCGGTTCACCCTGGACGAGAGCGGCCTGGCGGTCTTCGACCTGCGCCCGGACGAGTACGACGGCATGGCGGCCGGCCTGTCCCGGCGGATCCCGGTGGAGGAGCTGATCCGGCTGCACAAGCTGGTCGAGGAGATCAGGGCCGGCCGCAGCGACTCCTACAGCAGCTACTTCCGGATCCGCTGCCGGGACGGCTCGATGCGCTGGACCCACACCCAGGGCCAGGCGGTCGGCGTGGGCAGCCGGGTGGTCGGGGTGGTCCGCGACGCCACCCGGGAACTGTCCTACTCGGCGATGCGGCTGATGGCCGAGGACGACCGCCAGCGCCAGGAGTCGGCGCTGCGCGAGGTGGCCGACGCGCTCGGCGAGGCGCTCACCGTGGACGACGTGGTGGCGGTGCTGACGGGGGACCAGAGCATGCGCCGGCTCGGCGCGCAGGGGATCACCCTGGGCGTGGTCGACCAGGGGCGGATCCGGCTGGTCGGTGCGGTCGGCCAGGTCAACGTCCGGGTCCGCGAGATGCACCGGGCCCGGCTGACCGAACCCTGGCCGCTGAACGACGTGGTCCGCTCCGGCGAGCCCGCCTTCTTCACCTCGCGCGAGGCCTTCCTGCTCCGCTACCCGGACCTGGCCGAGCAGTTGGCCGACAGCATCGCCACCGCCGGCGCCTTCCTGCCGCTGATCGCCCAGGGGCGCCCGATCGGCGCGCTGGCCCTGGTCTACGAGGGCAAGCGCCACTTCACCAGCGAGGACCGCACCCTGCTCACCACGCTGGCCAGCGCCATCTCGCAGTCCCTGCAGCGGGCCATGCTGGTCGACCAGTCCCGGGAGATCGCCGCCGGGCTGCAGAGCGCGATGCTGCCGCGCCGGCTGCCCGAGCTGCACGGCGGCGCGCTGGCGGTGCGCTACCGCACCGCCCGGGTCGGCACCTGGATCGGTGGCGACTGGTACGACGCGGTGCCGCTGGCCGAGGGCGGGGTCGGGGTGGCGATCGGCGACGTCCAGGGCCACGACACCGAGGCGGCCGCCGTGATGGGGCAGCTGCGGATCGCGATGACCGCCTACGCCGCCGAGGGCCACCGCAGTGAGGCGGTGCTGGGCCGGGCCTCGGCCTTCCTCGCCGATCTGCAGGCCGACCGGTTCGCCACCTGCCTGTACGCGCAGGTCGACCTGGCCACCGGCGAGTGCCGGCTGGCCAACGCCGGCCACCTGGCGCCGCTGGTGCGGCACGCCGACGGCAGCGTGGAACGGATCGACATCCCGGTCGGACTGCCGCTCGGCCTGCCCGCCGACTGGAACCCGGACGGCTACCCCGCCGCCCCGTTCCGGCTGGCCCCCGGCGACACCCTGCTGCTGTACACCGACGGTCTGGTGGAGCGGCCCGGCGAAGACCTGGACGTGGGCCAGGCCCGGCTGGCCGAGGTCTTCGCGGCCGGGCCGGCCAAGCTGCCCGCACTGGCCGACCACGTCCGCGACACCCTGGGCGAGCGGCTGGAGGCGGAGGACGACGCCGCCCTGCTGTTGCTGCACCGCGACGCCGACTGAGCGGGGCCCGGTCGGCGCCGCGGTCCAGCGGGTGCAGCGGGGGCAGGGGGATCAGCCGACCGGCTCGGGCTCCCGGTCCAGGACCGGCTGCTCGACCGGCTCCTGACGGCTCGTCGCCTTGGCGGGCAGGGCGAACATCAGCAGGAAGACCACCGCCAGGGCGCCGACCAGCCACCAGAGCGCGTGGCTGAAGGCGTGGCCGAAGACCACCCCGGCCGGCTGCCCGGGCGCGGCGCCGTCCACCACGGTGAAGAAGGTGACCGAGACCAGACTCAGACCCAGTGCGTTGCCCAGCTGCTGGGTGGTGTTGATCAGACCGGAGGCCGAACCCGCGTGCTCACGGGGCACCTCGCCGAGCACCGCATCGGTCAGCGGAGCCACGATCAGACCCATGCCGGCGCCCATCACCACCAGCGGCAGCGCCATCTGCCAGGAGTGGATGCCGGTGCCGTAGCGGTCGGCCTCCCACAGGTAGAGCAGCACGCCCAGCGCCATCACCAGGGCGCCGGCCTGCAGCACCTTGCGCCCGAACCGCGGCACCAGCTGCTGCACCGACATCCCCGCGGCCGCCGAGACCGCCAGCGAGAACGGGATCCCGGTGGTGCCGGCCCGCAGCGGGCTCCAGCCCAGGCCCAGCTGCATGTAGAGGGTCCAGACCAGGAAGAAGATCCCGCAGGTCACACCGAAGGTCAGCTGCACGCCGATGCCGGCCGCGAAGCTGCGCACCCTGAAGAGCGAGAGCTCGACCAGCGGCGAGCCGTCCTTGCGCGCCTTGTACTTCTCGTACCGGACGAACAGCGCCAGCACCGGCACGCTCAGGCCCATCGAGACGAAGCCCCAGAGCGGCCAGCCGGCCTCCCGGCCCTGGGTCAGCGGGTAGAGCAGCATCAGCAGGCCCAGCGCCGCCAGCGCCATGCCGACCAGGTCCAGCTTGAGGCTCTGCGCGGCCCGCGACTCGTCGATGAACCGGCGGCCGAGCAGCGCGCCGACCAGCCCGACCGGCAGGTTGATCAGGAAGATCGGCCGCCACTGCAGACCGGCCAGGTCCCACTCGGTCAGCAGCGCGCCCAGCAACGGCCCGCTGACCGCGCCCAGGCCCACCACCGCGCCGAACATCCCGAAGACCTTGCCGCGCTCGTGCGCCGGGAAGGAGGTGTGGATGATCGCCAGTACCTGAGGAACCATCAGCGCGGCGGTGCCGCCCTGCAGCACCCGGGTGGCCACCAGCACGGACGGGTCGCCGGCCAGTCCGCAGAGCGCGGAGGCCACGGTGAACCCGCCGATGCCGAGCAGGAAGATCCGCTTGCGGCCGTAGATGTCGCCCAGACGGCCACCGGTGATCAGGCCGATCGCGAAGGCCAGCGCATAGCCACCGGTGACCCACTGGATCGCGCTGAACGAGGCGTGCAGATCGCGCTGGATGCTCGGGACGGCGATGTTGACGATGGTGACGTCCACCAGGTCCATGAAGGAGGCCGTCATCACGATGGCGAGCGCGATCCAGCGCCGCCGATCGGCGGCTGCGGGTGCGGTGGTCATGGTCTCTGTTCCCTCTCTCGTGGCTACGAGCACGAGGCTAGAGGCCATGTAGGTCAGATCCTGTCCCAGTTCTCCGGCATCCTGGATCCCATGACCGACACCCCCGCCCGCCTGCTCAGTCTGCTCTCCCTGCTGCAGACCCCGCGCGAATGGCCGGGCAGCGAACTGGCCGAACGGCTCGGCGTCAGCGCCCGCACCATCCGGCGCGACATCGAGCGGCTGCGCGAACTCGGCTACCCGGTGCAGGCCAGCATGGGTGCGATCGGCGGCTACCGGCTGGCGGCCGGCAAGGCGATGCCCCCGCTGCTGCTGGAGGACGAGGAGGCGGTGGCGATCGCGGTCGGGCTGCGCACGGCGGCCGGCAGCGCGGTCAGCGGCATCGAGGAGGCCTCGGTACGGGCGCTGGCCAAACTGGAGCAGGTGCTGCCGTCCCGGCTGCGCCGCCGGGTCTCCGCGCTGGGCGCGGCCACCGTGCCGCTGCCCGGCGGTGGTCCCGGCGTCGATCCCGAACTGCTCGCGGTGCTGGCCGGCGCGGTGGCGGGGCCCGAGCGGCTGCGCTTCGGCTACCAGGCCGGCGACGGAGCGCGCAGCCGCCGCCTGGTCGAACCGCACCGGCTGGTCGCCACCGGACGGCGCTGGTACCTGGTGGCCTTCGACAACGACCGCGAGGACTGGCGGATCTTCCGGGTCGACCGGCTGACGGACCCGCAGCCCACCGGTGTCCGGGTCGCGCCGCGCGAGCTGCCGGCCCCCGACGCGGCCGCCTACGTGGCCCGCAGCCTGCGCCTGCGTGCCGAGACCCACCAGGCGGTCGCCCTGCTCCGGCTGCCGGCCGCCGAGGCGACCCGCCGGCTGGGCGGCGCACCAATGGCCGTCGAGCCGGTGGACCAGGACAGCTGCCGGGTGCGGACCAGCGCCGACACGCTGGAGTGGCTGGCCTTCCGGCTGCTCGCGCTCGGCTGCGAGTTCCAGGTCGAGGAGCCGGCCGCGCTCGCCGAGCACCTGCGCGAACTGGGCGCGCGGATCAACCGCGCGGCCGGCGGGTGAATTCCGCGCGATTCCCCCGGCCCGGCGGGCGCGCTGCGCTGCGGTTCGCACGGGCGGCCGGTAGCGTCCCGCGAGACGGTCGTCCGCCGAGGGAGTGTCACCGTGGGAGTGTCGCTGTGAAGAACGAGAAGCTGGTCACCGGCGGGCCCTGCTGGGTCGAGCTCGCCACCTCCGACGCGGCCGCCGCCACCGCCTTCTACACCGAGCTCTTCGGCTGGCAGGCAGAGACCGATCCGCGCCCCGAGGCCGGCGGCTACACCATGCTCTCGCTGCCCGAGGGGCCGGTGGCCGCGCTGGTCCCGCTCTACGCCGAGGGGCAGCGCACCGCCTGGAGCGTCTCCTTCGCGGTGCTGGACGCCGATGTGACCGCGAGCAAGGTCGAGCAGGCCGGCGGCAAGGTGCTGATGCAGCCGATGGAGGTCTTCGACCTGGGCCGGTTCGCCGTCGCCACCGACCCCAGCGGCGCCGCCTTCGCGCTCTGGCAGGCCCGCGCCTTCCCCGGCGCCGCCGTCCTCAACAAGCCGGGCTCGCTCGGCTGGGTGGAGCTGCTCACCCGGGACGCGGCCGGGTGCATCGAGTTCTACCCGAAGGTCTTCGGCTGGAGCGTCAACCCGAGCGAGCGGTACACCCAGTGGGGCATCAAGGGCGCGGACTTCGGCGGCATGCTGGTGATGGGCGAGCAGTTCCCGCGTGAGGTGGCGCCGCACTGGCTGCCGTACTTCTCGGTCGCGGACCTGGACGCCGTCGTCAGCACGGCGACCGGGCGCGGTGCCGGCACCCTGATGCCGCCGACCGACATCGGGGGCGTCCGGCGGATCGCGGTCCTGCGCGACCCGCAGGGCGCTCCCTTCGGCGTCTACCAGGCCGCTGCACAGGACTGAGGGCCGGTGCAGGCCGGCCGGTCCAAGACCCTTGTTCTGGTCCAAATCCCTTGTTCTGCGGGGCCCGCTCCTGAGTTATCGTCGGATCATCGGTGTGGCATGGGAGGGAGGCGGCCGTGCGGCGACCCTCTCAGCCTGGCCACGGCAGACCTGAACGGCGACTGCTGCGCGGCGCGTTCGGCCACGGCATGGGCCCGCTCTGGCGGCCGGTGGACCGCGCCCGCAGCCGGGCCCGACTGCTGCTCCGCCTCGGCCTGATCCTCGCGCTGCTGGTCAACGGTGTCCTGGCCGGGCACGGCGTGGCCACCGCGCCCGCCCGGGCCCGGGCCGAGGCGGCCAGACTGCACCTGGTCCAGGCCGCCGTACTCGGCCGGGCCGGTCCGGGGGCCACCGGCGTCGCCACCCACTACCACACCGGCGAGCTGGTCCGGGTGGCCTGGACCTATCCGGACGGACACACCATGGTCGGGCGCTTCGACCTGCCGCGCCCGGTCGACCTCGGCCAGGGCCTGCCGATCTGGGTCACCGACCGTGGCGAGATCGCCGATCCACCGCAGAGCGCCGCCGCTCTGGCCCTGCTCTCGCTCGGCATGGGCGCCGGCGGCCTGCTGGTGCTGAGTCTGGGGCTGCAGGCCCTGTACCTACTGCGCCGGCGCAGCCTCGACCGCCGGGTGGACCGGCGCTGGGCCGAGGGCTGGGCGGCCGTCGAACCGCACTGGTCCGGGCGGCTGCACGGCCGACCGGGCAACCCGGCGGCCTGAAGCCCAACGCAGTCGTGAACCTCAACGCAGTCCTGAACCTCAACGCAGTCCTGAACCTCAACGCAGTGGCGGGAGTTCGGCGCGGGCCTGGCGGCCGAGCCGGTCCAGGGCGTCCACCATGGCTGCGGCCTCCGCGGGCGAGAGCGCGGCATGCAGCAGTCGGTCGGTCTCCCGGGTGTGGGCCGCGGCCGCGGTGGCCAGCGTGCGTCGACCGTGTTCGGTGGTGAAGACCAGCTGCACCCGGCGGTCGTCCGCGGAGGGCTCCCGGGTGACCAGTCGGGCCTGCACCATCCGGTCGATCAGCCGGGTGGTGCCGCCGCTGGTCAGCACCAGGCCGCCGGAGAGCCGGCTCATCGGCGTGCCGTCCGGGCGCTCGGACAGGATCAGCAGCACCTCGAACATCGAGTGGCTGATGCCGGCCTCGCGCTGGATCGCGGCGCCCAGCAGACGCTCCATCAGGGAGGCGGTGGTGAGCAGCACCCCGACCGCCCTGAGCCGGGGATCGTCGGGCGGGCCGTCACACGTGGTCGGGGCGGGAAGAGCGACCGGCTGCGCCAGCGGATCGGGCGTGGTCCCGGCCACCGTCAGTAGCCGCAGGCGAAGCGCTCGCCCAGGTGCTGGGGCTGCTCGATCTCGTCCAGTACGGCCACCGCGTAGTCCTCGGCGGTGATGTGGCTGGTGCCGTCGTCGGCGGCGACCAGCTCCTCCAGCGAGGTGCGGTAGTGACCGGTCCGCTCGCCGGTCTCGATCATGGCGGCCGGGCTGAGGCTGGTCCAGGCCAGGTCACTGACGGTGCGGTAGTAGTCGAGGGCGTCGCCGTGCGCGTGCATGATCTGCAGCAGCCAGTCGGGCAGCCCGGGTGCGTCCCAGACCTGCTTGCCGTCCGGGGTGCGCAGCGAGCCGGCGCCGCCGACCGCGATCAGTCGCGGTGCCTGGTCGCCGAGCTCGCGCAGGCCGGTCACCAGGGACCGGGCGGCGGGCTCGATGGTGGCCAGGTGGCCCGGGCCGTCGCCGCCGCCGACGGCGCTGACCAGCACGTCCTGTCCGGTGGCGGCGGCGCGGACGGAGACCGGCTCCAACACGTCGCCCTTGACCACAGTCAGTGACGGGTGCTGCTCGGTGATCTTGGCAGGGTCGCGGACCACGGCGGTGACCTGGTGCCCACGGTTCAGTGCCTCGCGGACGATGCGGCTGCCGATGGTGCCGTTGGCTCCGAAGACGGCGATCTTGGACATGGGGTGGTTCCTTCCTTCTCCTGGTCTGCGTTCTCCTGGCACGGATCGTTATCTGAGAGAACAGTGACTGACTAGTCAGATATTTCAGCTGGCAGGAAAGCACGCACGGTTTCGACGGTGTCGGCCGCGGTCGCCGGCTTGTCCTCGCGGTAGCGCAGCACCCGGGCGAACCGGAGGGTGACCCCGGCCGGATAGCGGGTCGAGCGCTGCACCCCGTCGAAGGCGATCTCCACCACCAGCTCGGGCCGCACCCGCACGCCCCAGGCGGGCCGCTCGACGGCCAGCTCGTCCAGCCGCTCGGTCTGCCAGCCGAGCAGCGCGTCGGTCAGGCCCTTGAAGGTCTTGCCGAGCATCGCGAAGGAGCCGTCCGGCTGCCGGGCGCCGAGGTGCAGGTTGGACAGCCGTCCGGACCGGCGGCCGTGTCCCCACTCGGCGGCCAGCACCACCAGGTCCAGGGTGTGCACCGGCTTGACCTTCAACCAGGAGGCGCCGCGCCGGCCGGCCGTGTAGCCGGCGTCCAGCGCCTTGACCACCACGCCCTCCTGGCCGCGCGCCAGTGCCTCGGCGGTGAACGCGGCGGCGGCGCGCCGGGCGGCCGGATCGGCGGGGTCGGGCACCGGCAGCCGCCGGACCCGCAGCGGCTCGGGCACCAGCCGGGCCAGCTCGGCGTGCCGCTCGGCGGTCGGCAGATCGAGCAGCTCGCGGCCGTCCACCGCGAGCAGGTCGAAGAAGACGGGCGTTAGGGGCAGCGACTCGGTGGCGCCGGGGACATCCAGCCGCGAGCCGACCCGACCGGCCGTCTGCTGGAACGGCAGCGCCCGGCCGTCGGCGTCCAGGGCGATCACCTCGCCGTCCAGCACCAGTTGCCGGGCCGGCAGCGCGCGGGCGGCCGCGACCACCTCGGGGAGGCGGTCGGTGATCTCCTCCAGGGTGCGGGTGTGGACGTGGACCTCGGGGCCGTCGCGGTGCACCTGGATCCGGATGCCGTCCAGCTTCTCGTCCACCACGCACGGGCCGAGCCGGTCCAAGGCCTCCTCGACGCTCTTGGCGGTGTGCGCGAGCATCGGCAGCACCGGCCGGCCGACGGTCAGCCGGAACTCGGCCAGCGCGTCCGGTCCGTGGCCGAGCAGCGCCTCGGCCACCGCGCCCAGCGTGCCGCCGAGCATCACCGCTCGACGCACCTGCGCCGGCTCGGCGCCGCCGGCGGCGGCCAGCGCGTCCACCGCCACGGCGTCCAGTGCGCCCTGGCGGACCTCGCCGCCGATCAGCCGGATCAGGAACTCCTGCTCGGGCGCGGTTGCGGCGGCCAGCAGCTCGGTCAGCCGGGCGCGGCGCTCGGCCTGGGCGCCGGGGCCCCTGACGGCGGCGATCGCGGTGAGTGCGGCGTCCACCTGACGGACGGTCAGCGTGGGTCGGCCGGCAGGCTGGACGGGCTGCGCGAAGCTGGTCCAGCCGACCCCGATCCGGCCCTGCGGCAGCCGTCCGGCCAGGTAGGTGACCACCACGGGCGCCTCGGTGGACTCGGTGGCTCCCCGTAGTCGTCCCAGCAGCTCGGCCAGCAGCGCGGTCTTGCGCGAGCGGGCGGAGGTGGCGGCAACCTCCTGCGAGGTCCGGGCGAGGTCGGCCAGCAGCATGCCCTCATGCTCGCCCGGCGTCCCCGGCTGTGCGAGTCGTCGCTACTGATACTGTATGCACCTAACGGAATATGTATTCATTCAGGGGGACAGTGATGACGGACCAACCGATGCCGAAGGGGTTCCTCGGCCACACGGCCAACATGGGCCTCAAGGACAGCGCCGACGACTTCGCGGTCGTCCTTTCGCAGGTGCCCGCCGTGTCCGCGGCGGTCTTCACCCGCTCGCGCTTCGCCGGGCCCAGCGTGCAGCTCAGCCGTGGCGACGCCGCCCGGCAGGACGCCCGCGGCATGGTGGTGATCTCGCGCAACGCCAATGTGGCGACCGGCCGGGCGGGTGCCGAGCACGCCGCCGAGGTCCGCCGACTGGTGGCCGAGCGGGCCGGGCTGGCGCCCGAGCAGCTGGTGATCGGCTCGACCGGGGTGATCGGCCGTCCCTACCCGATGGAGTCCATCCGGGCGGGCATCGCGCAGCTCCCCGTCCCGCTGCCGCCGGCCGACTTCCAGGCCGCCGCCGCGGCCATCATGACCACCGACACCCGCCCCAAGTCCATCCACCTGACCTGTGGCGACGCGGTGGTGGTCGGCATCGCCAAGGGCGTCGGCATGATCGAGCCCAATATGGCCACCCTGCTGACCTTCTTCTTCACCGATGCCGAGCTGGCGCCCGCCGGGCTGGACGCCGTCTTCCGCCGGGTGATGGACCGGACCTTCAACGCGCTCAGCATCGACACCGACACCTCGACCAGCGACACCGCCGCGGTCTTCGCCAACGGCCTGGCCGGACCGGTGGACCTGGCCGAGTTCGAGCAGGTGCTGTACCGGGCCGCGCTGACCCTGGTCCGGGACATCGCCTCGGACGGCGAGGGTGCGAGCAAGCTGATCGAGGTGCGGGTGACCGGTGCCCGGGACGCCGCGCAGGCCAAGCGGGTGGGCAAGTCGGTGGTCAACTCGCCGCTGGTGAAGACCTCGGTGCACGGCGCCGACCCGAACTGGGGCCGGGTGGCGATGGCGATCGGCAAGATCGACGACGACGCCGACCTCGACCCGGCCAAGGTGACCATCCACTACGGCGAGTTGGAGATGTTCCCCACCGAGCCGGACGAGGCGCAGCTCGCCGAGGCGCGGGAGTACCTGGGCAACGCGGAGGTGGTGATCTCGGTCGACCTGGGCCTGGCCGAGGGCGAGTTCACCGTCTACGGCTGCGATCTGACGCCGGGCTACGTGGAGCTCAACTCGGGCTACACCACCTGACGGTTCTTCAGCCAGTCGGCGAGGGCCGCCAGGGCCGGTTCCGGATTCGCGCGGCCGACGCCGATCCGGAACCGGTCGGTGGGGTTGGCGGTCAGCTCGGAGCGGTAGATCGAGGCGGGCAGCAGCAGCACCCCGGCCTCGGCGACCAGCGTGGTGCAGAACTCCTCGACGCCGTCCGCGCCGAGATAGCGCGGGTAGGCCACGCAGCCGCCGTCCGGTGCGGACCACTCGAAGAGCTCGGGGAACTCGGCGAAGAAGGCGTCGAAAGCCGGCAGGTTGGCGGCGATCAGGGAGCGGCAGCGGGCCACCAGGGCATCCCGGTTCTTCATCGCGATCCGGGCCAGCAGCTCGCTCGGCGCGGAGTTGCAGATCGTGGTGTAGTGCTTCATCCGCTCCAGCTCGCCGAGCAACTGCCGGTCGCGGCAGACGATCCAGCCGATCCGCAGGCCCGGTAGCCCCAGCGCCTTGGAGGTGACGTTCAGCGACAGGGCGCGCTCGGAGAGGTCGGCGGCCTGCGGCAGGGTGGCGCCCTCCTCGCGCTCCAGGCCGCGGTAGACCTCGTCGCTGAACAGGTGGATGCCGCGGTCGTCGCAGATCGCGGCCAGCGCGCGGAAGTCCTCGGCGCCGATCACCTTGCCGGTCGGGTTGTGCGGGAAGTTGACCGACACCACCTTGGTGTTCGGGCGCAGGGCCGCGACCAACTCGTCCAGGTCGAGCGCCCAGTCACGGTCGGGGTCCAGTGCCACCCCGGTGACCTCGCACTGGGCGAGCGGGACGGTCTCGGCGGACTGGTAGTTGGGGGTCAGCACCACGGCGTGGTCGTCCGGGCCGAGCAGGGTGCGCATCGCCACATACAGTCCCTCCTCGGCGCCGGCGAAGCAGAGCACGTGCTCGGGGCCGGCCAGTTGGTAGCTGTCCGCGATGGCCTGGCGCAGACCGGGGTCGCCGTAGGTCTCGGTGTAGCCGAGCTCCAGGTCGGCCCAGGCCCGCTGGTCCCCGGGGTCCGCCAGGGCGAGCAGCTCGGCCATCGGCATGGTCTGCGCGTCGGAGGCGGTCAGGTGGTGGCGGGCGGTGAACTCCCAGCGGGAGAAGTAGCTTTCGAGGCGGAAGTCGGGCAGCCGGGTCATTCCTGGTCTCCTTCGTGGGCTCCTGCGAGTTCGCTGTCTTCTGCGGGGTGGGGGGCCCCGCGGAGCTCGCCGAGCAGCGCGTAGAGGGTGGAGCGGGAGACCCGCAGCGCGGTGGCGACCACCGGGACGGCCCGGCGCACCGTGAAGACGCCGGCCGCGTCCAACTCGCGCAGCACCACGAGCCGGTCCTCGCGGCGCAGCCGTTCCACCGGGCGGCCGTGCTCGCGCACGTACGCGCCGATCACCTGCTGCACCCGGTCGGTCCAGTCCTGCTCGAAGAGCGGCTGCGGGCGTGGCACAAGCGGTGCGGCGAAGCCGGCCAGCAACTGGGTCGCCTGCTCCAGCGGGGTGCGGTCCAGATTGACGCAGAGCACCGCGCTCGGACGGCCGTCGGCACCGGTGAGCACGGCGCTGACCGAGGACAGCTGCCGCCCGTCGGCCAGCAGCTTCGGGTACGGGCCGTAGACGCCCTGACCGCTCGGGTCCAGCTGGTCCAGCTCGCCGAGCAGCGAGGGGTCGCCGGGGCCGCGGCCGCTCATCGGCTGCCAGATCGCCAGGATCCGGTCGGTGGCCACATCGTGCAGCACCACCTCGGCGTACGGGCCGAGCAGCCGGGCGACGGCCTCGCCGACCGGCGACCAGAGGCGGATCCGTGGGTCGTCCATGTATGGACAGTACGTCCAGATTGGACTGGATGTCCAGGTCTCGCTGCTCGCCGCTCGCTGTCGGTGCGGCGGAGCAGACTGGAGGCATGTGCCGAAGCATCAAGACCCTGCGCCCGCCCGTCATGCCCGAGGTCACCGAGGAGGACATCCACGCGGCCGCCCTGCAGTACGTCCGCAAGGTTTCCGGCTTCCGGGCCCCGGCCGCCCACAACCGTCTGGTCTTCGAGCAGGCGGTCGCCGCCGTCGCGGCGGCCACCGCCGAACTGCTGGCCGGCCTGGAAGTGCGCGGCGTCCGAACGTGACGAGCCGGGGCAGGACATGACCGGACGTCACGCGACATGACGAACGCCCGTGGCGCCGGCCGGGTCGGCCGGTGCCACGGGCGTGACGGCACCTGAGTGCCACAGGCGCGTTGGTGCCTCAGGCGCCTGGGCGTCTCAGGGCTTCAGGGCTGTCGGGTCAGCGCTGGGCGGCCCGACGGCGGGTGTAGACCACCGCGCCCGCACCGAGGGCGAGCAGCGCGGCGCCGCCACCCGCGATGGTGGCGAGCTTGCCACCGTCGGTGCCGGTGCTGGCCAGGCTGGTCGGCGTGGCCGAGACCGGCTTCACCGAGGGCTTGCCGCTCGGCGCGACCGTGCTCGCCACCGCAGGCGTGGACGCCGAGGCGGAGACCGACGGAGTCGCGCTGGTCGACGGAGTCGAGCCGCTCGGCTTGACGCTCGGGCTCGGGGTGGCCGAGGTGCTGGAGCTCACCGAGGGCGACGGGCTACCGGTGGCCGGCTTGGTGGTGCTCGGGGCCGGCGTCGGCGTGCCGGGCGCCGTCGGGTGCGGGGTGGGCGTGCCCGGGACCGGAACGGTCGGCGTGGGGGTGGGCGTGCAGGCGGTGCCGCCGTTCCAGGCCGTGATCAGGTCCTCACCGAAGACCCCGTGCGGGTAGTGCGGGGCGTTGTCGCCGGCGAACTTCTCGCTGCCGTTGTACAGGTCGATCTGGCCGAAGCACTTCGGCAGGTGGGCGCTCACGTCCAGGGTGATCTGGCGGTGGTCGCTGTTGAGCAGGCCGGTGGCCCAGCCGAGCAGCACCTGGGTGCCGGAGGTCTCCCAGGTCGGGCCCTCCGCGCTGTACGAGGCGAGCGAGACCGGGTAGTCACAGCCCCGGTTGGCTTCGCCGTCCAGCTTGACCAGGAAGGTGCCGGCGGGGGTGTCGAACCGGCCGTCGTCGGTCCAGGTCTTGCCGCCGTCGATCGAGTACTCGATGGCGAGGTCCCCGCAGCGGTCACCCTGGGCGTGTGCGGTGCCCGCGGTGGCGAGCGGTGCGGCCACGGCTATGCCGAACGCCGCAAGAGCCGGAAGAGTCCGGCGCAGTGGGTTGTGGTGCACGTGATGTTGCTCCCCTGAGCATAGGCGCACAACTGTGTGCGCACTGCCTCGGCCGGGCCCTGGTGGGGGTCCGGCCACGACATGGCGTCGTGAGAGCGGTGACGATATCGGATGGTGAACAGCGGTTTGTATGCGGGGCGGCGATGGCGGTGACGGGCCGTCGGCGTGCGGCCTGACGGAACATCAGCGGCGCGGGGCTAGCCGGTGGCCTCCGGGTCGATCTGCAGCGGCGGGGCGGCCCGGCGGCCGAGCAGGCCGAGCAGCCGGGTCTGCGGGTCGGCCTGCGGCGGGGTGGCGACGGGTGGGGCGAAGGCGCCGCTCGCCGCCAGCTGGTCGGCGTAGGGGGTGACCTCGTGCAGCGCGAACTCCACCAGCTCGGGTGCCAGGTGGGCGTCCTGGCCGGTGGCGTGGGCGAGGTCCCAGGTGTGCACGGTCAGGTCCACCGTCAGCTCCGCGCAGTAGTCCAGGGCGGCGCGGTCGCCGTAGGAGAGGTGGACGGTGAGATCCATCGCGCCCGGCACCGTGAAGGCGGCCCGGGCGGCGGTGGCGGCCGAGGTCCAGGCCGCGACCGGATCGGCGCCGAGCATGTCGCCGTCGAAGCGGTCGCCGACCTCGGCGATGGTGGCGCCCATCAGCAGTTCGGGAACCCAGAGCTGGCCGGCGGTCAGGTGGTTGACCAGATCGTGCACGGACCAGTCGGCGCACGGGGTGGGCGAGTGCCACTGGTTACGGGCCACCTGGTGCACCCGGCGCCCGAAGGAGGCGGTCGCCTCGGCGTACAGCCGTACCACCTCGCGCCCGCGGCGCTCGGTGCGGTCCTTGGCGCTGGCCTCGGTCATCGGCGCGCTCCCTCAGTGGGTGCTCTGGCTCAGTGGGCGCTCTGGCTCAGTGGGCCGGGCTCAGTGGGCGCTCTCGGTTGGGGTGGCCTCGGCCCGGGCGGCGGCCTCCCTGGCCCGGGCGCCCGAGCGGGTCCGCCCGGCGGTCACCAGCCGGTCCGGGAAGCGGCGCAGGTACTCCGCCTCCAGGGCCGCCAGGCGATCGGTGTGATGTCGCAGGGCGTCGTCGGAGCCGTACAGGAAGGTCTCGTGCCGGGTCCGGTGGAGCTGTTCCAGCTCGTGCAGCAGCCGCTCGTCGATCAGGCGCTCGGCGGCGACGCCCTCGGGCGCCCCGTCCGTGGTGGCGGTCACTCGCATGGTCCGTGCCTCCTGGATGCTCGACCTCGCCGGTCACCACCCCCCTCGTTACCCCGGTGCCCCCTGTGCGGCGCCGGAAACCGGCCCGGGCTCAACCGGCCCGGGCTCAACCGGCCCGGGCTCGGCCTGGTCGGGCCCAGCTCGGTCGGGCTCGGCCTGGTCGGGTTCGACCGCGCCGGGTTCGACCGCACGTGGTTCGGCCTGGTCCGGGTGGTGGCGTGGGGCTGTCTCGCGCACCGCGAGCAGCCGGGTGCCGATCTCCTGCATGTCCCGCCGGCCGAGCGCGGCCCGCAGCAGCGGGAACCAGTCCCGCTCCTCGCGCTCCATCTGGCGCACCGCGGCGGACAGCAGGGTCTCCACCCCGGCTGCGAAGCCGGGGTCGGTGGGGGAGCGGTCGGCCACCTCCTCGCAGAGCCGGTCGATCGCCAGGTGGTCCTGGTAGCCGAGCAGCGCCGCGTGCGCCGGGTCCCGCAGCAGGGCGCTGACCTCGGGGTACAGCACCTCGTCCACCAGGTAGGAGTGCACGGTGAGGTCGTGCACGATCTGCTGGGCCAGGTCGCCACGGGCGTCGAGGTCGGTGGCGGGGGCCGTGCGGTAAGCCTTGAAGAGCCGCAGCAGCTCCTTGTGGTCCTGCTTCAGCAGCACGATCGCGTCGCTGGACATCCGCTCTCACCTTCTCGGCCTCGCGTGTCCCCTGACTCGATGGTGCCAAACCAGCCGCCCCACCGGACGGGATCCCGCGGCCGTTGGAGTGACGCAGCAGGCGGGAGGCGGGCTGTCAGGGCAGTGGGATGCGACCGCGCAGGATCTCGTGCCAGAGGCGGCGCAGGCGGGTGTGGGCCGCGTTCGGGTCCTCGGCCGGGTCGCGGCCCGCGGCCAGGGCGGCGGCCTCGGCGACTCGTTCACGGCTGCGCCGCCACTGATCGAACCTTCGGGCCAGCCGCGGGTCCTCGGCCGCCAGTCGGGCCTCGATCCGCCGGCTCTCGCGAGCTTCCTGCCGTGAGAGGACCATGATCCTCACCTGCTGTTCTCGATCCGGGAGGCTGCCGTGGCCGTCAGCGATCCGGCGACACGCCCTCGGCCAGCAGCTGCGCCAGGTCGTAGCCGACCGGCTCCTCCAGTTGGCTGTAGTCACAGCTCCGCGGGGACCGGTCGGACCGCCACCGCTGGAAACGGGTGGTGTGCCGGAACCGGGTCCCTTCCATGTGATCGTACGCGACCTCGCAGACCAGCTCAGGGCGGAGCGCCACCCAGGTCGCGTCCTTGCCGCCGCTCCACCGGCTCGGGGCACCGGGCATCCGGCCGGCCTCGTGCGCCGCCTCGTCCGTCCAGGCCGCCCACGGGTGCCCGCTCGGGTCGGGCAGCCGCAGCGGGGCCAGCTCCTCGGCCAGCGCCCGGCGGCGGGCGGCGGTGAACGAGGCGCAGACGCCGACGTGCTGCAGTACGCCCGCAGCGTCGTAGAGGCCGAGCAGCAGCGAGCCGACGCCCTGCCCGTCCTTGTGCTCGCGGTAGCCGGCCACCACGCAGTCGGCGGTGCGGCCGTGCTTGATCTTGAACATCGCCCGGACCCCGGGACGGTACGGCTGCTCCAGCGGCTTGGCCACGATCCCGTCCAGGCCCGCGCCCTCGAACTGGGTGAACCACTGCCGGGCCAGCTCGCGGTCCCGGGTGGCCGGCGCGATGTGCACGCAGGGCCCGGCCTGCGCGAGGGCCGCCACCAGCGCCGGACGGCGTTCGCTGAGCGAGCGCTCGGTCAGCGACTGGTCGCCGAGCGCCAGCAGGTCGAAGGCCACGAACGAGGCCGGATTCTCGGCGGCCAGCTTCTTCACCCGGGAGGCCGCCGGATGGATCCGCTCCTGCAACTCCTCGAAGTGCAGCCGCCCGTCGTGCGCCAGCACGATCTCGCCGTCCAGCACGCAGCGCTCGGGCAGCTCGGCCCGGAAGGCGTCCAGCAGCTCCGGGAAGTACCGGGTCAGCGACTTGCCGGTGCGGCTGGCCAGCTCCAGCTCGGCGCCGTCGCGGAAGACGATGGCCCGGAAGCCGTCCCATTTGGCCTCGTAGTGCATGCCCGCGGGGATCTCGTCCACCGCCTTGGCCAGCATCGGCTCGACGGGCGGCATCACGGGAAGGTCCATGCCTCTGATGGTGCGTCACCCGGCCGCCGCCCGCACCGCGTGCCGCCCGCGTGCCGGTGAGTGCCGTCCACATGCCGGTTCGTGCCGTCCACATGCCGGTGCGTGCCCGTCCACGTGCCGGTCCGGGGCGCCCGGCCTAGCGTGGAGCCATGGGCGAAGCGGTGGAACTGGAGGTCGGCGGGCGCACTGTGCGGCTGACCAATCCGAGCAAGGTGTACTTCCCCGGTCCCGGCTACACCAAGCTGGACGTGGCGCACTACTACCAGGCCGTCGCCGAAGCGGCGCTGCGCGCCCTGCGCGACCGGCCGACCACGCTGCAACGGTTCCCCGACGGCGTGGAGGGCGAGTTCTTCTACCAGAAGCGGGCGCCGAAGAACACGCCCGACTGGCTGCCCACCGCCCGGATCGCCTTCCCCAGCGGACGGTTCGCCGACGAGATCTGCCCCAGCGAGCCGGCCGCCGTGCTCTGGGCTGCCAACCTCGGCTGCCTGACCTTCCACCCCTGGCCGGTCCGGCGCACCGACACCGACCGGCCCGACGAGCTGCGGCTGGATCTCGACCCTCAGCCCGGCACCGACTTCACCGACGCGGTGCGCGCCGCGCACCAGCTGCGCGAGCTGCTCGGCGAGTACGGGCTGCGCGGCTGGCCCAAGACCTCCGGCGGGCGCGGCCTGCACGTCTACGTGCCGATCACGCCGAACTGGACCTTCTCCGAAGTGCGCCGCTGCGCCATCGCGCTCGGCCGGGAGCTCGAGCGCCGGATGCCCGAGCAGGTCACCACCGCCTGGTGGAAGGAGGAGCGCGGCGAGAAGCTCTTCGTCGACTACAACCAGATGGCCCGGGACCGCACCATCGCCTCCGCCTACTCGCTGCGCGCCCGGCCGGAGGCCACCGTCTCCACCCCGCTGCGCTGGGAGGAGCTGGACCAGGTCGCACCTCGGGACTTCACCCTGCGGACGGTCCCGGACCGGCTGGCCGAGCTGGGCGATCCGTGGGCGGAGCTGGGCGACCACGCCTTCGGCCTGGAGGCGGTGCTGGAGCTGTCACACCGTCAGGAGCACGACGAGGGACTCGGCGAGATGCCCTACCCGCCGGACCACCCGAAGATGC
Source organism: Kitasatospora azatica KCTC 9699 (assembly GCF_000744785.1). NCBI lineage: Bacteria > Bacillati > Actinomycetota > Actinomycetes > Kitasatosporales > Streptomycetaceae > Kitasatospora > Kitasatospora azatica. The sequence goes on along the minus strand of NZ_JQMO01000003.1, from coordinate 914,838 downwards.
CAGGCGAGCCCGCTCGGGTGCAGCCGAGCCGGGCGAAGCAGAAGGAGTAGCCGCGGCTGCGACTTCTCGCACTGGTGGGACCGCGCGGCGTGGGCGCAGGCCGTAGCCGATCGCGGCGAGGGTGACCAGCAGCGCCGTCCAGGGCACCACGTCACCCAGCCGGTCGTACCAGGTGCGAAAACCCGGGTCCGGCAGCGCGAGGTGGACGGTGAGCGCGCCCTTCTCGCCGGTGCCGAGCCGGGCGAGTTCGCGGCCCTGCGGGTCGAAGGCCACCGAGACGCCGGTCAGTGCCCCCTGAACCACCGGCCGGCCGGTCTCCGCGGCGCGCAGCGCGGCCAGCGAGGCGTGCTGGGCCGGGGCCCAGGTGTCCTGGAAGGTGGAGGTGGCCGACTGGTAGACGATCAGCTGGGCGCCCTGCAGGACGGCGGTCCTGGAGAGGTCGGGGAAGGCCGACTCGAAGCAGATCAGTACCCCGGTCGGCAGCGGGCGGCCGGATCGGTCGACCGGCTGGAAGAGGTGGAAGTCGTGGCCCGGGGTGCGGTTCTCGTCGGCCGCCTTGCTGATCCCGGTCAGCCAGCCGAGCGCCGAGCGGAACGGGATGTACTCGCCGAACGGCACCAGCCGCATCTTGGCGTAACGGGCCCGGATGCCGTCCTGGTCGACCAGCACGGCGTCCTTGGAGATGTGCCCGTCGGCTTTGCGGGCGTCCTCGTTGACCAGCAGGTCGGTGCCGGTGGTGGCGGCCAGGGCACGCAGCCTGGCCAGGGTCGGCGCATCGCGGGACAGGTCGGTGGTGATGCTGCTCTCGCCCCAGACGATCAGGTCGGGGCGGTCCTGCGGGCGGGGGGTGAGCTGGGTGGTCGGCTGGGTGGCGAGCTGGGTGGTCAGCGCGGCGGAGGCGTCCAGGCGGGCCGCGCCGTCCGGGGTCTGGCCGGGCTGGACCAGGGTGACGGTGGCGGTGCGGGCGGTGGCCGGGCCCGGAGTGAGCGCGAAGACCACCGGGCCGGCCAGCAGCACCGCGGCGCCCGCCCAGACGGCGCCGGCGCGCACGGCGGTGCGCTCCGCCAGCAGGGCGATCAGGACGGCGGTGTTCACCGCCACCACCGCGGCGCTGAGCAGCCAGACACCGCCGACCGAGGCCAGTGCCAGCACGGTCGGATGGCGCCACTGGGTGGCGCCGAGCAGCGCCCACGGCCCGCCCAGCGCCTGCCAGGACCGGGCGAACTCGGTGAGCACCCAGACCGACGGGACGACCAGCAGCGCCGCCAACGCCCGACGCGCCGTCAGCGGGGGACGCAGCAGCAGCCAGACGGCCAGGCCCACCGCGCCCTGCAGCGCGCCGAACAGCACGGCGATCAGCACCAGGCCGGGGCCGACCGTGGGCACCAGCCAGTACATCGCCGCCAGCACGAATCCCGCGCCGAACCACCAGCCGCGCACCACCGCCTCCCGGGCCCGCGGCGCGCGTTGGCAGAGCAGCAGACCAGGAACCAGGGCGACCCAGGCGAGCCACTCCAGATCGGCGGTGGGAAAGGCCAGCACCGGCAGCATGCCCGCGGCCAGCGAGCCGTACCGGGCGGGATCGGAGAGCGCGGGGCGGAGCGGCATGATCCGATTCTCCGCTTCTTCCGGCGTCACCACCATGACTCGTGCGCTGCAGCTTGGGCGTGTCGCGCGGAGTTCGTCCCCGGTTCAGTTCTTCAACGGTTGGGCGCGGTGCTGACGCCGTTTCAGCTCGTGGCACCTAACGTGCACGGTACGGGTGTGCGGTGGGGGATGGCGGTACGGGTGTGCGGTACGGGATTGCGGTACGGGTTTGCGGTACGAGCTCCGGAGAGGAATGACGATGGCGGACGAGACGCAGCACATGCTGTTCATCACCTTCGACAGCCCGCAGGCGGCGCTCGACGCCTTCGGTGAGGCGAAGGAACTCCGCGGGGTCCAGCAGGCCGCCGTGCTGACCCGCTCGACGGAGGGCCTGCTCGACACACCCGAGAGCTGGGTGCGCGGCGCCGGCACGCCCACCGTGGCGACCGGGATCGTCGGCGGCCTGCTCGGACTGTTCGGCGGGCCGGTCGGCGTCCTGCTCGGCTGGACGGCCGGAACGGTGCTGGGCGGGGCGGCCGAGCTGCGGCACTTCCAGGACGGGGCCGAGGGGCTGCTGGTCTACAGCAAGGACTTGGCCGAGGGCCACGCGATGCTGATCGTCGAGGCGCACGAGTCGGACCCGGCGCCGCTGGACGCACTGGCGGCGCGCCACGGGGGCCGGTTGATCCGGCGCCCCGCGGCGGAGGTCGCGGCGGAGGTGCGGGCGGCGGAGACCGCGGCGGAGGAGGCTGGGCGGGCGGAGCGGGGGGAGCTGTGAGGTGAGCGCTGGGGCCGGAGTCCGGGGAGGGTCTTCAGCGGAGCGCGGCGACCAGGGCGTCGGAGAGTGAGCGCCAGGGGACGGCGACCTCGCTGAACCCGGATTCGAGCAGCCGAGCGGTCTGCCACTCGGCCGAGTGGGTGGCGCCGTCCTGGTGGTCGCGGTAGAGCGTGGAGCGGGCGGCCACCGCCTCGGCGAGGCGGGGATCGGCGGCGGCGAGCTGCCACCACCGGGACCAGTCCGGCACCCCGGAGGCCTGCTTTTCCGCCTGGCGGCGGCGCTGCAGCGCGCGGTCGGCGGCGTTCAGCAGCGCACTGGCGGGGTGCGGGCTGTGGTCGGCGTTCATGAAGATCCCGCCGGGGCGGAGCAGGCCCGCCACATCGCGGTAGAGCCGCAGCAGGTCCTCCGCGCTCAGCCAGTGCAGCGCGGTGGCGGTCAGCACAGCGTCGAACGGGCCGGCGGGAAGCGCGGCGGTCCAGTCGGGCTCGCGCAGGTCGGCGGTGACCAGGGTCAGCCGGGGTTCCGCGCGGAAGTGGCCCTCGGCGATCGCGAGCAGCGCCGGGTCGAGGTCGACGCCCACGCTGCTCGCCTGCGGAAGCCGGGTCAGGAGGCGCCCGGTGATGCTGGCGGTGCCGCAGGCCAGGTCGAGCACCCGGGGTGCGGGCCCGGTGACGGCCTCGACCAGGTCGAGCATCACCCGGAACCGCTCCTCGCGGTCGGGCAGGTACCACTCCTGCTGGCGGTCCCAACTGCGCTGCCAGCCGGCCCAGTAGGCGCGCTCGGGGTCGGCGCCGGTGTCGGCTTCCGTGTTGGTGTTGATGTTGGTGCCGGCTTCGGTGAGGGTCTGGTCGGACATGGCGCTGCCTTCCTGGTGGATGTAATGGGTGCTTGGGCGCTGGAGGCATTACCTAGCTAAGCGCATGCTGAGGTAAGTGGCAAGAGCGCTGAGGGGTTATTACGTAGAGGCTGCTGAGTAGGAGTTGCTGAGTCGGGGGTGTTGCGTCGGGGGTGTTGCGTCGGGGGTGTTGCGTCGGGGGTGTTTACAGTGCGAGGCGGGCCGCGAGCAGCGCCACGTCGTCCTCGCCATGGCCGGCGGCGAGTCCGGTCAGCGCCGTGTCGATCAGGTGCTCCAACGGGGCCGCCGGGTCGAGCGGCAGGTCGCGCAGTGCGCGCAGCGACTCCTCGATGTCGGTGCCGCGCCGCTCGATCAGGCCGTCGGTGTAGAGCAGCAGGACCGTTCCGGGGGCGAAGGGCACGGTCAGCTGCTGGTAGTCGCCGAGGCCGGCGCCCAGCGGCGGGCCGACCGGCAGGTCGAGCAGGTGGCTGTGAGCCTTGGGCCGAAGGTGCAGTGGCGGCAGATGGCCGGCATTGGCGAAGGTGGCGCGCTGTTGGACCGGGTCGACCAGGGCCAGCAGACAGGTCGCCACCCGTTCCGGGGCGAGCGCCTCGACGATCCGCTCGGCCTCGTTGAGGATCCCGGCCGGCGACCGGCGTTGCAGGGCCAGGGCGCGGACCAGCGAGCGGTACTCGCTCATCGCGGCTGCGGCGTCCAGGCCGTGGCCCATCACGTCGCCCACCACCAGCAGGGTGCGGCCGCCCGGCAGCGCCACCGTGTCGTACCAGTCGCCGCCGACCTCGGCGGAGGCGCCGGCCGGCAGGTAGCGCAGCGCACACTCGACGTTCGGATGCGGAGTCATCGGCTCGGCCAGCAGCGCGCGCTGCAGCGCCAACGCCGACTCGTGCTCGTGTGCGTAACGCTGCGCGTTGTTGATTCCGGGCCCGGCCCGATCGGCCAGTTCGACCATCAGCGCGACGTCGTCCGGGGTGAACTCCGGGGAGGCGCCGGCCCGACCGAGCGTCACGGCGCCGATCACGGTGCTGCCGACGGTGAGCGGGATGAAGGCGGCCGAGTGCAGGCCGAGGCGGCGGTACCAGGTGAGCCGCTGCGGATGGGCGGCGGTCTGACGGATCTCCTCGTCGGTGGGGTGGTTGAGCACGACCGGGACCCGCTCGATCACGCAGCGGGCGAGCGAGGAGCCGGCCTGCGGGCGGACCAGGGTGCCGGGCGCGCCGACGTAGCGGCCGGCCCGGATCAGCTCGGGGGTCGTGCTCAGGGCGAGCCGACGTAGCATCAGCTCGGCCGCGCGGTGCGGATCGAGTTCCAGGATGTCCACCACGGCGGCGTCGGCGAGCCGGGGGACCAGCAGGCGTGTCAACTCCTTGGCGGCCTGTTCGACGTCCAGGGTGGTGGTGATCCGGGTGGCTGCCTCGTCCAGCAGGGCCAGCCGGGTGCGGGCCCGGTCCAGGGCCTGGCGGATCCGGCGGTCTTCGGTGATCTCCAGGACCATGGCGACCACCCCGAGCGGGGTGCTGCTCGGCGTGCCCGCGCTGTCCGGGTCGTCGAGGCGGTAGTAGGAGTTGTGCCACCAGCGCAGCTCGCCGGCGGGACCGGAGGCGGTGGTGCCCTCGACGGTGTGCGACCGGGGCAAGCCGTCGGTGAGTACCGCGCGCAGGGTCTTCTCGGCGGCGGCGACATCGATGCCCGGGACCACCTCGGCGATCCGGCGGCCGGTGTGCTCGGTGGCCGGGACGCCGTTGATCTCGGCGAGGGTCTGGTTGACGTAGCGGTAGCGGAGCTGGGTGTCCAGGATGGCGATGCCGAGGCCGGCCCGGTCCAGGATCTGGCGGATCAGGCGGTAGTCGGTCAGCAGCGGCGCGAGAATCGGGCCGTCGGGGCCGGGGGCCAGGGCATCGAGCAGCTGCTCGGTCTCGCGGCCGCTGAGGAAGGCGAGCGGGTCCGGGGAACGGGGCGGGTCCGGGGAACGAGGTGGGTCCGGGGAACGGGCCGGATCCGGGGAATTTGGCTGGTCCGGAGCCATGATCTCTCCGCTGATGGGTGTCCCAGGCCTGGACAGACCTTGGTCTGATCATCCCATTTGCGAAGGGGTGTCGCCGGGGCGGGCGTGTGGTCCCGCCCCGGCGAGTTCGGTGCGTTACTGCGGATGCACTACTGCGGGTGCGTCATGGCGGGGGTGCCGTGGGATCCGGGTCAACGCCCGATGCCGCCGGCGCCGGCCAGCAGGAGCGAGAAGCTGCTGCTGGTGGACTCCGGAGGGGTCTTGATGTGCACCACGCCGGCCGCCGAGTCGTAGCTCCAGTCGGTGACGGGGTGGTGGTCGAGCAGGACGGTCGCGGGCTCGGCGCCGACGTGCACGCTGAACTCGTAACTGCGCGCAGCCGGCTTCCCCGCGTAGTCACCGGTGCTCGGGCCGACCGTCACCAGGGTGGCGCCGTGGCCCTCGCCCGCTGCCCGGACGGTGACCTGCTGGGTGGCGCTGGCACCCTGCTGGTACGCCCGGGTGGTGCCGTCGTCCTCGTAGAGGGTGAAGTCGGCGTTGCCCTGGGCGTAGATGTCGTAGTCCAGCCGGGAGGTGTCCCGGGTCTGCCAGGAGAGGGTGCCCTGCGGCCACATTGGCACGATCGCGCCCGCACGGACGAAGAGCGGCAGGGTATCCAGCGGAGCGTGGTACCCGTTGATGGTGGTCGGGCCCTGGTAGGTCTTGCCGGTCCAGTAGTCCACCCAGGTGCCCTGCGGCAGGTAGATGCCGTCGCGGGTCTCGGAGGCGTCGTAGACCGGAGCGACCAGGAAGTCCTTGCCGCTGAGGAACTCGTACTTTGCCGCGTCGCCCCAGGTGTTGGGGTCGTTCGGATACTCCAGAACCAGCGGACGGACCGCACCGACACCGCTCTGGTGCGCCTGCGCGGCGAGCGTGTAGAGGTACGGCAGCAGCCGCTCCTTCAGCTGCAGGTACTTGGTGTTGACCGAGGTGTAGGGCTGACCGAACTGCCAGGGCTGCTTGTCGCTCTTCGCCCAGCCGTCCATGGTCATGATGGTCGGGATGAAGGTCTTCCACTCCAGGTCGCGGGTCTCCACCCGTGGATCGCTGCCGAAGATGCCGCCGACGTCCCCGGTGTTGTACGCGATGCCGGACATCGTGGAGCCGGCGTAGGTCGGGATCTGCCACTTCACGTAGTTGTAGCTGCCGGTCTGGTCGCCGCTCCAGAGCACGCCGCAGCGCTGCGCGCCGGCCCAGGAGACCGGCAGCCAGACGAAGCCGCGGGCGTCGCTGTTCTGCTCGATGCCCGCCTTGGCCTGCATGCAGCCGTCCAGCGCGAACTGGTAGCCGGGGCCGACCCAGCCGACGTCCAGCTTGCGGACCCGCACGCCCGCCTTGACCTCCTCGCCCTGGTTGGGCAGACCGGTGGAGGTCCACAGCCCGAGCTGCATGTTGTGGTCGCGAAGGCCCTGGCCGGTCTGCTGGAGGTTCTCGTCACCGCAGCCGTAGCCGTCGTTGACCAGCATCCAGCCGAGCGGGTCCTGGTTGGCGGTGTAGCCGTCGGCCACCTTGAGCGCGTCCAGGGTGTGCCGCTCGCCGCGGTTGGCGTTGTGCAGGTAGCAGTCGGAGTCGCCCGGCTCCAGGCCGTAGACCGGGGGCATGAAGGGCTTGCCGACCAGGTCGGTGTACTGGCCGATGACGGCCTTCAGGTCGGGCCCGGACGGGCTGGTCATGAAGTAGCCGTCGAAGCGGCGCTCCTGGGCCGAGGTGTGGACCCGGTCGCCGAAGTCGTAGACGCCCGGGGCGAAGGTGTTGCGGAAGACCCCGTAGCCCGCGCTGGAGAGGTAGAAGGGCTGGGAGTTGTTGTAACCGCCCTCGTTCCAGTTGAAGTTGTTGGCCACGTGGACGGTCTGGTCGCGGTGCGAGAAGCTGCCGTTCTGCTCGCCGGCGCCGTAGAACTGCTCCTGGGGGCCGCGCGCGAGGGTCTGCTGCATCGCGTCCTCGGTCCAGGTCAGGCCGCGGGTCTCCTGCCAGACCACGGTGCGGTTGTCGGCCCGGTAGAGGGCGAACCGCAACGGGCTCTTGTAGGCACGCAGGACCAGGTCCTTGGAGGCGACGGCGTAGTAGTCGCCGGCGTCGAACTCCCGGGTGGTCTTGAGCGGTGACGGGGCGGTGGTCACCATCTCGCGGCCGGCCGGGTCGGTGAACGTGCCGTCAGGCGCGAGCTGGAGACGGAACACGTCCTCGCTGGTGAACTCGATCCGGGCGCGGGCGGCGCCAGCCTGGATCTCGTAGCCGGTGGTGCTGCCGTTGCCGTCGTTGGTCGGCGCGATGGCGGTGGCGTTGCCGACGGTGGTGGCTGTCGGGATGCTCGCGGTGGCGCTGTAGCCCGAGTTGGTCACCGCGTACGGGACCACCAGGACGTGGTAGGTGCCGGAGGCGTTGGGGATGACGGTCGCCTCGGGATCGGTGGAGCCGGCGCTCTCGGCGACCTCGTGGCCGGCGCTGTCGTAGATGTAGAGGTCGAAGTCGTTGTTGGCGTCGGGCCAGTTGATCGACAGCGGGACTCCGCCGTCCGGGTTCTGCTGCCAGTACCCGGCCGGGACGTCGACGGTGAGGTCGAAGTGGTCGCAGGTCGCTCCCTGCGGGTCCTGGGCCTGGGTGGGGCAGTGGGCCGGGTCCGGGACGGAGCCGCTCGGGTAGGAGTGGCCTTGCCAGTTGAGGGTGTGGGTGCCGGACAGCGAGAGGGTGCCGGCCGACGGGGTGGCCGCGTGCGCGGCGGGTTGGCCGCCGAGCAGCGCCAGCAGGATCGCGAGCACGCCGCCGAAGGCGCCGGTGAGGGTGGTCCGGGTGGTGTGGCGGGTGGTGCGGGTGGTGCGTGGGCTTAAGTGTCGACTGGTTCGCAGTGTTCGCATGCCACGTCCAAAGAGGTGTGCGGAAGTGTCCATGACACAGGGACTGGTTGGAAAGCAGCACGAGGTGATGGCTGCGGGGGGAGGCTAGCAGTCCATTTCTGCGCGTTCAATGGCGAAGTGAGCACGAATGAGCAGGCGACTCAGATTGGGGGAGCACACTGGAAGATGGTCAACGAGAGGTGGTGCGCGATGTTGATCCACCACCATCACCATGTCGGCGGAGTGGGCGGCTGGGGATTCGGGTTCGGCTTCTTCGCCATCGGTGCACTGGTGTTGCTGGTGCTGCTCGGGGTGCTGCTGGTGCTGGCCTTCCGGGCGCAGGGCTCGCGAGGGATGCGACAGGCGCCGGTGGCGGGGCCGCGGAACTGGCCCGGGCCGAAGGGCGTCGGCGAACCGGAACGCGGTCAGGCGGAGGGAGGTCTGCCCGAGCGGATCCTTCCGGAGCGGATCCTGGGAGAGCGGTATGCGAGGGGCGAGATCGACGATGAGGAGTACCAGCGGCGGTTGAGAGTGCTGCGCGAGCCGGGGGGTGGACCTGGGCCGGGCTGACTCCGTAGCCGTGGACAGGCCGAGGTCGACGAGGTTGAGCACAGGTCAGGTGGAGTGCTCGGTGTCCTGGCGGTGCGGGACGATCTCGATGCGGGTCGGGTCGAAGACGCTTCGGCTGGTCGAGGACGCGGAGATGCGGATGGCGGCGAAGAAGTAGCGGTAGACGGCGGCCCGTCGGGTGGGGCTAAGGCGGGCCCAGCCGTGGCGGGCCTGCGGGCCGGTGCGGACGCCGTCGAGAGTGTCCAGGAACAGGGCGCCGGAAGGGAGTGGGACGGAGGGCAGGGCGCCGGACGGGAGGGCGTCGACGGGGAGGGCTTCGAGCAGACTGATGGCGTGTTCGGCGACGTGGGCCTCCAGGGACTCGGCGCCGATGTGGCGTGAGCAGTGGACCGCTTCGAGGCTGCTGTTGGACGTGCAGGCGTAGGTCGGGTAGCTGCCGATCATGGAGCCGACCATGTGTCGTTCGCAGCGGGTGCAGCGCAGCAGTGAGGTCAGTGGGTACTCGCGCCGAGGCCGACGGGTGGCGGCCTGCTCGCGGGCGCGGGCGGCGCGCAGGTGCTGGGCCGCCTCCCAGTCATCGACGCTGACGCAGGCGGGCCAGTCGGCGGTGACGTAGGAGCCGTCCGGGGCGCGGACCACCGTGCCGTCGAGCACCCGCAGGCCGGCGTAGCGGGGTGCTTCGAGGAGGCGGCCGACCCCGCTGACGGTCCACTTGTTGCCGTAGGCGGTCGGGATCTGACGGTCGTTGAGGTCGACGGCGAGGGACCGTAGCGACTCGCCGGCCAGGAAGCGGGCGAAGAGCTCGCGGACCACCTGCGCCTCGTGCTCCACCACGGCGGTCAGCCCCGGGGTGTAGCCGAACCGCCGCAGGCCACCACCGTGGGTGCGGCCGTCCGCAGCGGCCTGCCGGTGCGCTCGCCGCGCCCGCTCGGAGGTCTCTCGGGCGGTGCGGCAGGCGCGCTCTGCGGTACGGAGCAACTCGGCACGAACTGCCTGGTCGTTGAGATCGTGTGGGTGTCCGTGCAGACGCAGCCGATGCTCGGTGGCAAGGGTCAGCAGCTCGGCGAGGGCGAAGGGGTGGCTCTCCAGTCGCTCGGCCTGGTGAAGGAAGACGTGTTGGAACTCCTTGGCTCGAAGGGCGGCCAGCAGTGCGGTCCAGCCGGGATTGGGATGTGCGGTGGCGGTGCGCGCGGGGGTGGGGTGCGGGGTTGGGTTGACGGAGGTCGAGTTGCCCGAGCTTGAGTTGGTGGAGGTTGAGCTGGTTGAGCTTGAGTTGGTGGTGGTTGGGGGGACGGCTGGTGGGCGGCGGTCGGCGAAGACGTGTCGGGGTGCGATGGTCAGGCCCAGTGCGGCGGCCCGCTGCCGCGCGAGCTGCTCCTGGGCGGTCAGCTCCGCACGGTGACCGTTCGCTGGGGAGGCGGTGGCGGTCTGCGGTTCGAGCCAGCAGTACACCGCGGCACGGTGGGCGGCGTCGCTGCTGGAACGCGGAACGGGCACTGGTCTGGTCCTCGGGTCTGGGCATGGCGGCGCCCAATGAACGGTGCTCGGCCGAACCGGCCGTGACGGCGCACGGAGAGCTGACCTGAGGCCATCAGGCAAGGGCAGCCTAAGGAAGGCTAGCCTAGCCTCATTAGTGGAGCGAGGGGAGAGGCTGGCGCAGTTTCAACTCCTTGGCGGTGGTTGGGGCGAGGGCTGAGGGGGCTTGGGGGATGTCGGCTGGGGTTCAGGGGATGGTGTTGGTCATGGCCAAAGAGTGCCGCAGCAGGGGCCGACCGGGCCTCAACCCCTGGGTGGGGATGGCGGTGGAGAAGCGCCCTCTACCTGCGGGTTGAGGCCAACCGGCTGAGTCCGCATCGAGTGAGTCCGCATCGAGTGAGTCCGCATCGGGTGAGACCGGCTCAGCTGAGGCCGCTTCAGCTGAGGAAGTGGAAGCCCGGGCGAGGGTGCATCAGGAACTCATGGTGCGAGATGTTCCAGGCGTAGGCGCCCGCGAGCGCGAAGGCCACCCGGTCCCCGGCGCGCAGCTCGGCGACCGCAGCCCGCTGGGCCAGCGCGTCCTTGGGCGTGCAGAGCTGCCCGCAGAGCGTCACCGGGCCACCTGCCGTGCCCGGCCGGTCCCACGGATGCGCCCACTGCGCCACCGGCAGCACGCTGAACGGCTGCGAGTGCCCCCGGGTGGCGGGCGTGCGCAGGTGGTGGGTGCCGCCCCGGACGACGGCGAACTCCTCCCCGTGGCTGCGCTTCACGTCCAGTACCTCGGTGGCGTACCAGCCGCAGTAGGCGGTCAGGGCGCGGCCGGGCTCGATCCGCAGGCGCAGGCCGGGGTGGCTTGCGAGCAGCCGGGCGAGCCCGCTGCCGTAGGCGGCCCAGTCGAAGCGGGCGCTCGGGTCGGCGTAGTCGACGGCCATTCCGCCGCCGAGATTCACCTCCTCGAAGGAGCGCCCGAAGCGTTCGGCCAGCGTGCCCGCCCAGCTCACGATCTGCTCGGCAAGCGCGAGTTGGGCCGGCGCGTCCAGACCGCTGGCGAGATGGGCATGGATACCGCGCAGCCGAAGCGCGGCGAACGGCGCGGTGTCGAGCAGTCGCAGGCAGTGCGGCACGTCGGTGGGATCGAGGCCGAACGGGGTCGGCCGGCCGCCCATGGCGAGCGGGACGCCGTCGAGAGCGTCGCCGGCGACCGGGAGGTTCACCCGGAGCAGGATGTCGACGGGGGTGGTGGGCCGCAGCTCGGTGGCGAGGGCAGCGAGTTGGTGGAGCTCGCTGACGCTCTCGACGTGCCAGCGGTGGACGCCGATGCGCAGCGCGGTGGCCATCTCGGTGACGGTCTTGCCGGGCCCGCCGAAGGCAAGCGCAGCGTCCGGCAGGACGCCCCGGACGTGGGCCAACTCGCCCCCGGAGGAGATCTCGTAGCCGTCCACGTGGTCGGCCAGGGCGGTCAGCAGGGCCGGTTCGGGGTTGGCCTTGGCCGCGTAGTGGAGCTCGACGCGTTCGGGGAGCGCGGCCCGGACGGTTGCGGCATGGGCGCGGAGGGCGGCGAGATCGTAGAGGTAGGCGGGGAGTTCCTCCGGCGTGAGGGCGGCGACGCGAGCCCGGACTGCCGGCGTGACGGGAGCGGCGGGCGTGGTCAACGGGCACTCCGGGAACGGGCGGTGGCGCGGGCGGCCTGGGTGAGGACGTCGGGGGCCAGCGGCGAGGGCAGCCGGACGTAGCCGGCCGCGCGGTCGGCCTTGCGTTCCCAGCGGGTCAGCAGGTTGGCCTTGGCCGGCAGCGGTACGCCCGCGAGCAGTGCCCGCAGCCGAGGCGGGCAGCCGTGCCCGTCGGCGTACTCCTCCAGCACCTGCCACACCTGGTCCCACAACTCCGGCTCCAGCGACGGGTTCTGGTCGGCGACCGCGGCCAGCAGCTCGGCCACGTGATTGACCAGCAGGCAGTACACCACGCGGTCCCAGCCGCGCTGCGCGTCATAGCTCATCGGCCCGGCCACCTGGGCGGGCAGGCCGGCCAGCACGGCGGCGTCGCGCCGGGACAGCAGCTCCGGCACCAGCTTGGTTCCCTCCAGGTCGCGGAAGAGCACCTGGGCCGGCCGGCCCGCCGCGTCCACGCCGATCAGCACGTTCTGCAGGTGCGGTTCCAGCACCACGCCGTGGTCGAAGTAGGCGGCCAGCACCGGGGGAAGGAGCAGACGCAGATACCTGGTCCACCAGTCGAGCAGCTCGGACTCGGCTGCCCCGTCGAGCAGTTGGCCCAGCTGCGCCGAGCTGGTCGGGTACTCGTCCGCCACCGCGGCGGCGAGCAGGGCGGTCAGGCCGGGGCGCAGCCGGGCGCCGAGGTCCTCCCGGACGATCAGCCCGAAGCCTTCGAAGAGCTCGGTGTCCGGCGCGCCGTCGGGGCCGGGCAGCGCGAGGGTGCGGAAGGCCGGTTCGCGCAGCATCGCAGCGTACGGGAAGCGCTCGGCGAGGTCGGTGAGTGCCGGGTCCAGCAGCTCGGTCAGTTCGACCGCGCCGGTCAGCTCGTACGCGGCGTTCTTCCGCAGGCAGTTGGTGATCCGCACGTTCAGGCTGAACTTGAGGAAGGCGCCGGCGCCGTGCAGCGTGCGGACCGAGGCGGTGGCGGCGAAGTCCGGGCCGCCGGTGCCCAGGTCGAGGATGTCCCCGCGGTCCAGTGCGGCCCGCAGCGCCGGGTGCTCGCCGAGCAGCTCGTACTGCCACGGGTGGGTCGGCAGCAGCCGGTATCCGTAGGGTACTTCGCGCAGTCCGTCGAGCAGCGCGGTGGCCGCCGGGTCGATGCTGCGTTCGGCGATCAGGTGCTCGCGGACCGCAAGGTAGCGCAGCGGGAAGGCGGCTCGCGCCTCGGGGGCGTAGGCGGACCAGGTCGACCGGTCGGCTCCGCGGGCCGAGCGGGACTTCGGCGCGGGGTGGAAGCGGTGGCCGAAGAGCAGCGCCTGCTCCGACTCCAGGTAGCGCTCCTCGGGTGAGCTCGGCCGGTCGGCGAGTGTCCGACGGTCCGAGAGCGCAGCCAGGACGCCCTCCTGACTCGACCTCAGCTGCGCGGTGAACTCCTCGTTGGCGACGCCGGTGCGCAGTGTCAGCTCGGCCTGCACCAGCTCCGCCAGCTCGCGCCAGTCCAGTGCCGCCCAGCCGTCGGCTCGCTCCAGCTCCACCGGGCCGGTGAAGCGGTGCGCGCCGAGCAGCGAGGTGCGGCGCAGCGTGACCCGCAGCAGCGCGCCACGCCGAGGCAGCCGCAACAGCAGGCGCCCGTCCGTGACGGCGGTCTGGTGCTCCGGTCCCGAGACTTCGCGCAGCAGGCAGTTGAGCAGGGTGTGGGCGACCACCAGGTCGGCTTCGGGCAGGGCGGGCGCGGCGGGC